>JBMOHR010000292.1:0-3639 GCA_049317745.1 Ignavibacteria bacterium
GCATCGAATGCCTTCATAATCTGATATCCCGAATTAGTCGGCGGTGCCGATGCTAACCAGAACGGATTAGGTGATTTTATCCCGGCTAAATTACTTGCCAGTTTATTCTTTGATGATTTTGCACTCATATTTTTAAAACTTATTTATTTCTACTTTAAATTTTAGTTAATTGTTTAATAATACTGGAGGCAGCAAATTTTCCTTCTGCTACTGAGTTAACAACTTCCTTACCGCCGTTTACTGCATCGCCGCCTGCAAAGTATTTTGGATTCATTGTACGGAAATTTTCATCTACGATAATTCTACCGAGGTCATCTACTTCAAGCTTACTTATATTATCAAATAATTCAAAATGTCTTGACTGACCTGTGGCTTTGATAACCATATCACATTTTTCAGTAAATTCACTTCCAGCAATGGTTTTCAGTTTACCGTCTTTTATCTCAGTCTTTATGAATTTAACACCTGTAACTTTCTCGTCGCCGAGTATCTCTACAGGAGCAACATTGAAGTATGCCTTTACACCGGCACTCTTTGCAAGGTCATATTCAAACTCATAAGCACCCATATTTTCCTTAGACCTTCTGTAAGCAAGTAAGACTGTTTCGGCACCCATTCTTGCAGACTCAGAAGCTGCATCCATAGCAGTGTTTCCTCCGCCGAAAACTATTACTTTATTCCCGTAAACAAGATTACTCTTCTTCATCCTTAATTCTTCGATTATCTCAACTGCACCATAAACTTCCTTCTTGTCTTCACCCGGAATGTTTAACGCCGATGTGCTTGAATTTCCTATACCAAGAAATACTGCATCATATTCCTTTTCAAGTTTCTCAACATCAGCCTTGGTTTTTATAAAGCTGTTGTATATGATGTTAAAATGAAATTGTTCCTGAAGATAATTCAATTCTTCCAGAACGTCTTCGTTAGCAATCTTGTACGGAGCTATTCCGTGCAATGCAAGTCCTGCAGCCATTTTCCTTCCTTCATAAATGTCCACTTGAATTCCCGCTGAACGAAGTTCGCTTGCACAGGAAAGCCCTGCAGGTCCTCCGCCAATAATCGCAACTTTCTTGTTGACTGCTTCTCCTTCAGAAAATATATGTATTTTCTCAGAAAGAACTTTATTCGTTGCGTAATTCTGAAGTCTTCCTATCTCAACTGCCTTAACTCCCTGATTTACGTATACACAAGAACCTTCGCAAAGCACTTCAACAGGACATACTTTGCCGCACAGGTTTCCCATATAATTCGACGCATAAATTGTCTTTGCTGAACCTGTAACATTACCGCTGTTTATCTGTCTTATGAAAAGCGGAATGTCTATATGTGTCGGACAGGCCTTTGTACATGGTGCATCATAACAGAACAGACACTTTGAACTTTCCAGAATTGCTTCTGATTTGTTCATAAGTACTTTTATCGGAGAAAAGTTTTTCTCGAATTCCTGTTCGTTTGTAGGTCTCTTAAATTCTGCCATTATAACTCGGTTAATTTATTGTATGTTTCCGGTCTTCTGTCTCTGAAGAACTGCCAGGTGGCTCTTACTTCTTCTATCATATCTAAATCAAAATCCGCAACGAGTAATTCGTCATTGTCTTCCGAAGCCTGTGCAAATATCTGTCCTCTCGGGTCAACAAAGTACGATGAACCGTAAAACTTTCCTATGCTCCATGGTTTTTCTGTTCCTACTCTGTTTATGCATCCCATGAAATACCCGTTTGCTGCTGCGTGTGCAGGCTGCTCGAGTTTCCATAAGTACTGTGAAAGACCTGTTACTGTTGCCGATGGATTGTAAACTATTTCCGCACCGTTCAATCCGAGTATCCTTGCACCTTCAGGAAAGTGCCTGTCGTAGCAGATATAAACACCTACTTTGCAGTACTTGGTTTGAAACACCGGATAACCAAGGTTCCCTGGTTTGAAGAAAAACTTTTCCCAGAATCCCGAAGTATGTGGAATATGATTCTTCCTGTATTTACCAAGCACCGTTCCGTCTGCATCAATTACTGCAGCCGTATTGTATAAAACGCCAGCTTGTTCCTTTTCGAATATTGGAACAATTATAACCATATTATACTTCTTCGCGTATTCCTGCATTCTCTCAACCGTTGGTCCCGGCATTGGTTCAGCAGATTCATACCATGCCTTATCCTGTCCCGGACAGAAATATGGAGTATTGAAAATTTCCTGAAGGCATAAAACCTGAACGCCTTTTTTACCTGCTTCTTCTATGTATGGAATATGTTTCTGTATCATTGCTTCTTTTATCTGTGCAATGGTTCCTTCGCCTTCCGTCATCGGTAGCGACATCTGTATTAACCCTGATTTAATTTTTCTTGGCATAACTTTATTATTAAAAATTTATTAAACGTTTTTAAATTTATCTCTCTTTATGAACTGACCGTATCCCTTTTCGGCTTTCACTTTTCCGTTGTCTACTACAAGTTTACCTCTTAGTATTGTCTGCTTGCATTTTCCTTTCACTTCCCATCCTTCGTACGCAGAATAATCCACGTTCATATGATGGCTTTTCACTGATATTGTATGTTCTTCATTAGGGTCGAAAATAATTATATCAGCATCTGAACCTATGCTTATTGTGCCCTTACGCGGAAACATTCCGAATATCTTTGCAGAATTTGTAGAAGTAATCTCAACGTATTTATTAAGCGATATCTTCCCTGTATGCACACCCTCGCTGAACATCAGTTCCATCCTGTTTTCTATTCCGGGTGCACCGTTAGGTATTTTTGAAAAATCATCTTTACCGTTTAGTTTCTGCTCCCAGTGGAACGGACAGTGGTCTGTTGCGATAGTTTGTATTGACCCTTGGTCTATCCCGCCCCATAATGCTGTCTGGTCTTTCTTCTCGCGTAAAGGCGGACTCATAACCCACTTGGCTCCTTCAAAATTCTTTTCATACAACGAAGCATCAAGTATTAAATACTGTACACAGGTCTCTGCATATACTTTCTGGTGTCTCAATTGCGAACGCCTTAATGCATTAAGCGAGCCCTCGCACGACATATGTACAATGTATGAAGGAACACCTGTGTTGTATGCCATATCAGTAAACCTTCCCGTTGCTTCCGATTCCGTAACTTCCGGCTGCGATAGATAATGGTATAAAGGTGAAAGTTTCCCTTCTGCCTTATGCTTTGAAACGAGGTAATCAATTATATCACCGTTAGTTGCATGACTCGTTACAATGCCCCCGTGCTTTTTCACCTCGTGCATCAGCCCAACCATCTGTTTGTCGTCAATCATCAATGCACCTTTGTAAGCCATGAAAGTTTTGAACGATGTAATACCAAGTTCGTTTATGAAGTATTCGATTTCTTTCTTAGTCTCTTCATTAAAATCTGTTACTGCCACGTGAAATGCATAATCGCCGTAAGCATTTCCGTTTGCTCTTCCTGTCCATTCGTCGTAAGCTGCCTTCAATGATTCACCCTGTTTCTGAATTATAAAATCTATGACTGTTGTCGTTCCGCCGTGTAGTGCAGCCAGTGTTCCTGTCTCATAATTGTCAGTTGAAAACGTTCCCATAAAAGGCATCTCAAGATGTACGTGAGGGTCAATTCCTCCGGGCATTACCAGTTTGCCCTTTGCATCTATTACCTCATCGGCTTTTAC
>JBMOHR010000293.1:0-3616 GCA_049317745.1 Ignavibacteria bacterium
AACTGCTTAGTGCAAAAAAGCATGTCAGGAATTACGAAGCTGAACAGCAGGTTAGAGGAAGTAATAAATCATTTATGATTAATTCTACTGATGTTTATACTGATAATAAAGTTCTCGATACTTATTCTCTCGTAATAGAGGATATAACGGAAATAAGGAAGATTGAAAAACAATTAAGCCTTAATGAGAAGCTATTTGCGATGGGCGAACTTGCATCGGGGGTTGCCCATGAAATCAGAAATCCACTGAACACAATCAGTATGATATCACAAAGGCTTGACAGGGAATACGGTAAAGTGATTAATTCGGAAGATTTTAATACGCTTACCGAAGTGCTTCATTCAGAATCATTTAGGGTTAACGGAATTATTGAACAGTTCCTTAGGTTCGCAAAACCTGCCAACCTTGTTATGCAAAGAATTAAAGTGTCAGAATTCCTAGAGGAATTAATGAAGATTATAAACATACAGGCTGAAGCCAAACAGATAAAGATTAGTACCATAATTGAATCTGATGAAGATGTGAATATAGATTATCAACAAATGAAGCAGGTGTTCATAAATCTGTTTCGGAATTCAATAGATGCTACAGGTACTGGCGGATCAATTGACTTCAGATTTAGAAAAATAAAAGAAAAGTCAGTCTTTGAAGTCAGAGATACAGGCTGCGGGATTGCAAAAGAAAACCTAAAAAAGATATTTGATATATACTTTACAACAAAATCTGACGGAACAGGAATGGGCCTTAGTATAGTCAGACAGATAGTGCTTCAGCATAACGGCAGCATAGATGTTGAGAGTGAAATAAACAAAGGTACAAAAATTACAATAACATTACCATAATTATGGATGCAACAATATTAGTCGTAGATGATGAAAAGTCACAGAGATTTATTCTAACAGGTGATCTGAAAAGCCGAGGATTTAACGTACTGGAGGCTGACTCGGTTGATGCAGCATTGAGTCTTGTTTTTAAAAACAGAATTGACGTTGTTTTATCCGACCTGAAAATGCCAGGTGCTTCCGGCATTGACCTTGTTAATCAGCTTAAGCTTGTCAATCCTGAAATAGCGGTAGTTATAATGACGGCGTATGCATCGGTTGAAACAGCAGTGCTTGCACTGAAACAAGGGGCTTATGATTTCATTACCAAACCATACAATCTTGATGAAATTGAACTCGTTATAAAAAGAATTTTAGAAAAGAATAATCTTGTATCGGAAAATAAGATACTTAGAGAGCAACTTGAAACGGTTAACAGGCTTGAAGGTATAGTAACGGCTTCCCTGAAAATGCAGAAGATACTGGATGTTGTTGGCAGAGTCGCTGCGTCAAAAGCTTCAGTTCTGATACTGGGGGAAAGCGGGACAGGAAAAGAAGTCCTTGCAAGAGCCATACATTTTGCCAGTAAGAGAAAAGACAAGTTGTTTGTTCCTGTTAACTGTGCTGCGTTAAACGAGAATCTTCTTGAGAGTGAGTTATTCGGTCATGAAAAAGGTTCATTCACCGGTGCGGAAAAACAGCACAAGGGTAGGTTTGAGATTGCGGATGAAGGTACTATATTCCTTGACGAAATAGGTGACCTTCCATTGCATATTCAGGTTAAACTTCTTCGTGTTCTGCAGGAAGAACAGTTCGAAAGAGTAGGCGGAAGTACAACAATTAATGTTGACGTAAGGGTTATAGCCGCAACTAACAAGGATATCGATGAGCTCATCAAAGAAGGAAAATTCAGGGAAGACTTATACTACAGATTAAATGTTGTTAACATTAATCTTCCTGCTTTAAGAGAAAGGAAAGAAGATATACCTCTACTTATATCAACTTTTTTGAATAAATATAAAAGCGATTCCGATAAATCGAATCTGGATTTTTCGAAAGAGGCCCTGGATATATTAATGAAATACGGTTATCCGGGTAACATAAGAGAACTTGAAAATGTTGTTCATCATTCGATAGTCTTATCCAGAAATGAGATAATTACTACTGATGATTTACCGTTAGGTATCAGAAAGCCACGCAGTGAAAAGGATGTGAATTCCTGTTTTGAAGAAGGTTCATCTTTGCCCGAGAAAGTAGAATGCCTGGAAAGAAAAATGGTAAATGATGCATTACACCAGACTAATGGAAATCAATCTGCTGCAGCAAAACTTCTTGGTATTTCAGAAAGGAATTTGCGTTACAGGCTTGAAAAATGGGGCCTGAAGAACAAAGACTAGGCACGGAAATTGCTGATATTGAAATATCTTGGGGTATTTATTAAGAAATATTATTATTATTTTTGTACTTATCATTATATCTTCCTGCGGTAATGAGGAACGAAATGTGGATAGCATGATATTTAATAAACCTGAAAGTTCAGATATCACTAAAGACATCTCCTTCGATACCGCAACTAAATCTGTAAATAAACAAGTAGATAATCAACCTGACTATGTGCCACCCAGAAATGGTGGTTATAATAAAAAATGGAATTGTAACAGACACAAAGAGCTCAGAAAAGACAGTAATTGTTATTTTGGAAAAGGATTACAGAAGAGACACAGATATCGTCAGGGTTGGCAAAATCAGGAATAAGTCGTCACAATTGTCGAAATATTATATTAATTAATTAAACTAAACGGAGGTTAAAAATCTTTATGAGAAAGTTACTTATTTTATTAGTTATCAGTATTATGTTCATTTCATCAAATTTAATGGCACAGAATACGATCGATTCAACTGAAATAACTTCATCAGTTCCTGAATTAAAACAGTTTCATGATGTTATTTATGTAATTTGGCATGAAGCATATCCATCTAAAGATATCGCAGCATTAAAGGGAATGGTTGAAAAGATTCAGATTGATATGGGGAAGATTAACAATGCACCGCTTCCCGGAATTCTTAAAGATAAAGAAGCAAAATGGAAAGATGGTTTAAAAGTACTCAATGCCTCAGCTGAGAATTACTATGCAGCAGCTAAAGGAACCGACGATCAGGTAATGCTTGATGCAGCAGAAAAACTCCATGCTGATTATGAATTTATGGTTAGAGTATTAAGACCAGTCAGCAAAGAAGTTGATGAATACCACAAAGATCTTTATGTTATATTTCATAAGTTCTATCCTTCAAAAGATTACAAATCGATCGTTCCTATGATGGACGGCATGATTGCAAAAGCAGAAGCCTGTTTAAACGCAAAGCTGCCTAAGAAGCTTGAGGGTAAGACTGAATTATTCCAGAATACAGTAAAAGAGTTAGTGGCAAAAACCGTCGCTCTTAAAGAAGCATTAAAGACAAATGACTATGCTGCGATAGATAAGGCAATAGATGTCATGCATTCAAAGTATCAGGATGTAGAAAAGATATTTGAATAATACGTAAGAATATTTCTAATTCCTTATAAGGCCCCTTCTCTGAACAAAACGGAGAAGGGGTTTCTGTTTTGCCATATTATATAAACAGCTTATCTAACCTGCATTGACAAGGTCTCCCATTTATTATCTTGACATTTATGTTTGCTATGATTAGTTTTGATAAATGAACCTTTATTCAATAATAAGCATAAAGACATGAGAAGGAAAGAAGGAAATAAGGAGGCTGATATATTAGCTGCTGCCATAAGCGTATTTGCC
>JBMOHR010000294.1:0-3568 GCA_049317745.1 Ignavibacteria bacterium
CAAAGTTATATTCATCCCATCCGGGAAACATCCATTGAAAGATGAAGTTACTCTTATAGAAGCAGAACACAGACTGAACATGGCAAGACTGGCTTTTGAAGATGACCCTCATTTTGAAGTGTCTGATATTGAAATTGAAAAGGCTAAACAGGGGATTACCAATTATACCGTTGATACTCTTATTGATTTGTACGAACAATATAAAGAAGATTTTATTAAGATATATCTTATTGTTGGTATCGATAATCTAATTGAGTTTCCGAAATGGAAGAACCCAAATAAACTCTTCCTTATTTCGGAAGTTATTGTTATGAATCGCCCAGGTTATTTAGTCCAGGATGTAGATGATGAGTTTTCAAGGAAGGCCCGCTATTTATCTGTACCTATGCTGGAAATATCTTCTACCGATATTAGGCATAGAATCAGAGAAAATAAATCAGTAAAATACTTACTGAAACCTCAGGTTGAGGAATACGTAATTAATAATAAACTATATAAATTATAACTTTATGGAAAACAATCAAACACCATTAGAGCAAAATCCAACGGTAGAAGAACCTTTGGAACAACTATCTATAACCGATGCTATCACAGGTGTCATCACAGTTCCTGGAGAGACATTTGAAACTATGGTTAGCACTAAAAGGAAGAATTACTGGATAATACCGGTGTTGCTTTCAATTGTAATTGGTGTAGTTGTAACATTTATATTTTTCAGGGATGCGCAGCTTATGTCAGGTATTATGGATAAGCAGAAAGCCCAGCTTGAAAAGAGAATGGATGAACAGGTAAAAAGCGGTAAAATGTCTCCTGAACAGTCTAAACAGGCAATAGAACAGGCTGAGAAGTTTATGGATCCCAAGAGTACATTCTTTCAGATTATGGGATACGGCGGAGTTGTCTTAGTCCCGTTTTTAATGCTGTTTGTTCTCAGTCTTGTTTATCTTTTGTTATTAAAAGTTTTAAAGGCAGATGTTGATTTTGGAAATCTGCTTAATGTTGTAGGCCTTCCATTGATAATAACAATTATAGGTTCTATTATTAGCCTTGTTCTTTCTATCGTGATGGGAACAATTTCTACTTTGTCTCCTGCTTTGATTTTAAACGAAGGAATGGTTGGTGAAAAGCTTGCTGAATTCTTTACAAAGATTGATATAATCTCAATCTGGTATTATTTTGCTGTTGCAGTAGGTCTTTCGAAAGCAGCTAAAATATCATCTGGGAAATCATACGGAATTGTTTATGGTGTTTGGATATTCTGGATAGTTATTACCAGTGCTTTTAGTTTTATATTTTAAATTAAATAAATCAGGGACGTTTATAAGACGTCCCTGATATTTATATTCTAATAAAATTTAGGAAATGCTTTCGGGTTTGCCTCATTCATAATCTCATACACTGATTTAATCACATCTTCTACACTCGGTTTTGTGAAATAATCTCCGTCAACACCGTATGGTGGTCTGTGAGCCTTTGCGCTTAAGCACTGAGGTTTTGAATCAAGATACTGATAACCGCCCTGTTCGTCAACTATCTGCTGCATCATAAACGCTGTTGCTCCACCCGGTACGTCTTCGTCAATGAATAATACACGGTTAGTCTTTTGAATGGATTTAAGTATGATTCCAAACCTGTCAAACGGTAATAATGTTTGTACATCAACAACCTCAACACTGATTCCAAGTTCTTTTAGTTTGGCAGTTGCACCTTTTACAATGTCCACAGTAGCTCCGTATGTTACAATTGTTATGTCATTTCCTTCTTCAAGTACTTCCGGTAATCCAAGCGGCAGACAGATATCTGCAATGTTGTCAGGTAACTTTTCTTTAATCCTGTATGCATTCAGTCTCTCGATAACCATTCCCGGGTCATCTGATTTCAGAAGTGTATTATAAAACCCTGCTGCCTGTGTCATATTTCTCGGAACACAAATATGGATACCACGTAAACAACTTACGATAGTTCCCATTGGTGAACCTGAGTGGAATATACCTACAAGACGATGTCCTCTTGTCCTGATGATGACAGGTGCTTTTTGTCCGCCTGCGGTTCTGTAATGTAAATTTGCAAGGTCGTCAGTTAATATCTGTATCGCATAGAATAAATAATCCAGGTACTGAACTTCAACTATAGGTCTCAATCCTCTTAATGCCGCACCGATTCCCTGTCCGACTATAGTCTGTTCACGAATCCCTGTATCGGTTACTCTGATGTCTCCGTACTTTGCCTGTAATCCTGCCATTCCCTGATTCACGTCTCCAAGTTGTCCGACATCTTCTCCTATTGCAAAAACTCTCGGGTCGCGTTTAAATACTTCATCGAAGAAAGCAAGAAGTACTTCTCTTCCTGCAACCATAGGCGATTTATCAGAATAAATTGGTTTAACTTCTTTTACGAGGAGCGGACTTTCATCCGACTGACTGTGAAGGAATGTATTAAATCTTTTTTCGTTTTCTTTTAAATAGTCATTATACCAGTTATTGAGCTTCTCGCGCTCAGGTGTTGATTCATTTTTCGTAGCAACCAAAACATCAAATGCTGTTGCTGCCGAAACTTTACGTTCCATTTCGGTTGAACGTGTCAAAGTTAAATTTAAACTTTCTATAGTATCTTTTGCTTTGCTCTTAACGGCAACTGCTGATATTAATTTTACTACTTCGTTTTTCTCTTTCTTAATTGGGTTGCAGTAATCAGTCCATACTTCCTGTTGAGTTTTCTTTGTATCTGCTTTAATTATTTCTTCTATCTTATTAAGTTCGGTCTCTGTAATAATCCCTTTATCAATCATCCATTTTCTCATCTGTACAAGACAGTCAAAGTCTTTTTCCCATTGAAGTCTTTCTTTTGTCTTATACCTTTCGTGCGAACCGCTCGTTGAATGTCCCTGTGGCTGTGTTACTTCGGTAATATGAAATATTGCAGGAATGTGTTTTTCTCTTACTAATGCAATACCTTCTTTGTAAGTCTTAACCAAATTTTCATAATCCCATCCGTTTACTCTGTATATCTTAAATCCTTGTTCCTTTTCATCGTCATAGGAAAATCCACCGAGTATTTCTGATATATTCTCTTTAGTCATCTGGTAAATATTCGGCACTGAAATACCAAAACCATCATCCCATATCGACATTGCAAGCGGAACCATAAGTACTCCCGCCGCATTTATTGCTTCATAAAACACACCTTCTGAAGTACTCGCATTTCCGATAGTACCGAAAGCTACTTCATTTCCGTTTACTGAAAACTCCTTTAAGTATGCAAGTTCAGGATTATGTCTGTAAAGTTTTGATGCATAAGCAAGTCCGAGTAATCTGTGCATCTGTGCTGCTGTAGGTGCAATGTCCGATGAAGTATTCTTCATCTTCATTTGATTCTTCCATTTTCCGTTTTCATCGAGTAATCTTGTGGCGAAGTGATTGTTCATCGACCTTCCTCCGCAAGCGTGTTCTTTTGTTACGTCTGTTTCGCCGTATAACTGATAAAAGAAATGCCTCTTGTCTGACATGCCTGTAAAAAATGCAAAAGTCTGGTCTCTGTAATATCCCGAACGAAAATCTCCATCCTGAAA
>JBMOHR010000295.1:0-3566 GCA_049317745.1 Ignavibacteria bacterium
CTCTGATTAATCTGGCGTAAATCATCGAGTCCGAATATATGGTCGACGTGATGATGAGTATAAAGAATTGCGTCAAGGTCTGTTACGTTTGCCCTTAATAACTGCTGTCGGAAATCTATTGAAGTATCTATTAGTATTTTCTTTCCCTGGGTTTCGACGTACACTGAAGCACGTAGTCTTTTATCTTTTGGATTAGTAGACAAACAAGTATGGCACGTACAACCGATTATAGGCACGCCCTGCGATGTTCCGCTTCCTAATACTACTACTCTTATCATAATAACTTCTGCTGGCTTTCCTTATCTATCAACTCTCGTATATTCGGTTTCAGATAAATTCCGTCAACTCCAATTTCAGAAAGATTCTTCGCAAGAAAATTAATTTTCTTCTGCGGCTCTATATTTCTGTTAAGCAGGAATAACTTTTGTTCGCGGAGCAGACAAAATCCGCCTTTGAAGAAACCTTTTTCTATTCTTACCGAATATCCAATTTGAGTATATACTTCAAGTAATTCCGTAATAACGATTTCCTGATTTTCTGTAACCTGTACTTCCTTTGCCTTTTTAATAACTTTACTCATTTCAGGTATTCCTCTTTTAAATCATCTTCATCGTGCATAAAATACTTGTATGAATATTCTTCCAGATGCTGTTTCTTTTCTTCTTCTAGTACTGCAAGACTTTTCTTCATCGGCTGAATTACAGCAATTACTATGATTGCATAATACGACAGCAATGCTATCCACGGAACACCTTTCAGAAAACCTATACGTTCACCGAATATTTTCAGCAGACCGTCGTGTACGGGAGGATTGTTCAGGTATAGTAAATAGAATTTAACGTCGAGGTATGAAGTATAAACTTCAACAGGTACAAATGTATAGAACAGAATAACGCACATAAGAAGCCACGGATTCTCGCGCAGATTAAGTTTTGCTTTCTTCAGAAATACTACCGAGAATATTAACGTCGCCGCATACGCACCCATAATCAGTAATGAAGAATGGGATAACATTCTGAATATCCAGTTTTCTTCGTCAGGAGGAATACTCGTCCTGAAACTGAATTCATCATAATTTAAAAGGTCGTTACCAATCAATGCACGTACATTAATCGCACCGAGCCATACAACTGCCGATATTACCAAAAACGCTAACCAGAGTTTTGCTGTCTTATTCAATATAATAATTTGTTTTCGCTTAAAATTATTTAATTGAAGTGACACATTCAATTTAATAAGGTGTAAATCTTTTAGGAAGTGTTTTTGTTACATTATTACTTATTTAATGAGTAATTTTGTTAAAACTAAACTTAGTAAAGAAATAAATGGAAGAAAAAATAAAGAGTTTACTTGCCACAGTCAATGAACCGTATTTGAAAAAGAGTTTTACTGAACTTGGATTTGTGTATGATATATCTTTGAACGGTGATAAATTAAAATTGAGATTAGGAATTACAGATACGGAATACAACGATTTTCCGGGATTAAAAACAAGAATAGCTGTAACAATCGTAGAATCAATTCCTGAGATAAAGAAAGTTGATGTAGATTTTATGCTTGGAGTTGTTAATCACGACAACAAACAGAAATCACTCGTACTGCCAAAGGTTAAGAACACAATTGCAATCGCTTCTGGAAAAGGCGGAGTAGGAAAATCAACAGTAGCGGCAAACCTTGCAGCATCACTCACTCTTGAAGGTGCAAAGGTCGGATTGATAGATGCCGATATATACGGTCCTTCAATTCCCATAATGCTCGGTGCTAACGGAAGACCTGGTATAGTTAAAGTAGGTGACAAGAATAAAATGATGCCAATCGTTGCTTTTAATATTAAATTAATGTCGATAGGTTTCTTGATTGAGGATAATTCAGCAGTAGTATGGCGCGGACCGATGGCTTCGAGTGCACTGAAACAATTTATGACAGAAGTGGAATGGGAAGAACTCGATTATTTACTTTTCGATATGCCTCCGGGAACGGGCGACATACAGTTAACATTAAGCCAGACAGTGCCTCTTACGGGTTCAGTTGTTGTTACAACACCTCAGGAAATAGCATTAGCAGACGCACGCAAAGGACATTTAATGTTTGAAAAAGTAAACGTACCGAACCTCGGCTTCATAGAGAATATGAGTTATTACTTAAAAGCAGACGGTGAAAAGGAATACATATTCGGACAGGGCGGCGGGAAGAAGATTGCCGATGAATTCGGAGTAAAACTTCTGGGTGAAATCCCAATCGACACAAACGTCAGGATTGCAGGAGACAGCGGCAAGCCGATAGTAATAGCAGACCCGGAATGCGAAGTAAGCAAAATATTCAAGGATATTGCAAAGAAACTGATTCTTGAAATAAACGAGAGGAATATCTCACCTAAAAAAAATTCAGGACTTGAGATACTGATGTAATTTTATCTTTTACTACAATGAATGGTTACAGGTTTAATCCTGTAACCATTTTTTAATTCATATCATTAGATAACCATTTTTATTAGATTTGTTTATGAGCAAGGAATTAAATTCAGAAAATATAGAAACAGTACTCAGCAAGATTCGTCCTCATCTGCAGGTCGACGGCGGTGATATAGAATTGGTCAGCATTGAAGATGACAACACAGTAAATGTAAGATTACTCGGCGCCTGCAACACTTGTCCGTTAAGCCTTATTACGCTCCGTGCGGGAATTGAACGTACGTTGATGATTGAGTTTCCTCAGATTGTACGTATAGAATCAGTCGCCTGATTCTTCTGCTCTTTTCAGGTTATCTGTCTTTCCTAAATCTATAAATACAGACTCTCCGGCATCAAATCCTTTTACAGTTTTCTTTCCTTCAAGATAAATATCTATAATATCCCTGTAATCATTCTTATAGTTAACAGAGAAAATATCATTCGATATAATGTGCATTCCGTTGAAGCCATAATAGTTCTCTTTCATCACATCACTTTTGACTCTGGCTTTCAAAATGAAGTTATCATCAAATTCCAGATACCTTGAAGTCTTTCTCTTCTGAACAGCAAGCAATGCTAACGGCTTAGTTGATTCGTACTCCTTTATAAGCAATTCAATGTCGAAGTCTGTAAAGACATCAACATTCATCACAAGGAAGTATTCTTCTGACTGCAGATA
This sequence comes from Ignavibacteria bacterium, assembly GCA_049317745.1. Taxonomy (GTDB): domain Bacteria; phylum Bacteroidota; class Ignavibacteria; order Tepidaquicellales; family Tepidaquicellaceae; genus CAIKZJ01. The sequence continues at coordinate 3,130 of JBMOHR010000295.1, forward strand.
TTCCTTTGTGTTTAACACTCCACCGCCTGTACCGAGGATTTCCTCTTCTGCAATAACAACTATCTTAACTCCAAAATCATTTTCCTGAAAGTACTTAATTAACTGCTCGCTGAAATGGTGAGCGTTAACTACGATTTCTTTTATGCCAATGGATTTCAGTTTCTCTATCTGGTAAGAAATCATCGTACCGTTTTTAAAAGGAACGAGTGCCTTGGGAATCGTATCCGTTAATGGTTTCAATCTTGTGCCGTATCCTGCGGCAAGTATCATTGCTTTGTTCATTGTGTAAATTAGAAATCGCAGAGATAATTTGAAAGAGAATAAGAATGGACTTTATGGAATAGGTGCACCGAGAATGAAGTTTAAATTGTATTATCAACAATTTTACAAAATACATTTATTATTAGGCGGTAATATGATAATTTTGAGTAATTAAA
>JBMOHR010000296.1:0-3545 GCA_049317745.1 Ignavibacteria bacterium
GGAGACATTTTACGAGTTCTATTTTGATATAAGTAAGTTCTACGGGAAGTTTTAGTTGTGGAAAAGATTTAAGAAAAGATATCACCACAGAGCGCACAGAGGGCACAGAGAAAGAAATTTTTAGGGGAAGAGACAAGAAAAGATGATAATGAATTTGATGGAAAGATTATTTTTAGAAAGTAAATTTGTAATGTCGAATTGTATTAGTAGAGATTCCTGCTAAGAGCATGCAGGAATGACAGTGTAGGAAGGAATATGATAATATGAGTGTTACTATATTTCTGAGCTATGTTCTTTACCTTTTATCTTGTTTCAATCTTTGCAATATTTATGTAATGAATAAAATGATTAAATATTATGTACTCTTTCCAATTCTGATAGTATCAGCATCGGTGCTTTCAGTGATTGTTGGGTACAAATTATATAATCTAAATTCATACAAAGTATATTTAATCACACCTGACAGCAGCATACTTGTATCGACTGAATTTCCTGCCACTATTTTAATAAAAGGAAGTAAGACACCTGACGTCGTTGAAATATACGTTGACGATAAGCTGACGGAAAGAAAGATGTTTAAGGATTTAAACTACACTGACCTTGGCGAACTGAAGATTGCAAACTTCAGAATAGACCCTTTATACCTTTCAAGCGGCAAGCATAACTTTACGGTCTTATTAACAGGCAGTATGTTTTTAAAGGAAAGCAGAATATCCGCTGACTTTGTTTATGAAAAGATGAACAACACCTCCTACCTTACAGAAAAAGATAAAGTAAGTACGATGAGAGATTTCTTTGCAAAGGATGTTTCACAGCTTGTTATAACACTTAACAATGCGAGGGAATACTACATAAACACTGACTGGAAGACATCGGAGAAATACGTTGCGCAGAAGAAAAAGGTAAATGATGCAAACGTTGACGAAGTAATAAAGAACAAAGTAATGAAAGTGATTACGGCAATTGAGAACAAGAGCAGTATTGATTCAATTTACAACGAAACGAACTCATTAAATCTGGAACTGTACAACAAAGGATTCCCGCTTACAAATCTGATGTTTGAATACAGGTACAAGAACGGAAACACAAATTCGCTTCTGATGTCATACGAAATTTCGGATTCCGTTTTAATTGAGAAAGAGAATTTGCGCTCATTAGTACATATAATAAAGCGAATAGATGAAATAAATGTTCGGGAACAGTTTCTGGGAATAAAACTTCCAAACTCACCGTTTGCGTTTTTGCTTGAAGAGAGAATGAATCTGCAGGCAGAAAGGTATTTAAGATTATTTGATCAGGATTCAAAGATTGCAAAGACTGAGATTTCCAGAATGACGAACGGATACGTAAAGAAAGAAGCAGATGCCGATTATCTTCTCGCGAAGGTAAAAGAAGAATCACAGAAATACATAAATAACAAAACGTTCGTGGAGATGCTGAAGAAATCGAATGCATTCCACGAGATAAGACATCTGAATGATTATAAAGAAGCCAGAAGAATAGGCAACTCAGTACCTGATGTGCTGAACTACTTCTACGGGAACCTGAAGAACGGAAACTTCTTTTCGCTCGACAGCACTTTTAAGGTTGAAAGGGATATATGCGAAATACTTCTGAAGGTAAATCCCGAGTTTTCTGCTTACCTTTACGAACTTGCAAATTCAACAGGTTTAAGAAGACTGGTGCTACTAAATCTATTCGAGAAGCTTGTAAATCCTGACAAGGATGAAACGTCGCATCAATGGGCTGCAAAGCTAATCATATACAATCTTGCAAAGTTAAACGGATTTGTGAATAAAGATTTAATTTCACTGCCGCTTGAAGGAAACGAAGAAGAATGGTACGGGATATTGAAAAAACTTATGGATATTCCTTCAGAACAACTTGAAAAAGATTCAGCAAGACTGCTTATGCTGGAATTCGAAATGTAAAACTTTCCTTACACGATTAATCCAATACAGAGTTTATAACATTACCTTCCCTGTAATAAACAAGGAAGGTAATAAATAATAAATTAGTTCAGAAATCTGTCGAGTGCGTTATAGAAGATTTCGGAACCGCGAGAGAATCCTTTTTCGAAATCGGATTTATCTGCAAAGTCGTTTGCGAGAGTTCTTCCGTATTCTATATGTTCAGCCTCGTTCATATGTTCGTCGAAATAGATTGTATCCGCTTCCGAAAAGCCATAATGATTCAAGAGTCCTTCCTTTTTAGTCTTCGCAACTTCAGGCTGCTGAACTTCGAATGAATGAATTGCGCCTAATAGTTCGGACGGGTTCATTTTTGATAACTCTTCATTTACATCTTTCATAGAAGGATAGTTTTCACAATCGAGTTTTGATTTAAACTGATTCCACATTGGAATGTGAGAAGATTCTTCGAGTACTACTTTTTCTGATTCATTTGAAACGGCGTTCAATCCTTTTACTGACTGTGCCCAGAAGACAGGAATCTGTTCGACGAGCTCAAGGTATGCGTAAGAATACTTTGAGAGCTGGTCTTGTGTGATTTCACCTTTGTTCCATAGCTGATAGAACGGGTGTTCTGATAATTTGTGTTTTAGTTTCATAGTTTTCCTTTCAAGGATAAAACTGAATTGTGAGGTATTAAAGTTCAATAAAGTAAAGATATTAAATATCAAAGATAAAACATAAAAGATACATATTAAAAATCAAATATTAGGGACAACAGATTTATATGCCGTCCCTACGGGACTTTACCTATCGTGTAGATTTATGACTATTGATATTTCGTCCCGCTGGGACTTTACAAGATTTTGTTATTACATTTCATATTAGGAGAGGAAACCGTAAATTTACAAAAATTGAAATTTACCATGAAGATTAAATCAATAATACTGGCGATAGTGCTTTTAGTTTCGGTGAAAGCATTTTCGAATGAGATAAATTTTGTGAACGGAACGTATGCCGAGATACTTGCGAAAGCAAAGGCAGAGAACAAAGTTGTGATGATAGACTTTTTCACTGACTGGTGTAAATGGTGTGTAGAACTCGACAAGAAGGTTTACACTGTTGATGAAGTTGCAGATTTTGCGAATGCTAATCAGGTAAACTGGAAGATAGATGCGGAAAAAGGTGAGGGCATTGAATTAGCAAAGAAGTATAAAGTTGAGGGTTTTCCGACAGTTTTATATGTGAACTCTGACGGTGAAGAAATCGACAGAATCGTAGGATACTTTCCTGCGAAAGATTTTCTTCCGCTTATGAAAGACTATGTAGCGGGCAAGAATACGATGAAGAGTTTAAAGTTATTGTTAAGCACTAATCCTGATGATGTGGAAGCAAATTTCAGGGTTGGCAAAAAGACTGCTGATGCAGGAAATATGGAAGAAGCAAAAAAGTGTTTTGAAAAAGTAGTAACTCTTGACCCGGGCAATGTAAACGGATGGACAGATGATGCAGAACTTTATCTGGCACAAATAAAGAACACACCTGCAGATATAGAAGCATTCATAAATAAGTATCCTGAAAGTGATTTAACAAAACAGGCATACATATATTTAGCAGAAGTTTCTCTTGAAGGAA
>JBMOHR010000297.1:0-3531 GCA_049317745.1 Ignavibacteria bacterium
ACGAAGCCGCGTTCGACGCCAGCTCGCTAAACACCGGCGTCTATTTCTACAAACTGATTACTGGGAGCTTTACAGAAACAAAGAAAATGTTGCTAATTAAATAATTTTATCACCAACTATGAAAAAACTCTTAATTCTCTTAGTAATGCTCGTCGCAATTAGCGCTAATGCACAGTGGCAGACAGATGTTCGGCTGACAAATGACACTGCTGGTTCTTTTACAACTTTCAATAATGCCTGGTGTGTTGCATCAAGCGGCTCCTTTGTCCATGTTGTTTGGTATGACAATCGAATTGGAAACGATGAGATTTACTACAAACGTTCAACAAATGGCGGATTAAACTGGGAATCAGATATACGGCTGACTAACAACGCATCTTCTTCACAGACGCCATCTATCGCAGTATTCGGCACCAATGTACACATTGTATGGGAAGACAATCGAGACGGAAACGATGAGATATACTACAAACTTTCAACAAATGCAGGTGCAAACTGGGGAGCAGATACACGACTAACAAATAACTCTGCTGATTCGTGGTATCCTTCGATTGCTGTAACAGGCACAGTTGTGCATGTTGTGTGGAAAGACAATCGTGAATTTTACGATAAGATATACTATAAACGCTCTACTGACGGCGGATTAAACTGGGAAGCCGATACGCGACTAACTAATACCAATGCTATGTCAATTTACCCTTCGGTAGCAGTATCCAGTTCTTTTGTCCATGTTGTTTGGTACGACAATCGTGACGGAAATGATGAGATTTATTACAAACGCTCAACAGACGGCGGTTTAAGCTGGGGTACTGATATACGTCTAACCAATAATACAGCTTATTCTATCACTCCTTCAATTGGAGTTTCAGGTTCGTTTGTATATATTGTTTGGCCTGATATTCGTGATGGAAACTACGAAATCTACTATAAACGTTCAACGGACTCAGGCATAAACTGGGAAGCTGATACTCGACTGACTAATAGTGCCGGTAGTTCATACTTTTCCTCAACTGCAATATCCGGCTCTGATATACATGTAGTATGGAGAGACACTCGTGACGGAAACGATGAGATTTACTACAAACGTTCAACAAATGCAGGTGCAAACTGGGAGGAAGATACGCGTCTAACGAATAATACTGCAACGTCATACAATCCCTCTGTAGCAATATCAGGTTCGGTTGTACATGTAGTATGGTATGACAACCGTGACAGCAACTATGAGATTTACTACAAACGTAACCCTACTGGCAATGTCGGCATACAAAACATCAACACAGAAATGCCATCAAAATATTCATTAAGTCAGAATTATCCGAACCCGTTTAACCCAACAACAAACATGAAATTCTCAATTGTAAATACCGGAGAAGTAAAACTTGTAGTGTATGATATTCAGGGGCGCGAAGTCCGGACACTCGTGAACGAATTCCTCAAGCCAGGCACGTACGAAGCCGCGTTCGACGGTTCAGTACTAAACAGCGGCGTGTATTTCTACAAACTCATTACCGGCACCTTCACCGAAACAAAGAAGATGCTTTTAATAAAATAATTTAATTAAAAGATTAAGATTATGAAAAAGTACTTAGTAATTGTTGTAATGTTAATAGCTGTTAATGTAAGTGCTCAATGGGTTCAAACAAATGGACCTTATGGAGTAATAATGAGTAATCACGCAAGTATAGGGACAACTCTATTTGGTGTTAATATTCATGGAGTGTATATGACGGAGAATAATGGAGTAAGCTGGACACTTGTAAATAACGGAATAGCCGATAAAAATATTAATACGATTGCTTCTTATGGTACTTCACTTCTTGTAGGGACTGATTACGGAATATATAAAAGTACTAATAACGGGACAGAATGGTCTTTACTTGGATTACCTTACCAAAATATTATTCAAATCTCAGTTTCGGGTACTAACTTATATGCGTGTTCGTACAGTTCAATTTTTAAGAGTACAAATAATGGCGAATTATGGATTATCATAAACAATAGTGCAACGATGAATAATATACAATCCTTTGCGATTTCAGGAAGCAATATTTTTGCAGGGGTATACCAGTTCGGTTTATACAGGAGCACTAATGAAGGCAATAACTGGTCAATTGTTTTACCAAATGAGACAGTAAAAACTATAAGCATTTCGGGAGCAAATGTATTTGCCGGAAGTTATAATGGAGTGTTTTTATCTACTAATAACGGTTCAAACTGGTCATCTGGCGGATTGTCGAACATTAATATAAATACTTTAACAACATCAGGTAATAATGTTTACGCGGGAACTTACGAATCCGGAATCTATAAGAGTACAAATAACGGATTAAGCTGGACTGCCATAAATAATGGCATGTCAACTCCATATATTGTATCATTAAAGATATCAGGTTCAAATATATTTGCTGCAACGTCAGACGGGGAATTTATAACTTCGGATGCAGGTGCAAGCTGGAATATGGTGAATACAGGAATTTCAATAAATTCGGTACAAGCAATTACTGCATCAGGGAACAATCTTTTTGTCGGAAACGAAGGAGGAATATTTTTAAGTACGAATGATGGTTCGAGTTGGAGAAGTGTTAACAATGGATTGTTAAATCGTTCAATATGGTCGTTGTTAACTTTGGGTACAAATATATTTTCAGGAAATATTGGAGGAATTTTCCTTAGTACAAATAACGGAACCAGTTGGGCAATTATGAATAATGGCTTGGGAACACAAATGGTAAATGCACTTGTATCATCGGGTACGAATATTTTTGCGGGATTAGGAGGAGAGGGAGTATTTCTAACTACAAATAACGGTGCTTTATGGACAGCTGTAAATAATGGTTTAACCTCTCTTGGAATTTTTGATTTAGCAATATCAGGAAACAATTTATTCGCAAGCACTTATTCAGGTGGTATATTTTTGAGCACAAACAATGGTTCGAACTGGACAGCAGTAAATAGCGGTTTGTTGAATTTAAATGTAAAGGCTCTTGCAAGTTCAGGATCAAGTATATTTGCGGGTACACTCGGAGGCGGTGTGTTTAAAAGTACAAACAACGGCGCAAATTGGTTTGCAGTCAATACCGGTTTACGTTTTCTTAATGTGCGATCACTTTTCGCTTATGATTCATATTTGTTTGCAGGAACAGACAGCGGAGTATTCTTAAGTACGAACAACGGATTAAACTGGATTGAGAAAAATCAAGGATTTAATAAAAGTCCTACTGTAATTACTTTCTATAAAACTAATAATTATCTGTACATCGGAACTAGTGTATCAGTCTGGAGACGTTCACTTTCAGAAGTTATAGGAATAAATAATATAGGGACGGAAACACCATCAAAATATTCGCTATCGCAGAACTATCCAAACCCGTTCAACCCAACAACAAACATAAAATTCTCAATTGTTAAAGCGGGGGATGCGAAGGTTGTGGTTTATGATGTGCAGGGAAGAGAGGTGCAAACGCTGGTGAATGAGAGGTTGAATGCGGGGACGTATGAGGTGAAGTTTGATGGTTCGATGTTGACGAGCGG
>JBMOHR010000298.1:0-3510 GCA_049317745.1 Ignavibacteria bacterium
GGCGGTCAACCGGTTTCGATGGAAAACATACGCGAAGTCAGCAAGATTTGCAAGGAATACAAGATTCCGTTCTTCATCGATGCATGCAGATTTGCAGAAAACGCTTACTTTATAAAGATAAGAGAAAAAGGTTACGAGAATAAAGAAATACTTGAAATCTGCAACGAGATGTTTTCGTACGCAGACGGTTGCACTATGTCGGCGAAGAAAGATGCATTTGCAAACATCGGCGGATTCCTTTCGATGAATAACGAAGACTGGTACCAGAACTGTAAAAACCTTTTGATTATTACGGAAGGTTACGAAACATACGGAGGTCTTGCGGGACGTGATATGGCAGCGATTGCACAGGGTCTTGAAGAAATACTTGACGAGAGTTACCTGCATTACAGAATACATTCTTCAAAATATCTTGGTGATAAACTTGAAGCAAACGGTATTCCTTTTATTAAACCCGTGGGTGGACACGCAATTTATCTGGACGCAAAAAGTTTTCTTCCTAACATACCTGTTGAGCAGTATCCCGGACAGGCACTGGTTGTAGAGTTGTATAAACTTGGCGGAATAAGAGCTGTTGAAATAGGAAGCGTGATGTTTGGAAAATATGATGAGAAAGGAAAACTTATTCCCGGAGATATGGAACTTGTAAGACTTGCCATTCCAAGGCGCGTTTACACTCAGAGTCATATAGATTACGTAGCAGAAGTTTTAATAGAAATAAGCAAGAATAAAGACAAGATTCGAGGCGTGAAGATTGTAGAAGAACCAAAGTTCTTAAAGCATTTCACGGCAAAATTCGATTTAATATAATTTAATTAAACACATAAAATGGATATAACAGGAAAATTACACAAAGTATTCCCCGTACAGGAATTCAAAAACAACTTTACAAAGAGAGAGTTTGTAATCATAGATGACTCGAGCGATCAGTTCCCGCAGTACATAACTTTTCAGTTGTTAAAAGATAAATGTACGCTGATTGATAAGTACGGCGAAGGCGATACCGTAAAAGTTTATTTTAACCTTAACGGTAGAGAATGGACAAATCCGGAAGGAAAAGTTGTTTACTTTAATTCTCTCGTTGCGTGGAAACTTGAAGGAGAAGGTTCGGGTTCCTCTGCTTCATCCGCGGGCAGCAGTTCTGCACCACCTGATGATTTAGTCGCAGGTGATGATATGCCGTTCTAACAATTCAGAGTTCAGAATTAAGAGTTCTGAGTTAAGAGTTCTGAGTTAAAAGATTTGAACGCTGATTAGCGCTGATAAAACTGATTTTCGCTGATTAAGATATAAGAGGTTTTCAGGGTTAGAAATTTAGAATAATTGCAGTATTATAAAAAGGTTTCTGCCAAAGCAGAGACCTTTTTTATTTCCAGACTTTCTGTTCGCCGACTTTTATCGGAATGACTTTATCGCGGAGGTCACGGAATGCATAGGTGGAATCATTTAGCAATTGGTTCATTACATCCAGTGGTTTGTTCTCATCAGTAAAGTATTTTGCAGCACCGTAATGAACGGGAATCATATATTCTGCCTTTACATCTTTAAACAATTCAAGTGCTTCGATTGATGAAGTATGAAACCTGAAACCTATTGAGTCGCAATTCCTGCAAGGACCTATCGGTATTATGGCAACGTTTATTTTAAAGTTATTCCCTATTTCCTTAAATGCCTTATCGTAATAACCGGTATCCCCTGAATAGTAAACACAGACATCCTTGTATTCAATCACGTAGCCCGTTACTCCTTCTTCAAGCCAGGAATATGTATCAAAACCGTAACGCCCGCCGAAATGGTATGCAAAAACTGGTGTTACTTTCATACCGTCAACATACACAGGCTTACCGATAAACCTTTTAAACTTAGTGTCGGCGGCATCAACTCTGACCATATCGATATTATAACCGGGCAGATAGTTTTCAACGCCTTTCGGAAAAACAAGCTTTGCATTTGGAAACTTATCGGCAAGTATATCAATTGACGAAAAACTCAGATGATCGATATGAGGATGAGAAACTAAAATAGCGTCAAGTTTTTTCAGGCTGTCGACATAAAGTCCGAGTTCTGTTTTTCTCAGCATAAGTCCGCTGAATCTTTTATTGAAGAAAGGGTCGAATATAATTACTTTATCGTAAAGTTGTACAAGCGAAGTGGAGTGTCCTGCCCAAAGCACCGCTATCTTAACACTGTCAAGAACAGGGTTATTTATCTTTTTCACTTTTCCTGGTTCATCGAAAATAGAATCCTCAATACTGTTAACAGCAATACGCGTAACCCAGCATCCCGAAACGGAAAGCGAAATAATCATCAGCAATATGTATAACGACTTCTTATTCATCAAAAATATTTAAGGTAAAGCGATACTGAGAACTTATTGTTGTTATTAAAGTTTTTCACGAACTGAAAGCCCATCATGCCGCCGAAGAAATACACACCCGCTTCAATACCTGTATAGCCGCTTTCTCCCGTTATATCGTTTTTCCTGAATGTATAATTTGCGCCAACCGATGCAGATATGTTTTCTCCAAGTTCCTGAACAGGTATCACAAGGCGTCCGCCAGTAGTTACTCCAAAGCTGTTAAAACCGGAATACTTAAATCCTGATGTAACTATTTCGGGCTGGACGAATAATTCCGCAGAACCTGTTACCCTTCTGACGGGATTAATAACAAAGAACTGAACGGGCGAAACAAACTTATTTGCACGGAAAGAAAAGTTCACAGGAATAATCTGCCACTTCAGACCAAACTGAACGCGGGCATTATCGTTGTTAGCATCGCTGACAAGAGTCGGCGAAGGAATAAGCTGAAGCAAAGACCAGGTCAGGTACTTTGATGTTTTACGATGTGTAAAATTCGTGTCCTGAGCAGAAGAGCCGGAAACCAACAAAACGAAAACCGCTGATATTATTAATAAAACCTTTTTAATCATTCTTTAATATTATAAACCTGAGCATCATAATTTAAGTTCGTGTCTTTATTTATTAAACTGTATGAACGAGTCTTTGAAGTTAACTATCATTTCGCCAAATTGAGATATATAATCCTGTCCGAGGTTTCCGCTGAAATGCGATTCCTTCTTTTTAAGATACTCAGCAAGAACTCTGACGTTTGGGAGTGTGCCTGTAGACTGGCCCGTTGAAAGTGTCACATCCTTTATGTTGTATCCCTTCACAGTTTTTCTTCCGCCTGCACCTCCTACAGTTATGTCTATGAGTTCATAGTTACCCGTTATGACTTTTGAAAACTTATCAAGATAAGGTTTATAAAGCATTGTTGCCATTGCACCTGAATCAAAAGTAAAGTTCATCGTATCGTTATTGTTTGTCATAAGCAGTACGGGTGTAAAATCGCTGAACGAAAGGTTATCTGAGTTGTTTACAGAAAGAACCTTTGGAATAGTCAGTATATTATCTTTACTGATTCTGATTTCCTCGAATGCCCTGAAGACAGGGTTGCCGAGAATACCGTAGATTTTATAAATGCCAAAATCCAGTGATTCATCGGGCAG
>JBMOHR010000299.1:0-3509 GCA_049317745.1 Ignavibacteria bacterium
AATTATTTATATTTTATATGGAATTAAAGCAATGAAGATGTACAATCCCAAGCAGGACACAAAAGACCAGGGTTACAGTATGAAATTTCAAAGGTTTCAGGACCTTATGCAGTTTAAGATAAAAGATGTGCTGCTCGTTTCGAGTATTTACGATTTATACCTTTTTGAAGAAGACGGGCGGTTGTATGAAATGATAAGGAATGAATATCAGGATTTAGAATTAAGCCAGTCACCTGATATAATCAGAGTATCGAGTGTTAAAGAAGCTAACAAGATACTTGCAGGCAAAAGGAACATAGACCTTATAATAACAACTTTACATATTGAAGATTCCGACCCTGTAAGGTTTGCTCAGAGTGTTAAAAAGTCCTACCCTGATATCCCTATAGTAATGCTTTCTTTTGACAGCCGAGAGTTGCATAATTTAGTCATTAAGAAAGACATCTCTATATTTGATAAAGCATTTGTGTGGAACGGCGATTACAAACTTTTAATCGCAATTATAAAATATCTTGAAGACAAGTTTAACGTTAAACATGATACTGAGAGCATAGGCGTTCAGTCAATCATTGTTATAGAGGACAACATTAAGAGTTATTCTTCATTTCTGCCTGTGTTGTACACAGAACTAATTCAGCAGTCACGAAGATTAATCAGCGAGGGTATTAACCTGTCGCATAAATTCCTGAGGATGCGAGCACGTCCGAAAATACTTCTTTGCAGCAGTTATGAAGAAGCACAGAAGTACCTGAAAGATTATAAAGAATTTATTCTCGGAGTTATATCCGACGTGGAATTTCCGCATAACGGTGTTCAGGATACCAAAGCCGGGATTAAATTTGCTAAGGAAGTGAAAAAGCGATACAGTGATATTCCTGTATTACTTCAATCCTCAGATGCTGATAATGAAGAAGATGCCTTAAAGACAGGGTGCAGTTTTGTATTAAAGGACTCCCCTGTTATGCACCAGCAGATAAGAGAGTTTATGAAGAACAACTTCGGGTTCGGTGATTTTGTTTTCAGAACACCTGACGGAAAGGAAATAGCAAGAGCGGAAAACTTAATCGAACTGGAAGAGAAGTTAAAAGAGGTTCCTGAAAGTTCTATACAATATCACGGAGAAAGAAACCATTTTTCTAACTGGCTTAAAGCAAGAACTGAGTTCTGGCTGGCAGATAAATTAAGACCGCATAAAGTAACAGAATTTGAATCTATTGAAAAGATACGAAAGCATTTACTGTCTGGCCTGAAAAGTTACAGAAAGATAATCCATAAAGGAATAGTAGAGGATTTTAACAGTGAGACTTTCGACCCGGGTTATTCTTTCGCAAGGGTAGGCGGCGGCTCACTGGGCGGCAAGGCAAGAGGTTTAAGTTTTCTGAATTACTTAATCAACAGTTACGGCATAGGTGATAAGTTCAAGAACATAACGATTGACGTGCCTCCCGGAATAGTTCTTGGCACTGACGTATTCGATGAATTTCTTGACGGGAATAAACTTCGTAAATTTGTTTTTGAATGTGAAGATGACAGAGTTCTGAAAGAAAGATTCTTAAAAGCCGAATATTTCCCTGATAATATTGTAATTTCACTGCGGGAATTTCTTCATCTGATTAATGTACCGCTGTCAGTAAGGTCATCAAGTCTGCTTGAGGATTCGCAATACCATCCATTTGCAGGTGTTTACGATACATACATGATTCCTAATAATGAATCGAACATAATCGAAAAACTGGAGAACCTGATTAACTCTATAAAACTTGTTTATGCCTCTACTTTCTACAAGGCATCAAAAGATTACTTCAGGATAACATCACACAGGATTGAAGATGAAAAGATGGCAGTCATTGTTCAAAAACTTGTAGGGACAAAGCACTCAAACAGGTTTTATCCTGACATTTCAGGAGTGGCGAAATCTTATAACTTCTACCCTATCTACCCTCAGAAGACAAAAGACGGAATAGTTTCTGTTGCACTGGGACTCGGTAAAACTATAGTTGAGGGCGGCAACACAGTTAAGTTCTCGTCAAAGTATCCCGAGCATTTAATACAGTTCTATTCCACAAAGTCATTCCTACAGAATAATCAGGTAGAATTCTTTGCTTTAGACCTCGATACAAAAGCCGATGATGTACAAAGTGGTGACTTGATACAGGACGAATTTACGAAGAGTTATTCCCTGAAAGAAGCTGAGCAGGACGGGACACTTGATTTACTCGGTTCAACATATTCTGTTCAGAACGACATGATTTATGACGGAATTTCGAGAGAGGGAGTTAAAATGGTAACTTTTGCTCCGATACTTAAATATAACACATTTCCTTTACCTGAGATTGTAGAGACATTACTGAATTTAGGGAGTAAAGGTATGGGCTCGGCTGTGGAAATTGAATTTGCTGCTGATTTAAGCAGAAAGAACAAAGAATTCGGAGTCCTTCAGATGCGCCCTATGGTTGTGCACGAAGAAGTTGAACATATTAATATGCACGATTTTTCAAAGAATGAGCTGCTGTGCAAATCTGACGACGTGCTCGGAAGCGGTGTCATTAATGATATATATGATATAATCTATGTTGACAATGAAACATTCGACAGGAGCAAAACCAAGGAAATAGCTTACGAAGTCAGCCAGTTAAACTCCGAAATGCTCGAAAAGGGCAAACAATACCTGCTAATCGGCTTCGGGAGATGGGGTACACTCGATCCATGGCTCGGAATTCCTGTTACCTGGACACAGATTGCAGGTGCAAAAGCAATCATTGAAGCTGACATGAAAGACCTTGATGTTGAGCCATCCCAGGGGTCGCATTTCTTCCAGAACCTCACTTCGTTCTCAATCGGATATTTCACAGTAAAGAACTCGAACAAAAATTCTTTCCTTGACAGGGACTGGCTTGAATTACAAAAAATAAATAGAAAACTGAAGTATGTCAGACACGTAGAATTGCAAAAACCACTCGCAATTAAAATCAATGCCCATAAGAAATTAGGGGTAATATTGAAGCCGTAAAAGAGGGGTAAAGTTGCATTATGGACTTTAAACAGCATATTTTTAATATAACTATCTGTGTTTATAGTATATTAGAGTGGTACTAATCCAATCATTTTTTTTATACATTTAGGTAGTTTTGTCATTAAACTATGCAGGAAATAATAAATCTTTATTTCAAAGTCTTCTGACTACCTTTTATATCATACTGTAATTACATTATCTTATAGGTATATTTACATACTGTAGATTTCATCATTCTGAATTTAATTCCTTTATACTTGACAATAGAATTCAATTTCAATATCTTGCTACCTTTAAAAACGTATACACGTAATTTTTTTAGAATAATTACATTGTTCTTTAACATAGGATAATCGCTCACTGATCAGAAAAAAAGATTAAGGCGGAAAAGTTTTTTTTAATTTCGTAAACATAAACAGGAGAAGAAATTTGTTTAGATCATTTAGTGCGTATTTAACACTCGCATTAATTTTAGTTTTTCTAATTAGCGGTCGAG
>JBMOHR010000300.1:0-3504 GCA_049317745.1 Ignavibacteria bacterium
AAGTTCCCTTTTAATATAACCAGTGGAAATGCCGGGAGTCGAACCCGGGTCCCAACAACGTACTATCATGAAGACCATTGAAACATCTGCAAACTTAGTCAATATTTATGTCTCGGGAACGCAGTCTAAACAATCAAACCAATTGTTCCTTATTCCGATATGATTCTACTTATGAATTTCTAATAACGCAAAAAGGGAACCAAAGTTCCCTTTTAATATAACCAGTGGAAATGCCGGGAGTCGAACCCGGGTCCGAAAAGAAGACCATTGAAACATCTACAAACTTAGTCAATTTTTAAGTCTCGGGAACGCAGTCTAAACTGACAAACCATTGTCCCCTATTCCGATAAGTTTCAACCTATGACATCAGACCTCTCATAAGTCTATCCCGTCTTGCGACATTTATCAGAGGCCGGACAGGAGGCGTACTCTGTAAATGTAGCAGCAATTAAGCTGCTAAAGCGTAATTATTTTCTGCGTTTATATTTTTCCAGCCGTTTAAAGTGACTGCCGGGATCACTGAATGCTGTTTCAACCATCTATTCAGTCCGTCGAAGCCGTTTCATTCCCTATATAAGTATTACTTCGTTTTTACGTTTTTAGTTCCCGCTGATACAGTTTCATGTATTTCATCTACTTGTGTCTCTGCAGTTTTATCTTTGAACAGGATACCAAAAGGCACAACAACGATGTAACCTAATACGAGTAAAATCGGTGCTACAACTGTAGGAAGAAAACCGTCTACCGAATTTTCTGCCATAAATACATAACCGATAATGATTAATAGTATTCCCAGACCAATAATCATATAATTCTTATTGGTAAGTGAAAGATGTAATATTTCGGCGGCTTTCGCCTTTTTGCTCTTTACTACTTTTGCCATATTATTTAATTTTTGATAATTCTTCGTAATAATAAGCTACTGTGCTTATTCCTTTATAAAAATTGTTTAAATCAAACTTCTCATTGGGTGAATGTATATTGTCATCAGGTAAACCGAATCCTAATAATATTCCGTCTGCACCTAAAACTTCTTTGAATGAATTTACGATAGGAATTGAACCACCCTCTTTAAAGAATACAGGGTCAACACCAAATGCTTTCTTCAGTGAATCAACTGCTGCTTTGATTGCAGGAGTGTCTATTGCTGTTACAGATGGTTTGCCACCGTGCAGTGCTGTAACTTTCACTTTTACCGACTTAGGAGCAATCTTATTTATAAACTTCTCGAATAATACTGCTATCTTATCAGGATCCTGGTTTGGAACCAATCTCATCGATATTTTCGCACCAGCCAAGGAAGGCAGTACAGTTTTAGCTCCCTGTCCCTGATAACCGCCCCAGATACCGTTACAGTCAAGTGTGGGACGTGCAGAGACTCTTTCTACAGTAGTGTAACCTTCTTCACCGAACAGTTCATTTACCTCTAAATCCTTCATGTATTCCTTTTCATCAAAAGGAAGTCTTTTAAACTCTGCTCTTTCCTTATCAGTTAACTTCATAACGTCATCATAAAATCCATCAATCAATATCTTACCCTTATCGTCTTTAAGTTTATTTATCATTTCTGCGAGAACATTTATCGGATTGTTGACACCGCCTCCGAAAGAACCCGAATGTAAATCACGGTTCGGACCAACGAGGTCAATCTGCATAAAGCAAAGTCCTCTTAATCCGTAACAGATTGAAGGTAAATTGTCTGTGTACATCGAAGTATCAGAAATAACCACATAATCCGATTTAAGCATATCCTTTTGTACTTCAATAAACTTATGCAGGTTAACACTTCCGATTTCTTCTTCACCCTCGAAAATGACCTTAACGTTGATTGGAAGTTTACCGTTATTCTTTAAATGTGCTTCAAGACTCTTTATATGAATGAAAATCTGTCCTTTGTCATCAGCAGAACCTCTTGCGTATATTTTAGTACCTTTAACTACAGGCTCAAAAGGAGGATCAGTCCACAGTTCAAGCGGGTCAACAGGTTGAACGTCATAATGTCCATAGACAAGAACTGTCGGTACATTATCACCTGCTTTTAACCAATCGGCATAAACTATAGGATGTCCTTCGGTTTCAAAAACCTTAACATTATCAAGTCCGATTCCTTTCAAATGATTTTCGAGCCAGAATGCTGCCTTTAATACATCAGGTTTGTGTACTTCCTCATTGCTGATTGAAGGGATTCTTAGGAAATCCTTTAATTCCTCAAGATACCTTTCTTTATTCGATTCTATATACTTTATAATTTTTTCCATAATGCCAAAAAATATGCGATTAATTAATACTAATTAATCGCATAATTTAATTAAAAGATTAACAAAAATATAGTTAATTACCGTTCATTTTAGCTTTCAAAGCTTTAATCATTTCAAGAGATTCCTTGTGTTCAGGGTCTAACTGGAGTATCTCTTCGTATGCTTTTATCGATTCTTCGTTCTTATTTGCAAACCTGTAAGCCCTCGCAAGAAATTCACGTGCCATCATAAATTTCGGGTCAGCTTCTACAACTGCTTTAAATTCAGGTGCTGCTTCCACGTATTTCTTCTGTGAATAGTAGCAGAAACCCATGTATAGTTTTGTAAACATATTCTTATTCCCTAAATCAATTGACTTCTGGAATTTCTCAAGAGCTTCATCGAATTTATCTGCTTTATAGAGTGATTTTCCCCATTCATATAATGTCTCGGAATCATCATCTGTAGTGTCTTTATTGACAGCCATATTGTAATGTTTGAAAGCCTCATCGAAGGATTTCAGACTTGTATTAACTTTTGCAAATTTCTGGATGTCTTCAATATCATAATCTCTTATGGAGACTTTATTAAAAAAGTCCAGTGCTTTGGTCAAATACTCTGTCTTATTTGCTTCATCAAGGTCAGCCTTTTCAGTGTAAATATACGCAGTATAAAGATTTCCTGTAATTGACCTTGGATCACTCTTTAATACTTCTTCGAGCATTTTAAGCGCTTCAGCAAATTTTTCATTCGCAGGTTCAGTTTGTCCTCTTTCAGCATAGTAAGAACCCTGTGCATACAAAGTCTTAGCATAATAAGAATTACCTTCCTGAGAACCAGGCATTAACATACTGTACTTCTTGAAAGCTTCCAGAGCTTCCTGATATTTATTACCGAAATACAATATTTTACCTTTTCCTAAGTAGGCATCAGCATAATTTGGGTCGCTATTTATTGCATTATCATATTCTATGATTGCTTCATTGTATTTCCTTCGTTTGGCAAAACAATCTGCTAATCCTGCATAAGCTGAAGGAATTTTCTTTAAAGCAATTGCTTTCTTGTAATAGGTAGCTGCAAGATCGTATGAGCCTCTTATTTTCCAAGCATCGCCCAGTCCAACATAAACCTTCGGGTTTTCTTTGCTGAAAGAAGTTGCTCTGGTTAATACTATAATTGCATCGTCAATCTTACCCTGTACGGATAAATTATTTGCCTGTGCAATCATAAGATTAATGTTTTCAGGTTCAACCTTTAATCCTTTTTT
>JBMOHR010000301.1:0-3473 GCA_049317745.1 Ignavibacteria bacterium
AGGCTCAGCACTCTGTGGAGTTATTACTACAAAATTCATAGTTGATCCGGGATTATTATCAAGCCATGTTCCTGAGTTCGCATAGATTGATTTTATCCCATTAAATGTGTAGGGAATGATTTTGGCTATGTGTGTGTGTCCAAAAACTACGATTCTTTTAGTGGAGTTTTGATTACTAAAGTATTGTATGTGCGCCATGCTATCTAAATTATTAAAATTAAACTGATTAGCAAGTGCCTGTGCAATCGGTGTATGTACTGCCACATTGTTCATGGTTTGTCTTGTTTCCCAGTTGTCCTGTACACCTCTGAAAAGATTCATATCAATAAATCCTCCTGGTATTAATTGAAAAGGTACCAGATCGTTGACTGAATATGTTTTTGTGAATCCATTAATATTAGTGACAATAATCTTATCAGAAAATCTATTTGTAATAGGAGCAGACTTAATTATATCTACCCAGCCTTGCCAATAATAATACGCTAAAGTCTGGCTTTGATTACCCCCGCCATTCGGGATTATAACGGGTAAAGTGTCACCGGGTATATTACAATTTTGTACCGCATGTGTCGTTGCTATTCTTGTTGAAAAATATGCCGTAGGATAAAAGGAGCCAGGCACACTATCTGTATTGGAAACCGGGTCGGGTGCGGTGATAAAATTATAGCGATGGCTATGCTCAATGGCTAATACGGGCATACTTGACGGATTGTAAGTACCCAGGCCTTGTGCATCATGTGACTGATTTATCCCCGGGAGAATAAGGTCAACATTAGCTGCAGTCACTCCCATATCATGATTCCCCGGTAAAAAAGTTACAGTAATTTTATTTTCCTGAATAATTTGTCTAATGACAGTAAAGACTTCTGAATTGGTAGTTGCGAGCCGCTGTACAAAATCACTCTGATCTTTCCCCTGATAAGTGTTTACTGAATCAGGCACCCACCATTCATCAATCAGGTCACCTGCAATAACAAGCTCTTTAACATTCGGAGCCGCTTTAATCTGTTGAAGCAGCTTTGCAAGAGGCCCCCTGTTATTCACGCATTGGGAATAGGAAAGTTCTGCACCCAGATGTATATCGCTCATAACAACAATCATATTTCTTTCAGTCCCCCCATTGCTAAACGGGTTTATTCCAGAGCCTGTTGTACCAATTGGGTCAGAATTATTGCAAGCGGTAAGTGTGAACAAGAAAAACAGAACAAAAATTACGTTGGTAATTCTCAATAATGATTTCAGCATATTCTTTAATTTATCCCCTACTCGTAAGGCTTTTCGGATTCGCCCCGTTTTTGAAATGGTTTCTGGTCTCCATTTTCAAAATTGTTATTGTAACTTTATATGGTCAGACATATTTTAGTCTTATCTTTTATTATGTCGTTTAGCTCGTTTATATAACTCATAATTTATTCTCATATATTTTATTCATAATTACCACTAATTTGTTTTCAAGTTCCGTGCCAAATATAAAACGCATTTATAGCCTCTATTCGCAATGCATCTATAAATGTTTTCTCATTTTGAGACTGATATTCTCATTTTGAGACTGATTTTAAAAATGATTGATTACTTATTTTATATTATTTTAAAAGAATTTATCAGCCCGGTTTGTTGCATTTTGTCTCAGGTTGTAATAATAGAACGATATATCAAATGTATGATAAATTCCATAAGGACATCCATCGAGTGAATCTAATTTATCCGCAGTAGAGCATATCAACACACCTTTAGCTATGTCTACTCGAGCATCGGCGTATTGAGGTACAGTCCCAAAAACCCCTTTCGAATCTGGCATAAACGAACCTAATCCTTGTGTCGTGGCGGCAACTGTTTCGTCTCTTGTCCATGTGATTGGATTTATCACATTGCCTATCAAACCGGCTAATAAAGGATTGGCTATGGGAATATTGGGCGCTTCGGTATTATATGAAATTATCACTCCAACATCATCAGGTCCCTGAGCAAATTTCAGGTGTGGATTTTGGGCAAGGTACTCTGAAGTTATGGGCCAACCGATAACATACGCAGCAATCATTTTCTGATATACTTTTGGATTTTCTTTCAAATATCCTGATAAAAGATTGCTAAGCACAATCGCTCCCTGCGAATGACCAACTAAAATAAAAGGCCGCCCGTTATTAAAGTGTTTGATATAATAGTCGAAAGCTGCCGTTGCGGCGGTTGTGGGTAAGCCTCCTACCACTTTTGCCTGTTCTGAAGGGGGCAAAGCCACGGTTGAGGCAGCATCATCCTGTCTGTAAAATGGAGCATAAACATTACCTACTGTTTCAAATGCAGTAGCTTGCTTTTTAAATTGCAAAGGAGCAGTTTGTAACATCATTGGATTATCAATTTCACAAATGATTGGGTCGCTTGCGTTAAGCTTCTGCCACGATGAAGGGTAATAGTAAAAAACGTCAACAGGATAAAGAGTAGCGGGTATTGATAACCAGTGTGAAGCTATTGAATAGTCTGTAGCCTCGTCGGTATTAGATTGAGCGGCGGTTTTTTTGCAACTGATGGTACAAAATGATAATGCGATGAAAGCAATGCATACAATCCGTCCGGCAATTCTTATTTCTGATTTCATAGGTTTTGTTTTTATTTTTTTAATCTGGATAACCAATTCCCTTTTTGACAATTTATTTTCAACTTTATATTATTCATAATTTCAACTTATTCATTTCAAGTTCCGTGCCAGATATAAAGTGCATTTATAGCCTCTATTCGAAATAAACCTCTAAATATTTTCTCATTTTGAGACAGGTTTTCTCAATTTGAGACAACTTTAATCCCGTAAAGTTATAGTTAATTATATACATATTGCCCTTTCGGGCTTTAAGCATAAATTCTATTACTTAAAGATGGAATTCTATAATACTTGTATTCATTGGTGCGAAGATGATGATAGCAGATATCAACATTGTAATAATTCTCTTTGCTCTCACGATAGTGAAAGCAGCATCGATGGTAAGGAATAAAATAAACAGCTGCCGCATTGAAAGACTAAAACACTTTTTATTCTTCTCTATTCATAATTCCACACTTTCTCCCTTTTCTATTTTCATAAGAATTTCAAAATACTATATTGTTTTAAATTTGTAATTAATTTGAGAATTATATGATGGATGTTTCCACTTCGAAGAAGAACATTACGGCTATACTTGTAATTTCGGCACTGGGATACTTTGTTGATATTTACGATTTGATACTCTTCAGTATCGTGCGCAAGACGTCGCTCGTGAGTCTTGGTTTGAGCGGTTCTGAGATTTTCAATTACGGTGTGCTGCTGATAAATATGCAAATGGGCGGTATGCTGATTGGCGGGATAATATGGGGAATTCTGGGTGATAAAAGAGGAAGGATTTCTGTGCTGTTCGGGTCGATATTTCTTTATTCGATTGCAAACATTGCGAACGGGTTTGTGGTGGACGTGACGCAGTACGCAATACTGAGGTTTATAGCGGGTG
>JBMOHR010000302.1:0-3465 GCA_049317745.1 Ignavibacteria bacterium
AGCGGGATTCGTTTCTGTTTCAGAGTTTACGAATATTGCGCTGCCATTGATTAGTTTAATGATTACAGAATTGTCGCCGCATAACCAGCCTGTGTTTGGGTCGATTATGTCCATCGAGAATATTCTTAACGACTTTGATATGGGGATAAACTTCCAGTTAATTCCTCCATTGGTTGTACGGTATAATTTGTCGTATGATAATAAGTATCCGATGTTTTGATTGACAAATTTTATGCTGTTAATGTTACCGTTTATTGTAGAAAGTTGAGTCCAGTTTAAACCACCATTGATTGTTTGCCGAAGAACTGTGGTTGTATCAACGCCTGAGATAGTCCAGCCAGTTTGCGCATTAATAAAACTGTAGTCCTGGATAATTTCTACAGACGCCTGATTCCAGTTTACACCGCTGTTTGAGGTTTTATAAAGATAACTGTTATTATACCCGTAACCATTTTGTTCATCGAAGAATTTTGCTTTATTTATGCCGTTTGGATTGCCAAAAGTAGTCCAGTTGAGTCCATAGTTTGTTGTTTTAAAAATACTATTATCTGCAAAAGCCCATACAATCCGGCTGTTCAGAATATTCAACGATAATATTTCACCAGAATGATCAAATAAGTGATTCCAGTTGACGCCAAAGTTAGTAGTTTTGTAAAGTGAGCCCCTGCCTGCAATAGCGAATCCTGTGTTTACGTCAGCATATTCTGTGTACTTAATGTTTAATGCAGTTGCCGTATTATCAAACACCCAGTTAGCACCGCCGTTTGTGGATTTCCAGTTAGAATAATTAAGTCCGTTGCTCCATAATTTATTTGCGTCGATACTTTGAATCTTCAGGAGTAATGAATTCTGCTTACCGAGCAGAGTATCAAAAGTAGAACCTGAGTTTGTAGTCTTAAATATTCTGCTGTAATTATCAGCAAGATAGAAAGAAGTGCCGCTGATGAAATACGATGACTGAAATGCGGCACCTGAAATAATCGTCGACCAGTTTACGCCGCCATTTGTGGATTTGAATATTTTCATAGGAGAAGTGATGTAGCCTGTATTGATATCAGCAAAGTATATATTGTTTGGTCTTAATGAATTGTTCAAAGAATATGATTCAGTCCAGTTTACCCCGCCATTACTGGTTTTCATTGCATAAAGATATTCAAACCTGGAACCTGCACACCAGCCCGTCTGTGAATTAAGGAAATGCATATTATTTATTTCGAATGCATCAACAGTTGTATTGTACCACGTCCAGTTAATACCCCCGTTAGATGTTTTGAAAATGTATGAATAATTGGTCGTAAGGTTCAGAGCAGAAACATACACTGTCTGCGGGTTTATAAAACTGATTTCAATGAAATTATAAGGTGATGAATTATCAGGTGATACAAACGACCAGTTCACTCCTCCGTTTGAAGTAATGCCAATTTGAAACTCAGATGTTATATATCCTGAATTCTGATTAATGAAATGTATATCGTTTATCGGGGAATTGAATGCAGAAAACAAAGTCCAGTTATTACCGCCGTTATTTGTTTTCAGGATTCTTGATGAATCGTCCAGGACATAAGATGTTAATGAATCAAGGATGAACACTTTTTTAAAATTCGCTTTTGAGAAAGAGGATTGCTGAGCGAAGTTAAGTCCGCCGTTTGATGTTTTAAGGATTAGCCCGTCATTGCCAACAGCCCATCCAGTCTGGCTGATGAACTGAATACTATTTATAGATTCAGGTGAATAGTAAGGATTCTGATATTCAAAAATAGTCTGAGCGGATATGTTTGAGAACATTATCAGGCTGAAGAATGCGTATTTGAGTTTTTGTACAATCATACAATCAAAATACTCTGAGGGGAATCGTAATTCAATAGAAATTGGATATTAAAAAAGCCGTCATTGCTGACGGCTTTAAATATACAAAATAAGGTTTAGATATTAAACTAAGCCCTGATCAATCATTGAATCAGCTACTTTTATGAAGCCAGCAATGTTTGCACCGTTAACATAGTTACCCGGTGTACCGTATGCTGCTGCTGTATCGAAAGCTGCTTTATGAATGCTCTTCATTATTCCTTGTAATTTTGCATCTACTTCTTCTCTTGACCAGCCATATCTTAATGAATTCTGTGACATTTCAAGACCTGATGTTGCTACGCCACCAGCGTTTGCTGCTTTACCTGGACCGTAAAGAATCTTTGCGTCGATGAATTGATTGACACCGTCGATTGTTGTAGGCATGTTTGCACCTTCAGATACTAAGAATACGCCATTCTTCAGTAAGTTTGCTGCGTCTTTTGCGTTAACTTCGTTCTGTGTTGCGGATGGGAACGCGCATTCTGCTTTATGATTCCATAGTGGGTTGTAATCTAACTTAGGATCTACTGCTGTGTATACGGCTGATTTGAATTTCTTTGCATACTCTTCAACTCTTCCGCGTTTTACGTTCTTAAGTTCCATTAAGAATGCAAGTTTTTCTCTGTCAATACCCTTTTCGTCATAGATGTAACCGGCTGAATCTGAACATGTAACAGGTTTTCCGCCAAAATCTAATAACTTTTCGATTGTGTATTGTGCTACGTTACCGCTACCTGATACTAAACAGGTTTTGCCATCGTATTTATCGTTTCTTGTTGCAAGCATTTCTGCACCAAAATAAACTGCACCATAACCTGTTGCTTCAGGGCGAATTAAAGAACCACCCCAGTTGAGGCCTTTTCCTGTTAATACACCGACGAATTCGTTACGGAGTCTCTTATACTGACCGAACATGAAACCGATTTCTCTTCCGCCAACACCGATATCACCCGCAGGTACGTCTGTGTTTGCACCGATATGTCTGAAAAGTTCACTCATGAAAGACTGACAGAATTTCATTACTTCGTTATCGCTCTTTCCTTTAGGATCGAAGTCAGAACCGCCCTTACCACCGCCCATTGGGAGAGTTGTAAGTGAGTTTTTGAATACCTGTTCGAATGCTAAGAATTTCAGGATACCAAGGTTTACTGACGGATGGAATCTTAATCCACCTTTGTAAGGACCGATTGCGCTGTTCATTTCGATTCTGAAACCGCGGTTTACCTGTACATTACCCTGATCGTCCATCCATGGAACTCTGAATAAGATTACTCTTTCAGGTTCTACAACTCTTTCAAGAATTTTGTGTTTGATGTATTCGGGTCTTTTTTCAAGTACTAACTCTAATGATTCTACAACTTCGGTTACTGCCTGAATAAATTCCGGTTGACCTGCATCTCTTTGTTTTACCTTTGCAAGGATTTCCTGTGCATACGACATAAAAAATTTCCTTTCTTTGAATTTTTATTTTTTGTATAAAAAGGTATAGTGATATTTGTGAAAATAGAATAATCGAAAATGAGGTTTAAATCTGTTAACATTGATATTTAATTTATATACAAAATTAGATATAATAATTTCGTTATTCAATACAAATTTTTCTGATTATGCCGAAAT
>JBMOHR010000303.1:0-3456 GCA_049317745.1 Ignavibacteria bacterium
GCAGAAAAGGTTTTTCAGACAATCTAAACAAATAACTCTGTATATAAAAAGCGGGGATGTTAATCCCCGCATGATTCTATACGTTATTGTTTATTTATAAATTTTTATACAGCAGTATTATTTTATTAACACCATTTTTTTCGCGGAAACAAAGTTTCCTGATATCATTTTATAAAAGTAAACTCCGCTCGCAAATTGTGATGCATTCCACTCTGCTTTGTACGTACCTGCCTTTAGTTCGCTGTTTACCAGCTCGTCCACCTGCCTTCCGACTGCGTCATAAATTAAAATTCTGACGTGCGACGCTTTCGATAAATCGAATTTGATTGTTGCATTCGGATTGAACGGATTTGGATAATTCTGGTATAAATTATATCTCACGGGCACCTCACTTCCTATTTGCTGAATACCTGTAACGTTAAACTTTCGTGTAAGAATCCAGTACAATACATTTGTTTTGCTCGTACCACCGTCAAAATAACCAACGAACCCTCTGTACTTGTTATAAAACGCCAGTGCGGTATCGGGATATGCGTATGCCTGTGCACCTACGCAAATTGTAGTCCAGTTCAACATTCCCGTTGTAATTTGTCCTGTTCTCATGAATACAGAGTCATACTGTAATGCAAAGTCGTATATATTCTTACTGTATGATTTACTCAGCAGTTCTTCTGTTGCAGGAGTTGTCGGAATAATCTGTATTCCATACACATATCTTCTTTGCATTCCGAAGAAAGTAGAACTTGTGATAGATGCGTTCCACAGGTTTCCTACTACGTGCCATGTGTTTGTGTACGATGGCGGATATGGATTGTTAACGGGGTCAATATGATAATAAAAATGCGCTGCTCTGATTTCAGATGCCATCATTAACCTGCCTGTGTTTTTGATGTTGGCATTATTTGTTGCTAATCCGTATAAATACATACCATACCACGCATTAACAGCTTCACTGCTTGACTCCTGGTTTCTTCCTGCACCTGCATCATACATTCCATTCGCCCAGGAGTTACCGTCATACCAGTCAATCATACGATGCGGTGTGAAGTACGGGTCCTGTGAACTTGGATTACCAATGTCGCGCAGAATGTCAATCACTTTGCTTCCATACTGTGTAACCCAGGCCGGGTCTTTTCTGGCGATTGCTGCTGCCATGTATGCCCAGTATCCATACTGTAAATGATGGTCATTATAAAATGCATTCCCAAAATCCTGATAATATCCCTGGTCGTAGGATAAACTTGATATTATTCCGCCGTATCTGGCATCGTAAAACAGTGAATCCCCGGGGTTTGCACCGAGTATTATCGGGTTTGATCTGCCGTTTAGCCAGGCATTCAAATTGTGTTTTAATGTATCCCTTATATTTTTTGCCATTGTATCACATTGCGTGTAACCCAGTGAAAAAAGTTCGTCTGCAATTATAGCAAGTCTTCCATATTTTGCTCCGTTCTTTCCAAAGCCATATACATCGGATGCAGGCTGATTATTACCGTTTGGAACGTACGGGAAAGCACGCGCGCCGCATGTTGTATCATAATCGGTAACAAGTGTCCTGTACAGTGTGTCTCTGTAATTTTGCGGAACGTTTGAAAGGTTTCCTGCAGGATACCAGTTTACTCTTGTCAGATTTTCATTCATTATCCATGTCTTGCCATACACCTCTGTCATAGGTCCTTTAAGACACACAAACTTCAAAATGTTCGAAGTGTTGTTTGTCAGCATTGGAACGTGATGCGGCAATGCAATCATAAGAAGTGAATCATTACCTGAGATATTAGATTGAAAGTTAAAATTCATTGTTGCCTTCGTTGTATCAGAAGTCATGGATGCACCGAACGTCCCACCGGTCGGATAAAACTTTGAATACCTGTCCAGTAATTGAATTCGTGCAGTAGTATCACTTGCGTTCGGGTCTAAATTATTTGTAGTAACGTATGCTAAGCGTAAATAACCGGTGTATGAACCTCCGATGAACCTTAGACCTGAATTATTGCATCTCATCGTAACAGGACTTGAAGAATACAGAACCCAGATTTGCCTGTTAATAACACCTACATTCCCGTTTACAAGTAATACGAACTTTGAAGCTGTAATATCTACCGAATCATATACTCCAAGTACGCCAATACCATTTACTGATACAAGGTTCGGTGACGGAGCGGCAAGAAAAGGCCGCATATTAACATAATTCATCGTAACATACGGCATTCCCCTGACAAGAGGCGATTCCATATATCCGGCGTTTGGAGTGATTGTATCGCGCCATCTTAATGTTGCCGATAAATCATCAAAATTTTTCAGGAATGGTTTTATTCTTGCACTGTCCAGTGTTCCGAAGAAAAATGTCCCTGCATTTCTCCATTGTACAGCAGTATCACCGCTTGTGGTAACCGTGTAAGGAGAATAATCAACCTTCAGCATTTTATGAGCTCTCGGCTGGCTCACCGTAGGATAGTTATACGCAAAGCCAACACAATATGGTAAAGCATAAATACCGAAATTGCCCACGGTATCAGTAGTGAAATGACTCGTTCCGAAACTTCCGTAAGGCAGAATCAGATTCATAAACCATTTGTTAGTCGGATATGGAAAGGCTAATGAATCATACATAAATGTTTTGGGCTGTTTGTTCTGCACCTGCTGGAGGGATGAATTTGGAGCACTCGTAGAAAACGGCTGTCCATATGTCCACTGTGCATTTATTTCTCCTGCTGCCATAAGAAGCATCAGCAAAATGTAAATTAATGTTTTTGACATTATTATTCCTTTTTATGTTATAAAAACCTAGCACCTTAAAATATATAATGTGAAACTTGTTTTATACATTAATATTAATCCGACTAATAATAATCATCTGACGTTTATTTTAACAACAAGCAACGCGCAACAGCGCATATAAGCATTTATTCAGCCAATAAGGAATTTATTAACTGACTTCACCGTTTTATTGAATAGCTATGAAAAATAGAATTACAAAACAAAACAAATGAAAATGAAAATAACAAAACACTTAATACTAATTCTTGTTCTATCTGTGATGCTTGCATCCTGCGGACAGAAGAAAGTAGAAACCGACACTTCACACTCAAATGATTCCAAAGGTAAAAAGCACGAACACGCCGTAATCAATTCTCCCGATGATGCACTGAATGAACTTAAGAAAGGTAACACCAGGTTCGTTGACGGTAAACTCGTGACCAGGGATTACAAAGAAGAGATTCAAAGCGTAAAAGATGACCAGCATCCTCATTCTGTAATCTTATCGTGTCTGGATTCACGCGTTCCGCCCGAAATAGTTTTCGACCAGGGATTCGGAGATATATTTGTTGCTCGTGTTGCAGGAAACATTGAAGACGATAACATTCTCGGCAGTATGGAGTTTGCAACAAAATTGAAAGGCAGCAAGTTAATCGTCGTTTTGGGGCACAATAAGTGCGGTGCAGTAAAAGGTGC
>JBMOHR010000304.1:0-3449 GCA_049317745.1 Ignavibacteria bacterium
TTAACAGACGTAGAGTTTATTGAATTAAGGTATTCGGGTAAATCCGCTGCTTTTTTACGCGGTTTTAAATCTATTTATCTTGGTATAGTAATGAATACTATCATCATGGGATGGGTAAACCTTGCAATGATGAAAATATTAATGGGAATGTTTCCCGAATACATAAATCCGAACAATGTTTTAATTTATGTAGGATTATGTATGTTTGTTACAGCAATCTATTCAGCTCTTTCAGGTCTCTGGGGAGTGGCAGTTACAGATGCTTTTCAGTTTGTACTTGCAATGGGCGGATGTATAATTCTTGCGATAATAGTATTAAACTCAGACCAGATTGGCGGCATAGCAGGACTTCAGGCAAAACTTCCTGAATGGGCTTTAAAGTTTACTCCTGAGATTGGAGATTCAACTTCATCTTCCACTTCAACGGGAGGAGTACTTGCAATTACGATTTCCTCATTCCTTGCATTCATAGGAATGCAGTGGTGGGCTTCGTGGTATCCCGGAGCAGAACCGGGCGGCGGCGGATATGTTGCACAAAGGATGATGTCTTCAAAAGATGAAAAGAATTCTTTGCTTGCAACATTCTTTTTTCAGGTTGCGCATTATGCATTAAGACCATGGCCGTGGATTATAGTCGGTCTTTGTGCTCTTGTTCTCTATCCTGATTTGCCGATGGAAGATAAAGGCGTCGGATATGTTAAAGCAATGAATGATTTTCTCCCTGTTGGTTTAAAAGGGTTACTGCTTGCAGCATTTTTTGCGGCATATATGTCAACTATCTCAACACATTTAAACTGGGGGACATCTTATTTCATAAATGATTTTTACAAAAGATTTTTAAATAAGGAAAAGACAGAAAAACATTATGTCTTAATCGCCAGAGTGATGACTATTGTTTTTATGGTATTGTCAGTATTCGTTACATTAATGATGGATAGTATTTCAGGTGTATGGAGTTTCGTTTTGGAATGCGGCGCAGGACTCGGACTTGTTTTAATTCTAAGATGGTTCTGGTGGAGAGTGAATGCAATTTCAGAAATAGTTGCAACAGTTACACCTTTCATAGTATACGGAGTAATGTATTTCGGGAAATTCAATGTAGCATTTCCTGAATCGTTGTTCTACATCGTCCCTATTACGACTGCAGCGTGGATGATAACGGCATTCGTTACCAAACCTACCGATGAAAACAAACTTGCAAATTTCTTTAAACAAATCCGTCCGGGCGGCATTGGATGGAGAAAGTATCAGGAAAAATATCCAGAAGTTAAAACAGACAAAGGTTACGGCTATTTATTCATAAACTGGGCTCTGGGAATAATACTGGTTTATATGTTTTTATTTGGCATAGGAAAAATTATTTTTGGTCAGTACATGATTGGGACTGTTTTTATGATTATAGGAATAATTGCAGGTTTCATAATATTTAAATTATTAAACAAACAAGGTTCAATACTTGAATAGAATTTGAAATTAGGATATTTATATAAAGAAGCTATAAGAGGTTTCTCAAATGCAAAACTTTCTACATTTGCATCTGTGATAACTATTACTTTATCATTAATACTGATTGCAATATATTTTCTGTTTACTGTTAATTCAAACAGGATTATAAAAAACATAAAAGATAAAGTTGAAATAGAAGTATTCCTGATTGAGGATATAAGGACTGACGAACTTAATACGCTAAAGGAAAAACTAAAGGCGATTGGCGGTGTAAAGAATATTGTGTATGTGTCAAAAGATGATGCTGCAAAGATTTTCTCCGAAGAATTTGGCTCGGATATGCTTGACATATACGACTACAATCCCCTTCCCGCTTCGTTTAAGATTAACCTATACGATGAATACAAGACAATAGAAAGAATAAATAAGATTAAATCTCAGATTACAAACATTCCGCAGATTAACGATATTCAGTTTCCTGAGAAGAACCTTGAGTTGATAGAATCCAAGACGTCCGGGTTTTTGTTTATCAACCTTATAATAATGATTATAATTACTATATCATCCACTTTTTTAGTGTCGAACACAATCAGGTTAATCATCAGTTCAAGAAGCAAGATTATCGAAACGTTTAAACTGTTAGGCGCAAAACGTTCATTCATAATGATACCATTTTTAATAGAAGGATTGATTCAGGGACTTGTTGGGAGTCTGCTCGCCATTTCGATTCTTTATCTTTTCTTTACTTTATTTGTTGCTAAATTCGAGAATGCGGACCTGCACATTGAGTTACTTGGGACTGATATTGCAATGTACATAGTTCTAATTGGTGTCACATTAGGAATAGCGGGAAGTTATTTTTCAGTTTTAAAATATTTGAAATTTCAAAACTAAGGGGAATTTATTATGTTGAAAGCCGGTGATAAAGCACCAGATTTTAAACTTCTTTCAGAGAACGGAAAAGAAGTAACATTAAAGAAGCTCAAAGGAAATAAGGTTGTATTGTATTTTTATCCGAAAGACGATACTTCCGGATGCACTCAGGAGGCCTGTGATTTCAAAGACAGCATTAAAGTATTCGAGAAAAAAGAAACTTGTGTAATTGGAATCAGTAAAGACAGTGTCGAATCTCATAAAAAGTTTAAGACCAAATACGAACTGCCGTTTACTTTACTTTCTGACGAATCAACAAAAGTGCTCGCTGACTACGGAGTCTGGAAAGAAAAGAGTATGTACGGGAAAAAATATATGGGAATTGAAAGAACAACATTCCTGATAGATGAGAAAGGCAAGATAAAGGAAATCTGGAACAAAGTTAAGGTTCCCGGACACATAACAGATATTTTAAACAAAATTTAATTTTGAGATATGAGTGATTTAATCATTAAGGCCGTTGACAATGATGTTGACAAAATGCGTTTTATTAAGTTTCCATGGGAAATTTATAAGGGAGACGATAACTGGGTTCCGCCGATAATATATGATGTAAGGAAAAATCTTGATACGGTTAAGAATCCGTTTTATAAACATTCAAGGATTCAGTTGTTTCTTGCACTTGACGGAAAAACAATAGTCGGCAGGATTGCAGCAGTAATTAATGACAATCACAATAATAAGTATAATGACAAAGTAGGATTCTTCGGCTACTTCGAATGTATTAATTCAAAGGAAGTATCCATCGCACTGTTTGAAGCCGCGGGTAACTGGCTTAAAGAAAACGGTATGGATACAATGCGCGGTCCTATCAACCTTTCGGTGAATGATGAAGTTGGTTTGCTTGTGGATGGTTATGATTCACCCGCCGTACTTTTAATGATGTACAACCCAAGGTACTACGAAAAGTTAATTCTCGACTATGGTTTTGTTCAGGCAAAAGAAATGTACGCTTATATTTTTGGTGAAGACCAGATTAAAGTAAATCCTAAGTCAATTCAGAAACTTGAAAGAGTCGCCGATATTGTAGTTAAAAGAGATAACATTAAAATCAGGAAGATTGATTTAAA
>JBMOHR010000305.1:0-3416 GCA_049317745.1 Ignavibacteria bacterium
GTTTTACTGGAGGATCGTCGACTAAGTACTTATACTTTGCAACAAATTCCTCTGTTGACATATTGCCTATTAAAGCAAGTCTGGCAACGTTCTTCAGTTCGCTAAAATCATTCTTCTCAAGTCTTATCATATATTTTCTCGCTACCTGATAACTGTCTGAATCCACATCAACCTCTCTCGTTGCAATCTTTCCGTCTTTTCCGATGATGTCTTCAAACTTGATAGGGATTAACTGTCCTTTATCAACTGTGACAATAGCACCCGTATGACCGCTCAGTAAATATCTGACCGCTGCATAACCAAGGTCCTGTGTGTATTCGCAGTCATATGGGATTGGCGATGCACATCTCAGTTCATAACCAATATCCTTATTTACGATTGTTGCGTTGATGCCTCTTTCTCTCAGTCTTCTTCTTACTTCGTCTTTTGTGATTCTGCCAAGGTCAATTTCCGAAAGTCTGATGTGTCCGTGTAAATCAGTTTCAAGGTTTACGTACGGATGATTCTTAAGTTCTTCAGGGTCGATGCGTGTGATGATACCTTCTGCAAGTATCGCAACACCGTATGAACTTCCCTGTGACATTCTTTTGATAATCGATGCTTCAAGTATATCGCAGATAGTTTCAAAACTTACTGTTGTATCCCTGAACTCTTCACCGATGATAGTAAGCGTCGCGCCTGCCGCCTTGCCGATACCGAGTGCAAGGTGTCCTGCTTTTCTTCCCATCGTTACTACGTAGTACCATCTGTTAGTAGTTGCCGCATCCACCATTAACGACTGAACTATATGAAAACCAAAATCCCTTGCCGTCTGATACCCAAACGTAGGCATATTGCCCGGCAGTGGTAAATCGTTGTCAATAGTCTTCGGAACGTGTGCAACCTGTATCTGTCCTTTTGTTAATGAATCTATCCTTAAAGCACTCGTTGCAGTATCATCACCGCCGATAGTAACGAGGTAATCTACTGAAAGTTGTGTTAAAGCTTTTATTGTCGCATCAAGCATTTCCTTGCTCTTTGCAGGGTTAACTCTTGAAGTGTGAAGAATGCTTCCTCCATCGAAATGGATTCTTGATACGTCATCAATTCTTAATTCAGTAACGTGGCTCGAATCGCCTTTGCTGAGGTACGAAAAGCCGTCATAAATTCCGATAACGTTTAATCCGGAATTTATTGCTTCTATCGTTACTGAACGAATAACTCCATTAATACCCGGCGCAGGACCGCCTCCAACAAGAATTGCCAGTGTTTTTTTCCTGTAATGATCTTCGCTCATAATATAATTTAAATTTGTTTGGTTGTTCGAATTTTTCGAATAAGATGTTTTTCTATAACATACTACAAATTTACTAAATTATTCTTATATCTTATAGTCATAAATAGGAGTGCAAAAAGATAGAAAACTCCCGCTATGAAGAAGATAATCTTAAACCCGAACATCATCGCAAGTATCATCGTTATTACTGTCCCAATCACCGAAAAGAATCCGTTCACTGCCCAGGAAATACCTACCATCCTGGAGTCGTCGTTCTTCAGCATCGATATCCCCGTCGGGAACGGCATGCCCATAAAGAATGCAAGCGGTGCGAGCAATATGATTGTAATTATAATCCTTAATATCAGACTTAACGAAACAAACGCCTCAAACATTAACGGACTTACCAGACCGATAAACATAGTGTAAATTGCGATTATCAGAAATACCGAATATAACTTTGTCTTGCTTCCGTTTATAAACTTTTCTGAATACTTTGCTCCAATCCCCGAGAATATCAGCATAGATGAAATCACCGTCAGCATTGTATAAACAGGCTGTCCGAGGAACAACGTAAACTTCTGTATGAGCGCTATCTGTATCGAAATGTATCCTATACCTATGAACGCAAAGAACATTAGGAATTTTTTATCAACTTTAAACTTACGCTCGCCTTTTATGAATATTGCAGGGACGATTAAAAGTAATATCGAAACGAACAGCACCTGTGCCAGCATCGTCAGCAGTGTTATCTGCGCAACGGGTTTTGATTTCAGTGCGAGTATTGCCTTGTCATCCTGAGAGAACACATCCTTGATAGTGCTCCACGTAACTTCCGAAAACTTATAGTTGTCGTCAAAGAATGGCTTATCATCAGTTGCAGGCGTCAGCACAGACGGGTCTTTTGCGATTTCCAGTTCAATGTTCTTTGAGTTTACTAATCTGCTGTAAATGTTTTCCTGCTGTGTTAGCGGGTCGAACTCAATGTCAAGGTTCAACGCACTTGCTTCGTTTCTCATGCTCATCATATCGAGTAAATCATACCCGTTCTTCTTGTAAATCACTCCTGCAAGATAACTGTTAGTTACTTCGTAATCCGTCGCAGGTCTTCTGAATACAACAAAATTAAATTCATCATTCTTTATCCCGAGTTCCTTGCCTGCTTCTTTCAAAGTTGTTATCAGCTTTGGTAACTGAGATTCAGGTCTTGAAATATAAAGCGTACCCCTGCTGTCAAGATGTTTTAAATAATCTTTTACTGCTTCCTTCGTCATTATAAAATTCTCAACCATAGACATCGACCCGCTCGACACTGCCGATGCACTGATTGTGTGTGCAGAAATTATAACGTCGTAAATATCTTTGCTTCTTTTCAGAACTGAACGTGCATCGTCAGTTATAATTTCTACTTTCGGATTATTGTTAATCAGCTGCCCTGTCCAGCCGGCAAGAATATCAGTAATAATTTTATTCAGCAGGCCGTTAATCTCAACACCCGTAACTTTCTTTGCCGCGTGGAACATACTAACAAGTACTTCTCCGCCGCCACCTGAACCAACTATGAACACCTTATCCGCAGAATCTTTCCCGACGAATGCAAGGTTCGAAGCATCGTAAGGTTTCGTAAGCGGAGGCATCTTTCTTACGTTTGGAATGTTAGTAGTTGCGTTTCCTTCGTCAATAATTGCGAGCATCACGTTATAACCGTCAGGTGATGCTTCCTCTTCCTTCATCACATCAATCTTAGAAATCGTATTCCATCCCGAGTACATATTCAAATCAGGTCTCTCGGCAATGTAGTTGGCATAAATTTTATTCGGAGTAACTCTAATCCTTAAAATATCATCTTTCTTTATCAGGAAAGCAAACACAGAAATCATCAGCACCATCGAAACCAGGAACAGAGTATTGTTCTTCCTTAAACTGAATACCATCGCTGCAAGAAATCCGAGTGCCGCAACGAAAACTATTGTTCCATTGCCGCCAGCAAAAGGAAGCAGTACTGTAAATGCCAGTACCGAAACTCCCGCACCGACTAAGTCGAAGAAATAAAGCTTCGACACCTCACCCGAAAACTTTGTCAGCATAACGGAAATAATCAGCCCCGAAAAGAAAAACGGAATAGTAATAAGAATATAGTATATTGGAATTATAACAAACT
>JBMOHR010000306.1:0-3413 GCA_049317745.1 Ignavibacteria bacterium
AATTCAACTAAATATGTTAGTTCGTTTTCAGAGAATGGCGCGGGAAGATTATATGTAACATCTAATGATGGTGTTTATTGTTCTACTAATAATGGTCTTAACTGGTCATTGCTAAATTCAGGTATTCCTTTAACATCGGTAAAGTATTCTGTTTCTTCAAAGGATTCGATTGTATATCTGGGGACAGATGCCGGGGTTTTCAGGTCTGTTAATTATGGACAAAACTGGGCTTTGGTATTGGCAAATACAACTAAAGCAGTTTTGATTGTTAATAATTATGTGTTCGCAGGCACAAAACGCTCATCGGACAATGGACAGACGTGGAATGATTTTACTAACGGCTTACCACAGGTTGCATTTGTTTCAACACTTTCGAACGATAGTAGCAAAATCTATTTAGGATTAGAAACTTCAA
Source organism: Ignavibacteria bacterium (assembly GCA_049317745.1). GTDB lineage: Bacteria > Bacteroidota > Ignavibacteria > Tepidaquicellales > Tepidaquicellaceae > CAIKZJ01. Next base: position 416 of record JBMOHR010000306.1, read on the forward strand.
ATGGAGTTTACACTTCTACAAATTTTGGAGTAAACTGGTTCATGACAGCAAACGAGATTAACGCAAATGCTTATTCGGTTTATTCAAAAAACGGACTAATTTTAGCAGGAACTGCAAACGGAGTATTTATCTCAACTAACAGTGGAAATAACTGGAGATTAATAAATGAAATTCCGGGTAATATTGGATTATTTGGATTTGCTTCATTTAATACTCAAAACATTTTTATTAGTGGGTGGGGTAATGGTGTTTATCGTTCAACGAATATGGGAATTAACTGGGTGTCAAAGAACGAAGGATTAAATGATATTTCTTGTAATGGCATGCTTTATTATAATAATTTTGTTTATTGTGGTACTCACAATTTAATATACAGAAGAAGCCTTACAGAATTAATACCCGTAATAGAAAATAATGGTATTATACCAAGCGAATTTATTATATCTCCAAACTATCCAAATCCGTTTAATCCTTCAACCACAGTCATATTTTCGGTGCCGCATTTATCAAACGTTAGGATATCGATATATGATATAACCGGAAAAGAGATTGAAGAACTTGAAAACAAGAAATTCCAAGCCGGCAACTACAAAATACAATGGAATGCTTCAAATATATCTAGCGGGATATATTTCTTTGTTTTCGAATCCGAACAAATTACTAAAGTTAAAAAAATGATTTTACAAAAATGAAAATATTGAAACCACTAACAAGATTCATATTTGTCTTTGCAATAATTATTATAACTAATATTGCAAACGGACAAAATCAATGGATACATTATACACCAAATAACTCCGGTTTGCCAGGTTGGACAGTAAATGAAACGATAATAGATAGTACAAACACTAAATGGTTTGCAACAAATAATGGACTTGCAAGACTGAGGGGAAATACCTGGACAGTATGGAACAAAACTAATTCCCCGCTTAGGTATAATTTTATTGTATCAATATCAAAGGATCAAAGTAATAAATTATGGGTTGCGACACAGGATTCAGGATTGTATAATTTTGATGGAGTAAACTGGAAAGAATATTATAATACTAATGCCGGGTTTCCGTTAAAAGCTTTGAGCAGAGTAAGAATTGATGAAGATAATACCGTCTGGGCTTGCAGTAAAACATTAGGTATATTTAAGCACGTTATAAACGATGAATGGATAAGATACCATACTGGTAATTCAGGACTTCCACACAACACAGTAAATGATGTTAAATTTGAAGGAAACATTAAATGGATAGGTACAACATCGGGCGGGGTTGCAAAATATAATGATACAACATGGTTTATATATAATACCGAGAATTCACCTTTAATTAGTCCATTTATACAACGGATAGATATTGACAAATATAACAATAAATGGTTTTGTACTCGTTTTGGAGGAGTTGCAAAATTCAATTCATCACAAAACCAATGGACAATATATACTTCCACAAATTCCGGCCTTCCAGGGAACAACACTAGTTGTATCTTCTTTGATGAAAATAATACTAAGTGGATTGGAATTGAAGGTGGAGGGTTTACAATTTTTAATGATACAAATTGGGTAACCGCACTTGATACAAACTTTACAACGGTTTTTGATATTAAAAAAGATAGATATAATAATATATGGATTGGAGCAGACGGTGTTTGGGTTTATAATCCTATGGGAATTGTTAATGTAGAAAATATCAATTCTGAAATTCCAAAAGGATTTGAGTTATACCAAAACTATCCGAATCCGTTTAATCCTGATACTAAAATTTGTTTTTCTATTAGTCTTAAACAAAAGATAAAACTTATTGTTTATAATATTTTAGGAAGGAGCGTAGGAGTTTTAGTAAACGAAGAAAAAGAACCAGGCAAGTATGAAATTATATTTCGGGCTGATTACTTACCAAGCGGGCTATATTATTACAAATTAGAAACAGATAATTATTCAGTAACAAAAAGAATGGTATTAATAAAATAAGGCAAAACGAAATATTATTAGAGCACCTTAAAATATAGGGCGGTCCTCTTTGACATACCAATAAATTGGTAACGCTGCAAACGTAAACAAAGATTATTAAACTGATAAATCAGTTTAATACACCGCCCATTTATATTTATAATAAATCTAAAATAATAAACAATTTTATTAAAATCAAATTTAACAACAATGACAATCTTAAATTATAAAAGAATAGTTGTTTTGGTTATTACAATATTTGGTCTATTGCTTTCAAATAAAACTCGTTCTCAAGATCTATATCCGGGTGATTTAGGAATAAGAAATTATACAAATCTGGAAATAATTGCCAGAATTTCACTTGTTAGCATTCCGTTTGACGGAATCACCGCAAATATTAATACAGGTACGTACAACAGGATTGACACTTTACAAAATGGTTCTGTAACAAGAGTTTTTGATTGGAATAACAATTACACAGAATATCCGTTGCATTATTTCTACAAACAGTTATCAACAAATGGTTCAAGTTTACAGTTGGGATTAGTAGGTGGAAATCCATCAGATGCTAATCATGGTTTTGGGCATGGGGTATATGAAATATACATCGAAGTACCCACAGTCAACAAAAAATATAAGGCTCTTTTTAATTGTATGGATAGCAAATATGGTGCACCAATAAATGGTGTTACTTATGGGCGGGACTTTAATTTTACATATTTGGGTGGAAATGATGATGTTTTATTAACAGCCGGATCAAATGTTATTTCAACAATAAGACCTTTTACTAGTAGTCAAAATGTTCAAGAATTTAAAGTATGGGAAATGTGCGGCTTTGGTAATCAACCACTTGAACAAAGATTCTATGCAAGGACCACACCATTTGGTGTTTCACCGAAAATAATTGAAGAAACATTAGGCCGAAATTATATGATGCGTGAATTCACTATAAGTGGCAAAGTGATATTTGACAAAGTTTACAACAGTTATGGAAGTACAGACCGATGGGGTTACAACACTATAAATGCTTTACCCTATCATTTATACTTTTTAAATCCA
>JBMOHR010000307.1:0-3412 GCA_049317745.1 Ignavibacteria bacterium
AATACGTTAAACCAACTTATGGATTCAGGAGCGGATACGGATATTTTAATTCGGGATATACAATTGCAGGTGAGATAATTAAAAGAGTTACGGGAAAAGAATGGGGTGCATACGTTCAGGAAAATATACTGAACAAGTTGAATATGAACCGTACACTAACAAGCGTATCGCAATTGAACGGAGTGGAGAATGTTGCAACACCTCATACAGTTAACTACGATTATAAGATGGTTCCTTTACCGTGGCGGAATGTTGACAACCTTGCACCTGCTGCAGCTTTGATTTCATCTGTCAGTGATATGGCGAACTGGATATCGATGCAAATAAGGATGGGAGAATTTTCAATGAATAATTCATTCCCCAAAAAAGTGATACTGAACACACATACTCCGTATAATATCATACCCTCGCCCTCACACGGAACGGGAAGGCTCACAAACAGGCACTTCAACACATACGGGCTCGGCTGGGGAATCGGAGATTACAAGGGTGAATTATACATAGAGCATTCAGGGGGTTATGACGGAATGCTATCGAGGTCTGCTTTTCTTCCTGACAGGAAATTTGGATTAGTAATATTAACCAACAACGACCAGAATGATGTAATCACAACATTGATGTATCAGTTGTTTGATTATGAATTAAAAAAGGATATATTTAACTGGGACAGTTTATCGTTTGCAAATTCGACTAAGGACGGGATTTCGTACGATGAGATACAATGGAATGAAATACGTGATAAGAAAGACCCATCATTAAAACCCGGGTTCCAGATGAATGATTTGCAGGGTACATATTACAGCGAACAGGCAGGAAGTCTTGTGATTACAAAAACTGACAGTGATTTAACTTTTAAACTATCTTCAAGACCAGAGACAGGCGGAGTTTTCAGGCACTGGAGAAATGATACATTGATTTGTAAGTTCAATGATCTTGTTATCGGAAGATGTCTTGCGCCGGTTAGTGTTGAGAACGGGAAGATAAAGAGCATAAAGATTAAGGCGGCGGATTTTGTTGACCCGCTGTATTATGAATTTTACAGGAAAGATTGAGAAGAGAAAAAGCAGCACACTGAAAGATATGATAGAGACTGATTGCCACTGATTATTTTTTAGGGTTAAAGATGAGAAAGAGAATAGAACGCGGATTTACACAGATTCAACGGATTTTCACAGATTGGTTTTCAGGGAAAGAGATAAAAACGCACACTGAAAGATATGATAGAGACTGATTGCCACTGATTATTTTTAAGGGTTAAAGATGAGAAAGAGAATAGAACGCGGATTTACACTGATTGAGCAGATTTTCACGGATTATTTTTCAGGGAAAGAGATAAAAAAGAACCGACACGAATTAACAGAATTACCCGAATTGTTTTTTTAGTATTAGAGATAAAGATTAAACGATTATAGAAATAAATTGTTTGCAATAATATAAAATATCAGATATGCCGGATCAATTGCCAATAACAACATACGGAATGGAAATACTTCGGAAAGAAGTGAAACCAATAAAAGAAGTCGACACAAAGTTGATAAAACTTGTGCAGGACATGTATTATACAATGGATAATGCCGAAGGTGTGGGACTTGCTGCGCCTCAGGTGAATAAGAATATTTCGCTATGTATAGTTGATATTTCCTGTATAGACGAACATAAGCACGTAAAGCCATTAACTTTAATCAATCCTGTTATAGTTGATAAACACGGTGAAGTTGTACTGGAAGAAGGATGTCTGAGTATACCTGAAGTAAGAGGCAAGGTAACAAGACCTGAGAAGATATTCCTGAAGTACAATGATTTCGACATGAATGAAGTGACTCTGGAAGCAGAAGGATTTTTTGCCCGTGTGATTCAGCACGAAATTGACCATCTGCACGGCAAACTGTTTGTTGATTACCTCGATGAAGACGAACTGAAGAAAGTTAAGAGCATGCTGAACAAAATTAAGAAGTATAAAGTACAGACAGACTACCTTTTATTCAGTGACAAATAAATAAATACGAAAATGAGAATAGTATTAATGGGTTCACCGGACTTTGGGATTCCTTCGTTCAAAGCGATACTGGAATCCGAACATGAAGTTCCTGCTGTTGTTACTGTTCCCGACAAACAAAAAGGCAGAGGGCTGAAAGTTCAGCAATCGGACGTTAAGAAATTCGCCTTAGAAAACAACATAGAAGTATTACAACCTGAAAGTTTAAAGGATGAATCATTTATAAAGACTTTACAATCACTTGAGCCAGACTTATTTATAATCATAGCATTCAGAATATTGCCTCCTGAGATATTTAAAATACCACGACTCGGCTCTATAAACCTTCACGCGTCACTGTTACCGAAATACAGGGGTGCGGCACCAATCAATTGGGCAATCATAAAGGGTGAAACGGTATCCGGAATAACAACATTCTTTCTTGACGACAAAGTTGACACGGGAAACATAATATTGCAGAAGGAAATACATATTGACATAAACGATACGTTTGGAGAAGTGTACTATAAAATGTCAGAAGCAGGCTCCCCTCTTCTGATAGAAACCATAGAAAAGATTAAGGAAGGGAATGTAAACCTTCTTAATCAGGACAACTCACAGGCAACAAAAGCACCAAAGATATTCCGAAAGGACTGTCTGATAAACTGGAACGACAATTCTGTTAATGTACATAATTTCATTCGCGGGCTTTCTCCTGTCCCTGCGGCATACACGACGCATAACAACAAGACTTTTAAGATATTAAAATCTTCTTTAACGCAGAATACTTCTAAATTGCCAGGTAAATTATTTGCCTCGGGAAAGAGTCTGTTTGTCTCAACATCAGACTTTGATATAGAGATACATCAATTACAACCCGAAGGAAAGAAACCGATGACTGCAGCAGACTTTATCAACGGAATGAATAAATCGGAAACCATAATCTTTGGTAGTTAAATCTATAAATAATCTCTAACCCTAAAAACTCTTTTAATCAGTGATAATCAGTTTTAATCGTCTTTTATCAGTGTGCCAATCTCTTTAATCTCTCAACTCTCACAAAATTCAGCATATCAAATATTAACATTTCTTTTTATATTAAGTATATATCATCATAATATTATTTTTTAATTTACTTAAATCTTAAATTATGCCAAACGAAATCTCTAAAGAACTAATCAGACAGATTGATATAATTTCCATGGTGCTGGATAAATCGGGTCAATACTCCGAGGATGAGATAGCAGATTTATTTGCCGAAAGTCTGCCGACAGTCAGAAGAGATTTTGCAAAGATACGCGAGATGGGCATTGCATTGCACTCCACAAAAAGATGTTTATTCATCGAGCAGAAAATTCCAACTAAACTTTTAAACAAACTCATCAACACATATTTAGCATTAAACGATACGGAAGCAATAAAGAATCTACAGGGCAT
>JBMOHR010000308.1:0-3393 GCA_049317745.1 Ignavibacteria bacterium
TAACATGACTACTAAACAACTGTTTTTATTCAACTAACAACTGGACAGTAGTGAAAGTTTTTATCAATTTGAAGATGAGGGCAGAAAGTATTATTATTTATATTATTTTAATTATCAGCGCAATAAGTTCTCGTGGAAATCTTACGTTTGCAAGATACGAGGGATTACCGATTAAGAAGTAAAAGTACTTTAAATTATTAAATATATGAAGAAAAAGAAGTTTGACATATCCGACGCAGAATCATTGCGTAAAAAGGCTGAGGAACTTTTGAAGAAGAAATTTCCCTCAGGTGCAACTATACTTAATCCGGAAGCAGATGTGCTCAAACTCATTCATGAACTTCAAGTTTATCAGATAGAAATTGAATTGCAGAATGAAGAAAGAGAAATGCGTGCAGAGGAATTAGCAATTGCCAATAAAGAACTTGTGTTTCAGAATGAAGAGAAGGCAAAGCGGGCGTCGGAATTAGCAATTGCCAATAAAGAACTTAAATTTCAGAATGAAGAGAAGGCAAAACGTGCGGATGAATTAGTTACCGCAAATAAAGAACTTGTGTTTCAGAATGAAGAGAAGATAATGCGTGCGGAAGAATTGCTAATTGCCAATGAAGAACTTAAATATCAGAATGAAGAGAAGGCAAAGCGTGCAGAGGAATTAGCAATTGCCAGAAAAGAAGTTGAACATCAGGCGGTGATTCTCAGTGCTAATAAGGAACTTATGTTATCGGAGCACAGATTAAAGGGACGCAATAAAGAGTTGCAGGCATTGTATGGTCTTTCAAAGTTAGCAGATTATTATGATGTTAGCAATGAAAGCCTTTTCAGGGCATTATTGAATATCATTAAAGGTTCCTGGCAGTATCCTGAAATTACCTGCTCGAGAATAGTGATTAATGGTGCTGAGTACTGTACAGAAAATTTTGCTGAGACAGACTGGAAGCTGTCTGAGCCAATTAAGGCAGACGGAAAAGTTATAGGAAGAATTGATATTTTGTACCTGGAGAAGAGTCAGGAAGCGGATGAGGGTCCGTTTTTAAATGAAGAGCGTAATCTTATAAACGCAGTGGCAGAGCGTATGGGAATCATTATTGAACGCAAACGTGTAGAAGATAAGAAGCGAAAAGATGATGCCATAATCCGTAAGCTTTCAACGGCAATCGAGCAAAGTCCCGTTTCAATTGTTATAACTGATATTAAGGGAAATATAGAGTTCGTGAACCCTATGTTCACAGAACTGACGGGATACAAGTTCGAAGAAGCAGTCGGTAGAAACCCCAGGATTCTGAAATCGGGAAACAAATCAAAAAATGAGTACAAGGAATTATGGGATACAATACTTTCGGGAAAAAACTGGGAAGGTACATTTCTGAACAAAAAGAAAAGCGGTGAACTGTACTATGAGTCTGCAACAATCTCTCCAGTAAAAAATGAGGCAGGAGAAATAATACATTTCCTTGCTTTGAAACAGGACATAACAGAACGGAAAAGAATTGACGATGAACTTAATCGTCAATCAGCATTTATAAATTCTTTGATTGACTCTATTCCCGATGTGATATTTTTCAAGGATAAAGAAGGTGTATATCTTGGCTGCAACCCTGCCTCTATAGCACTAATAGGAAAACCTAAGGAAGAAATTATTGGTAAAACAAATTATGACTTTTTTAATAAAGAACTTGCTGATGGCTTAAGGGAAAATGACTTAAAGACTATGGAGCAAAATACTTCTATGAGATATGAAGAATGGATTACTAATAAAGATATAAGCGTTCTTTTTGAAACGATTAAAACTCCCTATTTAGACAGCAATGGAGAAGTCATCGGTATTATTGGCATCAGCCGCGATATTACTGAGAAAAAGAAATCTGAAGCTGAGATTAAACTTAAGAACGAAGAACTGGTTATGCTCAATTCGGAAAAAGATAAGTTCTTTTCAATCATTGCGCATGACCTGCGCGGACCGTTCAGTGGATTCCTGGGTTTAACTAATATTTTTGCTTCTGAATTTTCAGAAATGAAACTGGATGAGATGCAAAAACTTGCATTGTTGATGAAAGACTCAGCAGTTAACCTTTTCCGATTGCTTGAAAATTTACTGGAGTGGTCGCAAATGAAAAGGGGATTAACTGTAGTAAACCCGGAACAATTTTCAATAGATAAGATTATATCCGGGAGTATTATTCTTATAAAAGAGATTGCTGCTAAAAAAGAGATAACAATAAGTTCTGATGTTCAGGAAGAATTGCAGGTCTATGCAGACATAAATATGTTTGAAGCTGCTGTCCGGAATTTATTGTCAAATGCCTTAAAGTTTACGAGCAAAGGCGGCAGCGTTACTTTATCGGCAAATAGTACTACTGATAATAAGGTTGAAGTATCTGTAAAAGATACAGGAATCGGAATGAATAAGGAAAGAATGGATGGTCTTTTCCGTCTGGACGTAAACACTAACAGGAAGGGGACTGAGGGAGAACCATCTACAGGTCTGGGATTGCATATCTGTAAGGAGTTCATTGAAAAGAACGGAGGAGAAATAACTGTAGAAAGCGAGGAAGGAAAAGGCACAACGTTTAAATTCACTGTTCCTTTATTTGATGAGACCGCCGTGGAAAGCCAGGCAGAGCAAAGTGTAAAAATGAACAGGGGAGGCATAAATAACCTGACAGTATTAATTGCAGAGGACGACAATATATCTGCTAAATTACTCGCAAGTTTAGTAAGAAAGTTCAGCAAAGAAACACTGTATGCAAAAACAGGTATCGAAGCGGTGGAAATATGCCGCAATAATCCTGACATAGATTTAGTTTTAATGGATATAAAGATGCCAGATACTGATGGTTTTGAGGCGACGAGACAAATCCGTGAATTTAATAAGGATGTTGTGATAATAGCACAGACGGCTTTTGCATTATCTGGTCATGAAGAGAAAGCAAAGGAGGCGGGATTCAATGACACAATAACAAAAATATTCGACTTCGGATTTCTGGAAGAGATAATAGGGAAGTATATTCGTTGATAGGTAGAAATGGAACGCGGATGACGCTGAAAGAGCGGATTTACGCAGATGTTTTTTCAGGGTAAGAGATTAAGAGCAATTCAGAGTTCAGAATTAAGAGAAAGAGATTAAGAGCAATTCATCCGCCACAGCGGACGTTCTCCGAGGAGGGGAATCATTGATAGTGATGAGGTGATGAAGTGATAAGATGAATAATTATTTTACCCACCCCCCGGCTACGCCGTACCCCTCCGAGGAGGGGAGTCATTGATAGTGATGAGGTGATGGGGTGATAAGATGAATAATTATTTTACCCACCCCCCGGCTACGCCGTACCCCTCCGAGGAGTAATGGCACTAACATAGTAAATTAATAGAATAATGGTTATATTAGAGTAA
>JBMOHR010000309.1:0-3391 GCA_049317745.1 Ignavibacteria bacterium
GAAAGATATTCGACAATAAATTATATACAGATATGAAATCTTCCGCCATAGCGAAACTTCGCCTAAAAGATTTTCAATAATATTTCATTAATATTTACGGGTACAAATAACAGCAGCATATCACTTTTATAACAATATTTATGGAAATTTCTATTGATATTAATGGGTTATGATGCAAAAAAACTTCTTTGACATTTAAATAATAATTTTTGTATTTTTGAATTAATTAAGATATTGTACATTATGTACATAAACGAAGTTTTTAGAAATCAGTCAGTTTAATAGTATTCGGATTATTTTTTTCAGGGGAACAGATTATACGAATTATCAGAATAATAAATAAATCAATTTATATATAATGACTTCAAACATAAACCGAAGAGATTTTTTAAAGAAATCTTCGATAGGTCTGGCAGGAGTACTGGTTTTGCCGGCATTCCTGAGGACTAACCCCGTAAACGCTTTTTCAAAAGTAAAGAATATGAACTCAATTAAAGATTATTACGACAGGTTTAACGTAACAGAAGAAATGCTTTCGAAGGTAATGAGCGAAGCACTTTCCAGAGGCGGTGATTACTGCGATTTATTCTTCCAGCATAAGATTAGTAACTATGTGGTTCTGGAAGACAATCTGGTGAACAAAGCATTTTCAAATGTTGATTTTGGAGTTGGTATCAGAGTGCTAAAGGGCGACCAGACGGGATATTCGTTTGCAGAAGAAATCACACTTGGGAATATGCTTGAGGCTGCAAAGACTGCATCGAACATTGCGAATGGGAGTAAGATAATAACTCCTGTGAATATTACTGAGAAGAAAGTGAAGAACATCTATCCGATAGAAATGCCGTGGGAAAAGATTTCCATAACCGATAAGATGCCGCTGATGACTGAACTGAATGAAAAGATATTTGCGCTTGACAGCAGAGTAATCAAAGTAGTGATTAACTGTTCGGATAATTCAAATTACATTCTTGCAGTAAATTCCGAAGGTAATGCAGTATGTGATTTTCAGCCGACGGGCAGGATTTTCGCAAGCTGCACTGCAGAATCAGGCGGTAAGAAGGAAACGAACTATGCAGATGTTGCAGCAAGAAAAGGGTTTGAGTTGTTTTCACGTGCAAATATAGATTTGATTTCTTCGGATGCAGTAAAGAAGACTATGATTCTTTTTGATGCAGTGAAACCAGAAGCAGGCGAAATGGAAGTTGTGCTTGCAGCCGGAGATTCAGGAATATTGCTTCACGAGGCAATCGGTCACGGAATGGAAGCCGATTTTAACAGGAAGAAAGAATCCATTTATTCTGATATGATAAACAAACCGGTAGCGATGAATTTTGTGAATATTGTGGACGATGCTTTGTATCCTGAGCTGCAGGGTTCAATCAACGTGGATGATGAATGCAACGATGCTCAGAAAACGTACCTTGTTGAGAACGGTGTGCTTACGGGTTATATGCACGACAGAATAAGTTCGAAGTATTACAACATAAGTCCAACTGGAAACGGCAGAAGAGAATCTTTCAGGCATATACCACTTCCGAGAATGAGAAACACATACATGACTAACGGTCCGCACAAGAAAGATGAAATCATACAGAGTGTTAAGAAAGGGATTTACTGCGAGAACTTTACGAACGGGCAGGTGAATATAGGTCCCGGTGATTTTACATTTTACGTAAAGAACGGGCATCTGATAGAAAACGGAAAACTTACGAAACCAATAAAAGATATTAACATAATCGGTAACGGACCTCAGATGCTGAAGGATATAACGATGGCTGCAGATGATTTTGCTATGGCACGAGGCGGATGGACCTGCGGGAAAGGCGGTCAGGGGGTTCCTGTATCGATGGGATTACCGACAGTTAAAGTTTCAAAGTTGACTGTAGGCGGAGAGAGCAAATAATTTAAAACTATAAATTATAAAAAGTGTATGAAGAATATAAGTTTAAATAATACAGCAGAGTGGGCAGTTGAGTATGCCCTGAAATCGGGTGCATCCGAGGCAACTGCAAATGTCAGCGAAGAAAAGAGTCTTGAGATTATACTGGTTGATGACGGGATTGAGAAGCTTCAGGAATCGAACCAGAAATCGCTCAGCATAGATTTGTACTGCAATAACAGGTATTCTTCCCACAGTACAAACGATATGAGAGAAGAATCGATGAAGAAATTCATAGAAGAGGCCGTGAAGATGACTAACTATCTTGCAAAAGATGAAGCGAGGTCATTACCTGAAAAGAGATACTATCCAGACAAGGAATTATTAAGCCGTGATATGGAATTAAACGACTCATCATTTAACACAGTTGAATTTAAGAATAAAATCGAACTGCTGCAGAATGTTTACAGCGGTATTAAAGGAAAGTCTGATAAAATTATTAATGTAACATCGTATTATTCAGATTCACAATCCAAAGGGATACTTGTTCACAGCAACGGATTCAGCGGAGAGACAGACAGTACGGGTTATTCAGTTTATGCGAGTGTAGCAGTAAACGACCCGAACGGCGGGAAACCTTCATCAGGAGAGGGGTGTTCGGTGAGGCACTTAAAGGATATGATGGAGCCAGTCGATATAGCAAAGAAGGCTCTTGAGAAGACACTCGGAAGAATCGGACAGAAGAAAATTGAATCGGGTGTATACAAAATGCTGGTTGAGAACCGCGCAGGTGGAAATCCTATGGGAACCATTTTACGTGCAATTGGAGGCAGGACTCTTCAGCAGAAGAATTCATACCTTGAAGGAATGCTCGGTAAGAAAATAGCTTCAGAGAAATTAACAGTAACCGATAATCCGTTTGTGAAGAAGGGACTCGGGTCGAGACATTTCGATTCTGAAGGGCTTGCCGCACAACAGAGGGAAATAATAACCAACGGAATACTTAACGCTTATTACATAAATGACTATTACGGCAAGAAGATGCGTATGACACCGTTTACAGGAAGTTCGTCAAATCTGATATACAGCTGTGGCAACAAAACGATGGAAGAAATTGTGAAGACGATTGACAAGGGAATACTCGTGACAGAATTCCTTGGCGGTAATTTCAATACTACTACAGGCGACTTCTCGAACGGAATAGCAGGGTTTTACATAGAGAACGGCGAGATTAAATTCCCGGTTAATGAGATGAACATATCAGGAAATGCAAAAGACCTTTGGGCAAAACTGATTGAAGTCGGGAATGACCCATATGTTTATTCGTCGAACCAGACACCGAGTTTTCTGTTTAATGAAATAGATTTCAGCGGGATTTAAGAGAAATTATGAATTCAGAATTATGAATGATGAATTAAGAGAGAAAAAGGAAAAATAAAGAAGAGATAGGAATTGCACACTGATAAAAGACGATTAGAGCTGATTTTCACTGATTGTTTTTTAGGGTTA
>JBMOHR010000310.1:0-3388 GCA_049317745.1 Ignavibacteria bacterium
CCAATAGACTGAGGGTCAACCGGCAATGGCTTTATTGTTGTTCCTAATAAATTCTCAAGTGCTTTCTTCAATCCTAAATTCTTTGAACAACCGCCTGTCAAAGTTACATCATCATGTATCCCGACTCTTCTTACGAGCGAAACAACCCTTTTTGCAACCGATTGATTAATACCTGTTATTATATCAGGTATTGACTTCTCATCATTTATTAAAGTTATAACTTCAGACTCGGCAAACACACTGCACTGATTACTTATACTGACAGGGTTATCGCTGATATTCGAAACCGAACCAATTCCCTCAAGCCCGCAAGTCAGCACTTTTGCCATCACCTGGAAGAAGCGTCCTGTTCCTGCCGCACAACGCTCGTTCATTTCAAACTGTGTAACTACTCCTTTATCACTTATTGCGATTGCTTTACAGTCCTGTCCGCCGATGTCAATAATAGTCCGCACTGACTGAAGAGCCCAGTATGCACCCTTCCCGTGACAGGATATTTCGGAAATATCTTCTGAGGCAAACGGCACTTTCTGACGACCGTATCCCGTACCAATAATATATTCGATTTCGTCAATTGAATTTAATCCTGCTTTTTTAATCGCACTTTCCATTGCCAGATTTGCCGTTAAAGCCGGCTTTGTGGTTGCCGGAATAATGTCTCCGCAATAGATTTTGTCGTCAATCATTATCGCGGCTTTGCCTGTAGTAGAACCTAAATCACAACCTCCAACTATCATATTTATTATCCTTTCGAATTATTTATTAATTATAATTTTATATCTTAAATCTCTTACTATGTGCAATCTCTTTCTTTAATCCTATCTCTAACCCTGAAAATCTTTTAATCAGTGAACATCAGTCTCAATCATTTCTAATCAGTGTGCCATTTCTTTCTTTAATCTTTTCTCTAACCCTAAAAAAATCCACGTTCTTTGTGTCCGCCGTTTTGCTGGGTGGATCCCGCTCTTATCCGCTCTTTCACTCCGCCGTGGCGGATTACATTCCTAATCTCTAACCCTGAAAAATCTTTTAATCAGTGAACATCAGTCTCTATCATTTCTAATCAGTGTGCCATCTCTTTTTATCTCTCTATATCTTTTCCTTTTCATATCTCAACAGTTTATTGACTGCCAGTACCAACGGGAATACCATCGTAAAAAGACCAACAAGAAATACACCTGCAAGACCCGGAGCAGCATACAATACGAAGCTGACGAAATATATTATCAGCGGTATTGCTACAATACTTTTGCTCAGTGGACCAATCGGCTTTGAATCATAATTCTTCTCCATCATTTTCAGAATATAATATGCTGGAGTCATAACTATAATGTATCCGAGAAAATTTACGTAAGGAATTCCATAATACCCTGTATAACTATTCTTTGTCCATACCCATTCGTGCAGTCTTGTTGCGTTAAGAGGGTCAACTACCATATCAATTCCCGCAACAATAATTGCAGAAATAAATGCAGTGAATAATAATCCCTTTATTGTCTTTGCAGAACTGAACGGAGTTCCGTCTGTAATCAGGTTTGCTATAAAATAAGCAGGAATTACCAGCATCCAGAAATAATTAAATCCAAGAAGCCCTGGTGTAACATCAATCTTAAACCCAAGCATGTCAGAATAATAATAATGACCGAACGGGAACCCTGTGTGAATTGATAAATCTTCTACTGCCCAGCAATATATTGCAAGAAACAGCAGTAAAGAAATCCCTGTCTTCCATCCCCTCATATAAGAAAAATAAAGCAGTGTCATAGTTGATAGGAATAATACCTTGAAATATAACCCGCCTGGAATCGAAGGAAGTTTTACTACATTTGTCAGCAATAAACTCACAAGCATATAAAGAAACAGTAATCCAAAAAATAATACGGCACCCATAAGTATCTTATGAGCAGTCGTTATCCCTTCAGGGAAAAATCCTTTGGCATTTATCAGGTTTTGATTTTCCATTTGATTAATTTTATTGGTTTATAATAATTAAGGGTATAATGTATAATTTAACTGAATAATCAATTGATTAACGTCGGGAGAACCATCGGTTTTCCAGACTGAATGATTATAACTTACTATTGCCGAACCGTGCTCCCAGGTAGGGAAGGAAGCAGCAAGTCCGAGTTTAAACGAATTCTGTTCTTTTCCTTCAACTCCGTTCACAGCAATTTTACCGCCCCCGGAATAAATTCCGCCTGCATTCAGCCACCACTTGTTTCCTACATCCTGACTGTAATGTACCTCCAGCCCGTAAGCAGGCTGCTGTGAAAGAACGTTACTGCCGAGATATTTTTTGTTGTCACCTGAAAATCTTACACTTCCGTATATATCAAGCCAGTTCTTTCCTTTCATCGTCGTAAAACTCTGGTTCAATGTGAACTTGTAAGAAAATCTGTTTGAACCGATGTTAGTTGATTTCGTATCATCGTAACTTCCAAGCGGAACTCCCCAGACAAAGTGTGCACTCATGTATGTTGTCGGAGGTGTTTTTGTCATCTGATCACGCGTAAGTGAGGGGCCTCCGTAAACATTCATATCAAGCATCAGTGACGGGTCGCCTAATCCGCTTATCCTTTGTGTTATCAAATCCGTTCCTGTATTGTAACTCAGCAGAGAAGATACAGGGATTACTGCACCTATCCCGCCGCTTCGTCCAAAGTAATTCATCATCTTTGTGTATGATAAACTCGCAAGACTTGTGTATGATTTATTCTCGTCGACAGGAATAGACTCGTCAACCCATGTATTGGAATGTGTGTTATAATAGTGTAACTGAAAGATGTGTGCCTCACTTGGTACATTAACGTATAATCTTCCAAACTGAGAATATGAATTGGAAAAACTTATTAAGGAAAGGAAGAGTAATATTACGGCACACTGTAAAGGTTTCTTTGAAAAGACTGAATAGCGGTTTTCATTTACCATAAAAAATTAATTATGATTTATAAAATGTATTAATTATCTATATTTATATCTAATTATTTGTCTCAATTTATATCTGACTCAGGTTGACTGTCTGCATCAAATTATTTAAAATCCTGAAAACTCAACCCATGATTTCAGTCGCAGGGAAGCAGACAACTTTAATCTTTAACCGTTTGAAGGGTTTTTATTCCTATCAGTCTGAATGCTTTTTTCCCCTAATAATTTCTAAGAAATATTGATTCTAACTTACTTATATAACAAATTAACTCACGACACAAGACTAATTAACTGTATAATCAATTCTTTTTACTACAATTTTTATGCCAAATCGTAAGTGCATTTATAATGCAAAATCGCACTTTATTTTTTGAAACCTTTTATTTTTGTTTCAATATGAGACAGATATTCTCATTTTGAGACTAGTTGAAAAAATATACTACACTGTGGAATTGAGACTTTT
>JBMOHR010000311.1:0-3369 GCA_049317745.1 Ignavibacteria bacterium
GCACATTATCTGTCAACACTGGCAATAATAGCATCGTGTATAGATAAATACGCAACAGAAATAAGACATTTGCAGAAGACTGAAGTGCTTGAACTTGAAGAAAGTTTTACGAAAGGACAGAAGGGCTCATCTGCGATGCCGCATAAGAAGAATCCTATAACGTCAGAACAACTTTCGGGACTGGCAAGAGTGATAAGAGGAAACTCGCTGGCAGCTATGGAAAACATTCCGCTCTGGCACGAAAGAGATATTTCACATTCGTCGGTTGAAAGGATTATAATGCCTGATTCGACAATACTTCTGGATTATATGCTGCATAAGTTTATTGCATTGGTAGAGAATGTAACAGTTTATGAAAAGAATATTAAGAAGAATCTGGAATTGACGAAGGGACTTATATTTTCGCAGACATTGCTTCTGAAGCTAATTGATAAAAAGATGAGGAGAGAGGATGCTTACAAGATTGTGCAGACGATTGCGATGAAGTGCTGGGAGACGAAAGTGGAATTCAGAAAACTTGTAGAGGGGTCTTCTGAAGTGATGAAATATTTAAGCATCAAGGAACTGGATGAGGTATTTGATTACAGGAAATCGCAGAAGAGTATAGATTTTATATTTAAGAGAGTAGGGATTTGAAGAAATATCAAATATAATACACTTTAAATAACAAAAGCCGGTTTAGACCGGCTTTTGTGTTATATAATATTAGAATAAGATTATGTATTCATATATTGTCTGCGGAGTTCGATTACTTTTCCGATAACGGAGAATGGCTGGTTCATGATAGCTTTGTACCTTGGGTTTGCAGCTTCAAGATACGCTTTGATTTTATTGTTGCGCAGAGTTTTAACTGTTGCCTCATCTTCGATAAGAGCAATAACGATGTCACCGTTGTCGGCAGAATCCTGTTTTTTTACAATGACAATGTCACCGTCATATATACCCGCATCTATCATACTGTCCCCTTTAACCTTTAAGGCAAAATGTATGTGATGACCTTTAGGACTTTTCTCCATCGTGACATATCCCTGAATGTTATCGCTTGCAAAGATAGGTTCACCTGCTGCTACTGAACCGTAAAGAGGAATGTAGTTCATATCAGACTTCTGGGTAACTTTATTGCCCGAAGAAGTTTTAACAACTTTGAATCCTCTTGCTGTATCGGGACGTTTTTCAAGGTACTGCTTTTTCTGCAAGGCAAAAACGTGGTCCTGAATAGTGCCGATTGTAATCTTAAACTTTTCGGCTATTTCCTTTAGAGTCGGAGGGTATGAATTTTCCTCCGTGAATTTTAGAATAAATTCTAAAATCTTCTGCTGTTTTTTAGTAAGTTTCTTTTCCATAATTCAATATGGCATATTTTAATATGAGTGTCAATAGAAAAAGAAGGAATTAAAAAGACTTGCACACTGATATTACTGATATAAACTGATTTACACTGATTATATATCAGGGTTAAAAATTAAGAGAAGGAATTGCCGAAACTACTTTATTAAGACCATGGGCTTTGTGGAGGAATAATTAGGAGACGAGAGGTTATAATAATAAATGCCTGAGGAGAGGTTGGAGGCATTGAATTCTATTTCGTATGTGCCGGGTTTCATTGGTTTGTTCAAAAGAGTTAATACTTCCCTGCCAAGGTTGTCGTAAACTTTCAGGATTGCGGAATTTGATTCAGGTACATCAATTCTGATTTTAGTTGAAGGATTAAAAGGATTCGGATAATTGTTGTAAAGTCTATAAGCCGAGGGCTTTGTGGTTGACACTTCCTTTATGTTTACCACACCGCCTGAATTAGTGTATAGCATTTTATTGCCTCCGCAGGTCCAGCCAACTTGTGCATTTAAGAATCTTATACTGCTTAGCGATGCAGTGCTACTGTACTGATTAATCCAGTTTAATCCACCATTTGTAGTTTTTAAAACAGTGCTGATGCCTGCCACCCATCCTGTATCCGGATTCAGGAAATAAACAGAATTCAGGTTAGTGGTTACTAAGGAATTCAAAGCATTCCAATTGACACCTCCGTTTGTTGATTTATAAATAATACCATTATTGCCACATACAAAACCGGTATTCAGATTCAAAAAGAAAACTGATTTAAAATGAGAAGTTGAAATACTATTCAGGGTTGACCAATTAACACCACCGTTGACGGTGTAAGCAATTCTTCCGGAATCACCTGCCGTCCAACCGAAAAGAGGACCAACGAAAAACACAGAAGATTTTCTGAAAAAAGGAGCTGTATAGTTTGCAGTAAAATTAGTGCCTCCGTTTGTGGTTTTCATAATGGAGCCGTCTCTTGAAGAAGCCCAACCTGTGCTTGAATTCCAGAAGTACATATCAGTTATTTCCATTTCAGAACCGGGAATGGATATTAAGTTATATACTGTAGTCCAGTTCTGACCGCCATTGGTTGTTTTAAAGACACACTTACCGTACTGGTTTTCAGTCATATACAATCTGTTCAGACCTCCACATGCAAAACCGGTAAGACTGTCCACAAATTTTATATTCTTAAGAAACCAACCTGAGCCATTGGAAATTTGTAGCCAGTTATTCCCGCTGTTCGTGGTTTTATAAATTGAGTAATAATTTTCAGTTGAGATACTATATTCACTGGTTGCAAAACAAACATTTTGATTTAAGGGGTAAACTGACGTAAGAGAATAAGTACCTAAAGGAACGGTCTGCGACTGCCAGCCTGTCTGGGACGGGCTATAGTTTGCGAAAGCAAATAAAAAGAATATAATACAAACGATAAAATGGTTCTTCATAGTTTATTCAGTCTGATTTAGTGTAATTTAAAAACTTAAGAATTGAAATAAAAGAACAATAAAAATCGGTAGAATCTGCGACAAACGATAGAATAAAGGATTTTTGACAATAAATCATACCACATCTTAAAATAGTTGTTCCGTATTTAAAGAAAAATCATTATATTATATATAACAATAAAATTATGAAACGCATACTTCCAATATTATTCGTATGTATACTTACATTCTTAAGCAGTAATTTAAAGAGCCGTGAAATCCCTTTTACTATTTTACACTTTAGCGACTCTCATTCTTATCTGCTTGGTTCAGGTGTTAAGAATACTTCTTTAGAATATACCCACGGAGGGTTTGCAAGGCTTTTTACACTGGTAAACAATATCAAGGGCATAGATACAAACGTTATGGTTTATCATTCAGGTGATTTATTTACAGGAGATTTATTTTTCAATAAATATCTTGGAAGCATTGAGTTTGAAATGCTCAGCCGACTTGGCGTTAATGCAATCGCAGTTGGAAATCACGAATTCGACCTTGGTCCTCAGGTGCTGTATCAGTCAATGGTTACAGGGTTTCAGAACAACAGTGTACC
>JBMOHR010000312.1:0-3352 GCA_049317745.1 Ignavibacteria bacterium
GTGACTTTCGTGAATTTAGCGGGAGAAGTTCTTCTCTCATCTTTAACCCTGAAAATCTTTTAATCAGCGGAAATCAGCCCCCATCAGTTCTTATTCCGCCGAGGCGGATGCCATCTCTGTTTTATCTCTAACCCTGGAAAATTCTCTATCCGTGAAAATCCGCTCTTTCCGCGTCATCCGCGTTCCATTCCTAATTATTTTGTAACAGTGCAAATCAGTGTGCCATCTCTTCTTCTAATCCGTTCTTTCCGCGTCATCCGCGTTCCATTCCTAAGTTTCTTACTTTTCCAATTACCGGACATCTTCCTCACACAATCCCCCCATAACAAAAATCACCCCGAAAACCTGGGGTAACAGGCCTCTTCTGTTTTGCCCAAAATCGCCCATTTTCTCAAATTGAGAACACTATTTCCGAAAACTACTCTGAAATCGCAGTATAGTGCAAAAATTAATGCATAATATTCTGAAATCTCTTCCTGTAGGGCATAAAAATCCTTGGGGAAGTCAGCAAATAATATTGCTCAGAAACTCTCATAATCAGCCCTAAACTGCTGATATATCATAGTATTACGCCCACCTTCCCGTTTTTTCTTATTTCACCTTAAATAATGCCTTTCTCAAAATGAGACTCGTGTCTCAGAATGAAAGGGAAAATATCTGTCTCCTGAATCAAAAAACCTTAAATATAATCCGAAAATGGCATTTTCATCCTGGCACATTAATTGATGATAATAAGATAATTCATTAACTAATTTTGTAAAGGATATTAAAATGAAAAAGACATTTCTCTCCGTCTTAACGACGGTTTTGCTCACAATTCTATTTGTGCAATCTGGAAATGCACAGATTACTGTTTCAGGTTCGAATACCAAAGACGGAACCTACACTTCTCTTACAAACGCTAGCGGTGCATTTGCTGCACTTAACCTTGTATCTCAAGTAGGATATACCATTACTATTTCCATTACTGCGGATGTAGCTACTGAAAACGGTGCAAATGCTTTAACCGGAGCAGCAGGAATGTGGGTCAGCCTTACAATTAGCCCAAGCGGAGCAAGAACAATTTCGGGTAGTGCTGCTGCATTGATTAATCTTAATGGAGCTGATAATGTAACAATAGATGGCTTAAATACAGGAGGCAATTCGCTGACAATTTCAAATACCAACAACTCTTCTACCGCAGGCACATCTACAATATGCTTTATCAATGATGCAACAAGTAATATAGTGAGAAACTGTACAATAAAGGGCTCGAGCCTTGCGTCTGCACCTGGGGGTATTTTGTGTTTCAGTACAACCACTGGCACAACTGGTAACGATGACAATATTATAGAATATAACAATATTACGAATGCCGGAGGCAATAGACCATATATTGCAATACATTCAATAGGCACTACGGGTAAATTAAATAGTGGAAACATAATAAGGTATAATAATATTTATGATGTATTACCTGCAAATTCTTCTATTTATGCTATTTACTTGCAGACTTGTAACACAAATTGGACTATCTCAAATAACAGCTTTTATGAAACTTCAACGGTAACACCTACAGCCAATGTAAACTGGTCAATGATATATATTAGTGGAACTGAATCCGGCTCTGGCTATACCATAAATTACAATTATATAGGAGGAAACGCTCCGCAATGTGCAGGCACATGGACTAAAACTGCCGGAGCTGGTGCTGGATTTTCCAATGCTCTTACAGCAATTTCTTTTTCGCCTAGCCTTGTCGGGGGAACTGTATCAAATATTCAAGGTAATACGATTACAAATTTTGACTGGACAAATGCAGGAGCTGGAGGTATGATTGGGATATATATTGGATGCTCTAGTAGTGTGAATATTGGCACCACAGCTGGTAACATAATTGGAGCAACTACGGGGTCATATTTATCTCCAGCTATAAAAATTAAAAACAGTACAACTGGAGCAATTTTTACCGGAATAACCATTAATGCAAATGATCCTAGTACTACTGTTAATTGTCAGAACAATAGCATTGGACTTATCACTATTGCAAATACCGCAGGCCTGGTTTCAAATTTTGTTGGAATTACCAGAGGTTCTGGAACTGCGTTGGCCATAATAAGTAATAACACCATTGGAAGTACATCAATTGCTAACAGCATTAATTGTTCTTCGGCTGGCACCAATGGAGCACAAACTATATATGGAATAAAGAATACGAATTGGAATGGCACAGTTGCCATTTCAGGAAATACCATTGCCAATATGACCAACGGAACAACCCATACGGATGAAGCGATAGCAGGTCTAATCAATGGCATCTATGTTTCGTATGGTACATATACAATTACAGGTAACACTATTCATGACCTGACCATTGCAAATGCTAATAATAAAACCGACTTCACTGCTTCGGTTGGTGGAATTTCATGTGATCCTAATTTTACATCTGCTGCTCAAACTATTTCGGGCAATACCGTATACAATCTTTCCAATTCATACGCACCATTTGCAGGAAATGTACATGGAATTTATTACAACGGTAGTGCAACGGCAAGTACGGTTTCTGGTAATTTCATATACGGATTGTCAGTAACAGGCGCAAGCAGTACAACTGCCAATATATATGGTATTAAAATAGCGACAGGTACTGCAACCTACTCTAATAATATTATTTCCCTTGGGGGGAACACTCAAACAACGCTTTATGGAATTTATGAACCGGGAACCTCCGCAAGCCTGTACTTTAATACAGTTTATATTGGAGGCACACTGGGTAGCGGAGTTACAAATAAATCTTACGCTTTGTATAATGCAGCGGCTGCCGGTACCCGAAACTACAGGAATAATATTTTCTACAACGAACGTTCAACAACTGCAGGTTCTAGTTTACATTATGGAATGTATATAGTAACTTCCGGGGGGACACTTACCTGCGATTATAATGATTATTATGTTGTAGGAACCGGTGGGAAAATTGGATATTATGCTGCGGATAAGACCTCACTGCCGATTGTAACAGGCCAGGATGCGCACAGTTTCACCACCGATCCTTCTTTTACAACTCTAGGTGGGACAACACCGCAAAGTTATCAGGCGGGTGCTCCGTTGACAGGAGTAACAGGTGCCGGAATTCCGACGACTGATTATTTCAATAGAACTCGAAGCGTCACAACGCCTAAAATGGGAGCATTCGAATCGGGTGTTTATAATTACACATGGACAGGTACTACAAATACAAACTGGAGCACAACTACAAACTGGGTTGGCGGGTATGTTCCTTCAACGGGAGATAATGTTGTTATACAAACCGGAGCTGCAAATATGCCCGTTACAGGTTCGGATGTAACTTATAATACTCTCGAGGTTCAGTCAG
>JBMOHR010000313.1:0-3312 GCA_049317745.1 Ignavibacteria bacterium
GGGATTATGTATTCTGCGAATTACGGTGATACATGGAATCAAAGCAGTTATTATGGTAAGACTAAAACTGTAAACTCACTGATTTCTTCTGGTAATAAAATCTTTGCAGGAACAACAGCAACAGGGATATATGTATCTTCAGACAATGGAATAAACTGGCAGATGTCTTATCCCGTAGAAACTGTATGGTCATTAGCCGCAGGCTCTAATTTAATTATTGCAGGTTGCCAGACTAATCCGGGTTCAGGTGGAGTACTTTTAACAACGAATAGCGGGTTGAACTGGACACAAGCAGGGCTTTTAGGCACTTATGTTACCTCATTGGCGGTTTCGGGAACAAACCTTGTTGCAGGAACTTATTCAAACGGAATATATATAACCACAAATAATGGTGCTAACTGGAACAATACACTGACAGGATTCGGAACAATACTATCACTTGCCGCAAATGACAATTTTGTTCTTGCAGGAACAAACGGATATGGTATTTTAATATCTACAAATAGTGGTTTGAACTGGTCACAGAGTTCAATTACAAATGATAATATTCGTTCTTTGAAAGTGAACGGGTCTGTTTTTTATGCAGGTACCGCAAACAATGGAATACAGGTAACAACTAATAATGGTGCAAATTTTACAAGATATGATTTCTCAAAGGAAATAAGTTCTATAACTTTTTCAGGAAATACTATTTTTGCGGGTACTGTTTTTGACGGTATCTATAAAACAACTAACAACGGAGCAAACTGGACAAAGACTCAATACAATAATTTAAAAACAGTTAGTTTATGCAGTGATAACAGAATTATCTTTACAGGAGCATATAACAACGGACTTAGTTTTTCAACAGACGGCGGTGTTAACTGGATTCAATCAGAATTGACAACACAACATGTAAATTCGGTGGCAATAAATGACAATATTATTTTTGCAGGGATGGAATCAGTTTGTTCGGGTATCGGTATGATGCGTTCAACAAACGGAGGCATAAACTGGCACGAAGCAGGGTTTTATTACGATGTATTTGTTACTTCGATGATAATGAGCGGAAATAAACTTCTTATAGGCAGCCAGACTTGTGTGGATTATGGCGGCATATATCTTTCTACTGATAATGGAAATACATTCACAAACACATTAAGCGGTCAGGATGTGATTTCAATCTATGCTAACGGCAGTAATGTGTATGCAGGAATGGTAGTTAACTTTTCCGGAACGAACGGAGGAATCAATGTATCATCCGACGGCGGCTATAACTGGCAATACATCGGTCCAGGTGGAAAATCTATAAATGCAGTAACAGTTAACGGCAATTATATCTTTGCAGGAACAGGAACAGGTGTCTGGGTGACAACTAACAACGGAACTAACTGGACACAAACGACTTTGACTTCAAAAGTATATGCACTGCTATCAACTGGAAACTACTTATTTGCAGGAACAGAAGCAAACGGAGTTTATTTCTCATCTAACAACGGTTCTTCGTGGACACAAAAGAATCAGGGTTTAGTAAACAATCAATACGTATCAAAAATTGTACTTCAGAACAACAAGCTATATGCTTCTACTTATGGTAACAGTGTTTTCCAGAGGGACTTAGCAGAAATAGTTTCCGTAAATAATATTTCAACAGAAATACCATCGGGATATTCACTGTCGCAAAACTATCCTAACCCGTTTAATCCTATTACTAACATTAAATTCTCAATTATTAATTCAGGAAATGTTAAGTTAATTGTTTATAATATTATGGGCAAAGAAGTGCAGTCACTTGTGAATGAAAGATTGCAGCCGGGCGTTTATGATGCTGTCTTTGACGGAGCAAACCTAAATAGCGGAGTTTATTTTTATAAGTTAGTAACTGATAGTTACAGCGAGACGAAGAAAATGCTCCTGGTGAAATAAGTATGTTTTATCTTTATTCCCGTCCTTTATTTCGGACGGGAATAAAGAACATTAATAAGAAATATAATACTGCAATTCTTCTGTTTCACACTTCCTTCTTATTTGCAATTGTTTTGGAACATTTAGGTGTTTAATTTCGTTAAATATGAAAGAGCATATATGACAATATTAGAAAGAACTATATTTTTTACGATATTATTTTCTGTAATTTTCTCTGTACAGTTTGTTGTTTACAAAACATTCAGAAATTACTTATTTAGAAAGAACCTCGACAAAAAGGTTATTAACTATCTTACGAGAACTCCTTTTCTCGTTTTCTTGATTCCGTACATACTTTTCATTGTTACAAGGTACGATATGGCGATTCTGCCAGACTGGATTAATAAAACGATTATTCTTCCATTCTTTGTTTTTCAGGGTGCAACAATTTTCATCGGGCTTTATTTAATAGTCGGAAAAATTATAAAACTGCCATTTCTGCTCTCAAACTTTATTCTCTCAAAGATTAAGTTTTTCAGGAATAAACTCGAGAATATAAAGAAGAAAAAAAAAGTTGTTCAGTTCGATGCTTCCAGGCGCAAGTTCATTACTGCAAGTACGACAGTCGTAAGCGGTTATGCATTCGTGGGTGC
This sequence comes from Ignavibacteria bacterium, assembly GCA_049317745.1. Classification (GTDB taxonomy): domain Bacteria; phylum Bacteroidota; class Ignavibacteria; order Tepidaquicellales; family Tepidaquicellaceae; genus CAIKZJ01. The sequence continues at coordinate 2,538 of JBMOHR010000313.1, forward strand.
AAGCGTTGGCGCAATTCAGAAAGATAATTATACTGTTGAAGAAATTACGATTAAAATACCCGGACTTCCTGCAGAACAGAGGGGCACAAAGATTGTAATGATAAGCGATATTCACAGCGGTCCGTTTATGGATACAGGTCTTATGAGCAGTTACGTTGACGTTATTAACGATATGAAACCCGACCTTATTTTTATCCCCGGTGATATGACAAACTCTAAACGTGAAGAGGCAGCTCCGTTCGCTAAATCGTTCAGGGAATTAAAGGCAAAGTACGGAGTGTATGCAACATTCGGTAATCATGATTATTTCAATGACGTGAATTATATCGGCGATGTAATTAAAAATGAAACAGGTATAAGAATTCTGAGAAATGAAGCTTTGCTGATTGATGTTAACGGTAAACCTTTCAGCATTATGGGAACGGAAGATACACCCGACAGCGGCGGCAAGAGCAACCCTGTTATTACAAAATACATTACACAGACTGTACAGCGTGCAGCAAATATTTTCAAGGAAAAGAATGTAGATTCTTCAACCGTTCCGAAAATCTTACTCAACCATAAACCTTACGTCTTCGATGACATTAATGATCTGAATTTCGATTTAATGCTAAGCGGACATACACACGGCGGTCAGGTTGTATTTTTTAAACTCGGTGACATAAATCTTTCTATAGCAGCAACAGTTCATAAATACGTCAGCGGTCTCTATCAGAACGATGGAAAGTCTTTATATGTGTCAAGAGGCATCGGTACAGTGGGACTGCCACTAAGG
>JBMOHR010000314.1:0-3281 GCA_049317745.1 Ignavibacteria bacterium
TTTTACTGCTTGCAGTGATAATGAAGTTTGCACATCTGCCATTGTTTACAGGCGGCGAAAAGATTGAAAGGAAACCGATAGCTTTAAAGCATTCAAATTTATTCTGGGGAATGTTTGCAATATTCTTTTACGTTGGCGCAGAAGTTTCTATCGGTAGTAATCTGATTGCGTTTCTCGGGCTACCAAGTATTGGCGGTTTCACTGAAGTGGAAGCGAGTAAATACGTTGCTTATTACTGGGGAGGAGCGATGATTGGAAGGTTCCTTGGTTCTATTTCTCTGAGCGAAATGAAAGCGGCAAAAAAGTATTCAATAATGTTCGTTGTTGGTCTTGCATTGTTCGTGGTGATATTCCTTATAACGAAAGCAGATATTACAAATGTCTGGTACTACCTTTTATTTATGGCGGTTAACTATTTAGTATTTATACTTGGTAAATCCTTACCGGCAAGAACATTAACTATATTCAGTTTCTCTTCCATAATATTATTACTGATAGGATTGTTTACTACCGGTAAAGTGGCAATGTGGTCTATACTCGCAATCGGATTGTTTAACTCAATAATGTGGTCGAATATATTCACACTGGCAATTGACGGACTGGATAAATATACATCACAGGGTTCATCACTGCTTGTGATGATGATTGTTGGCGGAGCAATACTGCCGCTGATGCAGGGACTGTTTGCTGATATGATTGGTGTGCAGTACTCGTTGTTTGTTCCGTTGTTTGGATATGCGTATTTAATATTCTACGGATTGTATGGGTATAAGAAAAGGGTGAAAGCTTAGAAAAAATTTTTACCACAGAGCACACAGAGAGTTTTTAGGCAAAGAGCAAAATGTATTAGAATAATATTTAACAATAGAATTATAAATTTATATGAAAGAAGTAATAGTTGGAGTGGATGTTGGAGGTACAAATTCTCCGTTTGGGTTTGTTGATGTTTCCGGAAATATTCTGGGTAAGGGTTCAATTAAAACTTCAGACTTTGAATTGTTTGAAGATTATTTAGAGGCTTTGCTGAAAGAAGTTAAAGCAGTTGCAGGAACTTTGAAAGATGTAAGCATAAAAGGTTATGGGATTGGTGCTCCAAACGGAAACTATTACACGGGCTCGATTGATAATGCTCCGAATTTAAGATGGAAGGGGAAGATACTTTTCTCCGAAATGGTAAAAGCAAAAACAGGGTTGCCTGCTTATTTAACGAACGATGCGAATGCTGCAGCAATTGGTGAAAAGGTTTTTGGTAATGCTAAGGGTATGAACGATTTTATAGTTGTAACACTCGGTACAGGACTTGGAAGCGGGATATTCTGCGGTGGGCAGCTGCTATATGGGTCAACAGGATTTGCCGGGGAACTTGGTCATACTATTGTGATAGATGGCGGAAGGCAATGCGGATGCGGAAGAAAAGGGTGTCTGGAAACTTATGCATCGGCAACAGGGATTGTAAAGACTGTGATAAAATTACTGAATGAAAGAAATGATACTTCTTTATTAAGAAATACAGATAAAGATAAAATAGATTCCAAATCGATTTATGATGCTGCAGTTGAGGGTGATAAATTAGCACTTGAAGCGTTTGAATATACTGGTGAAATATTAGGAAAGGCACTCGCTAATGCTACAGCGTTCTCAAGTCCTGAAGCGATATTCCTGTTTGGTGGACTGGCAAATTCAGGTAAATATATTTTCGAACCAACAATTAAATATATGGAAGAGAATATACTGAACAATTTTAAAGGAACAGTAAAAGTATTACCATCAGGGTTGAAAGAAAATACTGCGGCAATACTCGGAGCGGCAGCACTTTGCTGGAACGAGATGAAGAAGTAACATTATTCGAGAACAAGTTTTCTTGTCTTCCATCTGCCGAGTTTAAACCAGATGGTGATTATTATACCTTTCAAAATGACTGTTGAACAGATGGCAATCCATATTCCGTTTAAACCCCAGAGCATAGCAAATAAAGCTGTCAGTGGTATACGCAAAGCATTCATTGGCAATCCTACGATAGCAGGCGGCAAAGAATCTCCTGCACCTGAAAACGCACCGCTTAGAATTACTTCGGCTGCAGAAAAGACTAAAACCGAAGCAGCGATTTTATTGTATGTGGAAGCAGCACTGATTACATCAACGTCATTTATAAAGAACCTTGCAACTTCAGCACTGAAAACAAAAAGAAGTAATCCGTACCCAAACATAACCAAGGAAGCATACCCAAGGATTTTCCATGCGAGTTTTTCTGCGCGCTCAGGATTCTTCGCTCCGATACTTTGTCCGACCAGTATTGAACTTGCGAGTGAGAAACCAACTGTGATTTGATATGCAAGTGATTCGGAACGATGTCCTATTCCGAGAGCTGCAAAAGCAACGGTACCGTAATCGGCTACAAACCTTGATACGAATACATATATTAAAGAAAATCCGATACCGTTTAATGCAATCGGAAAACCTATACGGAATGTTTCAAGGATTATTGCTTTATCAATTTTATACTTTGAAAGTTTGCAGATCAGATCTTTTCTCTTTAGAATGAAGTATGAAACCACAAAGGCGATTGAATAAGCTGTGAGTGTCGATAAAGCTGCTCCCGTCATTCCGAATGCAGGAACAAACCACAATCCGAACATAAACAAAGGAGCGAGGAAGAAATTCAATACTACTGCAAAGATTAATAAATACATTGGAGTTTTTGTATCACCGCTGGCCCGAAAAATTGAAGTTGCTGTTGAAAGAAGTGTTATTCCCGGGAAACCTATCAGAAGAGTTACCAGATATTCATTGCTAAGCCTTGCCTGTTCTCCGGAAACGTTCATCAGGGAATAGAGCAATGGAATAATCGGAATTAATACGAGACTTAGTACAATAGTATAGAAAAATGTGTTAACTAAATTATAAGTTGAGATTCTTTTGGAAAGATCGTGATTCTGCGCACCTGTAGATTGTGCGACGAGTGAGTTTGTGCCTGTTGCTACCATTTCTCCCAGTGCAAGAAATCCCCAGACCAGGAAAGTAGCCGTAGTGAGCGCCGCCAGGGATAATGCACCCATCTTACCGACCCAGAATGCGTCAACTATTATAAACAGTGATCTGACGACTGTTTGAAGTACAGCGGGTAAAGCTAAATTGAATATAGTTCGTCTGTCTGACATTTATCTAATAGTAAAACCAGTAAAATATACATATTATGCGATTTAAATAACTCATTTAGACGGATTTCTAACTAAATTAAATATGAAAAACTATCTTTTACTTTAAGTTTGTATTAGGTAATT
>JBMOHR010000315.1:0-3275 GCA_049317745.1 Ignavibacteria bacterium
AGCACTTAGCGAGCCCTTGTTCCAGGTCAGCGATTAAGTCGTTAACATCTTCTATTCCTACTGCATACCTTACGAGTCCTTCTGTAATGTTTGCCTTAAGTTTATTTTCCTTCGATACTTTTGAGTGCGTCATTGAAGCAGGATGCTCAATCAAAGTTTCAACACCGCCAAGCGATACTGCGAGTGCTGCAAGGTGTACGTTGTTCATTAATGTCTTACCTGATTCAAAACCGCCCTTGAGTTCAAAACTAATCATTGAACCGAAGCCCGACATCTGCTTCTTCGCAATCTCGTGCTGAGGATGTGACTTTAAACCAGGGTATCTAACCCAATCAATCTTCGGATGCTTTTCAAGGTAATCTGCAATCTTTGCTGCGTTTTCCTGTGCACGTTCAACTCTGATACCCAGTGTCTTAACACCGCGTAATACGAGGAATGCCTGATGAGGGTCCATATTACAGCCGAGTGATATCATCATCGGACGGAGTTTCTTGTACAACTCTTCTGTCTTTGCAACAACTATACCTGCTACTACATCAGCGTGTCCGTTTATGTACTTTGTCATCGAATGGAACACTACGTCTGCACCAAGTTCAAAAGGTTTCTGTAATACGGGTGAAGCAAAAGTATTGTCGACTACTAAAACAAGTCCGTGTTCTTTTGCAATCTTTGATGCACCTGCTATATCAGTAATATCAAGTGTAGGGTTTGCAGGAGTTTCAAGGAAAAGCATTTTTGTGTTTGGCTTTATTGCCTTCTTTATATTTTCGAGGTTTGTTGTATCTACGTACGTTGATTCAACTCCGAATCTTGACCAGTGGTCTTCCATAACACCTCTTGAAGGACCGTAAACCGCTGCCGTGCTTATCATATGGTCGCCCTTTGAGAGCAATGCCATATAGATTGTGTTTACTGCTGCCATACCTGAACTTACTGCAACTGCATCAAACCCGCCGCAAAGGTCGGCTATACATCTTTCCAGTGATTTTATTGTCGGATTGCCGAGACGTGTGTATATGTATCCGCTCGATTCTCCGAGGAAACATTTTTCACCTTCTTCTGCTGACTCAAAAGCAAATGTTGAAGTCTGGTAAATGGGGACGTTTACTGAACCGAATTTATCTTTGATTGCACCGCTGTGTATCAGTTTGGAATTAAATTGTAGATTTTTTGTATCCATGATAATTGTGTTATTATTTTTATAAAATGTTATATTAGTTTTTTAGCTTTGAGTATTTTGTCTATCATCTCTCTTACTGCACCTTCGCCGCCGTTCTTTTTGCAGACGTAATGCACGTGCTTCTTCACTTCATCTATTCCGCTCTTTGGACAGCAGGAAAATCCTACTTTCTTTAGCAGTGGTACGTCGAATTCATCGTCGCCGATGTATGCAAAGTTTTCGTCTTTAAGTTTGTACTTTTTCTTTAACTCTTCGAAAGGTATAAGTTTATCGTCAATTTTTTCGTAGAGATGATGAATCTTTAGTCTTTCAACTCTTCTTTTGTTGACTGCAGAGTCCATTCCGCTTATGACCGCGAACTTCATTCCGAGTTCCCTGCCACGTGTAAGTCCGTAACCGTCGTGTGTGTGGAACATCTTTATATCTTCGCCGTTACTGGAATAGATTACGTGGCCTGTCGTTAAACAGCCGTCCATATCCATTAGTATAAATTCTATCTTCTTTAAATCTGGTTTCTTCATAATTATATTTTAGATGACGGACAAATATCGTTTAAGAAACATTCCTCGCACAACGGCTTCTTTGCATTGCAGACTACCCTGCCGTGCTCGCCTATGCGCATTGAGAAATGGTACTGTTCCTTTTCAGGAATTATAACTTTAAGTTCTGCTTCAATCTTCTCGGGATTGTCATTTTCTATAAGTCCGAGTTTTGTGGTCACCCTCTTTAAATGTGTATCAACAATAATCACGTCTTCCTTTCCGAAGCAGTTACCGAGAATCACAGATGCCGACTTGCGTCCCACACCCGGAAGTGCTGTTAGTTCTTCCATCGTTCCCGGCACTTTTCCTTTATGTTCTTTTTCAAGTACTTCACAGATTGAAAGTATTGCCTTTGCCTTATTGTTGAAGAAGTTTATTGATTTGATGTTATCCCTGAAATTATCTATTCCGTCTTTAAGAATATCTTTCGGGCCTTTATACTTCGTTTTATAAAGAGGAGTCATCGTCATATTAACTCTTACGTCAGTGCATTGTGCTGCAAGGACAGTGGAGACCAGTAATTCAAATGCATTCTTAAAATCGAGATGACACTTTGCGTCAGCGTAATTATCAGCAAGACGTTTTGTGATTACTTTTGCTTTCTTCTTTAAATCTTCTGTGCTCATAGGAAGTAGTTTAACATTTTATAAATGAGTTTCGCAGTAAGAAAATCAGGATACGGATTTTCTTTCTTCGGTGCGAGTTCAACTACATCAAACCCTACTACGTTTCTTGTCTTACCGAGTTTCCTCAGAAGCACCATTGTTTCTTCCCAGTAGAATCCGAGAGGCTCACAGGTTCCTGTTGACGGCATTATTGAAGGGTCGAAGTAATCCACGTCGAAAGTGATGTAGACATTCTTCTTTAGTCCTTTGATAACCTTGTCCTGCCAGTTCTTTCCGTGAAGTCCGTTGCGGATTGCATAAGCATAAAAAGTTTTAATCTTATTCTTTTTGATGAAGTCGTATTCTTCCTTGCACTGTGCACGGATGCCAACCTGAGTAATATCCTTTGTAAACTCTGCAACACGGGCACAGAATGAAGCGTGAGAATATCTGTTGCCTTCATATTCATCGCGAAGGTCGGAATGTGCATCAAAGTGCAGTATTGATAAATCTTTGTATGAATCGAAGTGTGCTTTTATCGGAGCAGTTGAGATTGTATGCTCACCGCCGAGTGTAACGACAAACTTTTTGTCTTTTATAAGTTTAAGTACATCTTTATAAATAACGTCGAGTGCTTTCTTTCCCTTAAGACCTTTTATGGCAACGGGATAGAGCGATGCGATTCCATTTCCCTTCTCGAAGCAGAACTGACGGTTAAGTTCTTCATCGAAAAACTCTACGTAATGAGAAGCTTTATAAATTCCGTCAGGACCTTTACCGGTGCCTTTGCCGTATGAGGTGGTTGCTTCGTACGGTACGGGAAGCATCACTACTTTTGAATCTTTGTAGTTTGAGTATTTATCTTCTATCGCAAGAAAGTTCTTATTTATGTTTAGAGTTTTCATTAATAATAGGTTTATATTCTTCAGCGTTAAACAATTCGATTAA
>JBMOHR010000316.1:0-3266 GCA_049317745.1 Ignavibacteria bacterium
CAGTTTGTGTCCAGTTTGAACCGTTATCTGCAGAGCGATATACGCCGCTGCCCCAAGTACCCGCAACAATGTTAGTTCCACTGGCAGTAAGTGCATAAACATCCTGAATGTTTCCCATTCCGTTTGACATTTGCAACCATTGTGCAGAACATTTTTCAGTGTTTAACAGAAAACTTGAAAAAAGTGTAAATAAGATTACCAAATAAAGTTTGTAATTCATTTTTTTCATTCCCGGGTATACATTTTAAATTATTAATATATAGTATTTCAGTATTATTAATATTAGACGCCTTTTTCTTAAAATTCTGGCACAATCATTTGATATCTTAAATTAATTTTCTGAATGAGAATGTTGGATCATAATTTAATGAATTTGTAGTTTAGGTAGTATATGTGGAAGGTGTTGTTCTATATTCAAAACACATTTGCAATACTTTCTTTGGAACTATTCCTATGATAGTTGAATTATCAGTCGGACAACCGAGTATTTGATACAAATGTATGAGTGTCAATGTTTAATGCGATATACCGTTATTCAACAGGAATATATATTTACTGTTAAAAATATAAAGTTAAATGTTGCTTTTATTTCCATTAGAAACCTATTTATCTGTATTCTTATTTAGACGATAGATTTTAAAACAATGTATAATCAAAACCTTTATTTCTTCTTACGCTGTTTATTATCTCTCAGATAATCCCGAATCTCTTTTATTAATACTTCAAATTTTTCCTGCTGTTCTGCTGTACATATTGCCTTCATTTCTTTTGCCTGTTCATAACGGAGAAGTTCAACTTTGTATTCATTATCTGCAATCTTTCTTGCCAAAGATTTTATCTTTTCCTCATCAGGGTTCTTTTTGAAAGCTTCCTCATTCAGCGAATCCCTTTCCTTGTTGAGAACCTCCCTTACAGCCCTTTCTTTATCAGGAAAATCTGAACGGATTTTCTTGAATTCCTCTGACTGCTTTTCAGTAAGATTTAATTCTCTTTCAAGTATACTTAATACATCACGATTATCATTTGAACGATTGTCATTTGAGCGGTTGTCGTTTGAACGATCCTGTTGTGGTGGCTTATGAAATATATCTTTTCCGAAAAAGATACCAATTGAAAAAATATTCAATACGGCTAATAGTATGACTATCCTAAATAACAATTTCTTTTGAGTGAATATATCCATGGCTTAATTGTTATTTGAGTTAATAAATAGTTCTTTTGAGATAACCTGTAAATCCATATTCCTTTGCTGTGAATCCTCAGTATTATCCATCAAAGATTTTATTAAGAAACCGAGGTTGATAACAACAATAAATGTTACAATCACGACTATTCCAAGCGAAGAATACCCTTTGTTCTTGTTTGGCTTTGCAGAATTGAGTTTACTCATTAAAGAGTTGTTCCATTCTGCCGAAGGTTGAATGTTCTCTAATGATTCATACTCATTGAGCTTTTGCATTACACTCTCATCTTTTGTTTGTGCTTTCATACTCTGTATTTAATTTAGACGATTATAGTTTTAATTTCTGGCATTTATCTTTCAATTTTACTTTTTAAGAATATTTTCCAGTTCTTGTGTTACACTTTTTTTGGCTCTGTAAACTAATGATTCTACAGCAATTGTGGTAACATTCATTATTGCCGCTATTTCTGTATTTGTATATCCATCAATCTTGCTTAAAGTAAATGCTACCCTTTGATTATCAGGAAGTACATTCAGCGCCTCCATTACTTCTTTAAGTTTCTCACTCTCCATAATAGACTTGTCAGGCATCGTTCCTCCCCCAAGCCAGTTTACAACCTCATCAAGATGAAGTACTTTTCCGTAAGAGGATAATCGCTTTTTGCGGTTGCGTTTCTTAATTTCATCAAGACTTTTTGTTACAGCTATACGATAAATCCAGGTTGATAATTTTGAATCTCCTCTGAATGATCTGATAGATTGGTAGATTTCCACAAACACCTCCTGAGATACATCTTCGGCATCTTCTCTATCAAGAAGAAATCTGTAACACGTATTCAGAACTATGTTTGAATATTCCTGAACTAAATCATTAAAGGCAGATTTATCACCGGACTTTAGTTTTAATAATAACTCACCATCTCCCATCAGGTAGAAATTATTATTGATTTAACTTTCACTTCTTATAATATATTTTTATGTTTGTAATCTTAATATAATAAATGTTTAACCATTAATTTATTATGAGGTTAAACTATTTCTATGTTTGTGTTGTCATATAATTTAATATATAAAACTTAATTGAAATTTAATTGATAAAAAATATTGCAGTGTTCTTCGGAATGTGTTTTCTTGCCGTAAGTGTTTATGCACAGGATATTGACATCAGAAACATTGAATCAGATACTAATGAATACCACCCTAAGATAGACAGCTATTTCAAGAAGTCTAATATCTTACTACCTATATCAGAAGTAATTGGAATAAACTTAGGATTGTGCGCTTTCAATAATTATGTTTCACAAGAACCTTTCGCTAAAATATCTTTTAGTTCAATAGCTAATAATTTCAAGACCGGCTTTGCGTGGGATAACGATTTCTTTGTCACAAATCAATTCGCACACCCTTACCACGGAAGTCTGTATTTCAATTCTGCAAGAAGCAACGGATATTCTTTCTGGGAATCAGTACCGTTCACTGTTGGAGGAAGCTTTATGTGGGAAACTATGATGGAGACTGACCCGCCACAAACAAATGATTTGATTAATACAACACTTGGCGGTGTTATGCTTGGAGAAATATCTCACAGACTTACTTCTTTAGTTCTGGATGAAAGCACTTATGGTTTTGACAGATTTACAAGAGAGTTTTTAGGGGCGATAATTAATCCTCCCAGGGGTTTTAACAGAATATTAAGAGGCGACATTAACAGGCATACCAAAAGAAATGTAAACGATGTATTCCCAGTTAGCAGCAGATTTAGTCTTGGTTACGCAAATGTGGACCGCAGGAAAAAGTATGATATAAATAAGGATAACGCACTCGCCGAGCTCGTATTTATCTATAAGAAGGATTTAAACAGTGAGACATTTAAACCCTTTGAAATATTCAGATTAAAACTCGGAATAGATGCGCGTTCGGGAGAAGAACCATCATCGTGGGTTGATATTTACGGAATATTATACGGAAAGAATCTTGCTCGCATAAAGGATAAGGCATTGATATTAGGAGTGTTTCAGGATTTCGACTTTTTCAACAATTCAATATATAAACTTGGTGCTCAGAGTGCAGGGCTCGGATTAAT
>JBMOHR010000317.1:0-3265 GCA_049317745.1 Ignavibacteria bacterium
AAATGGAGCACGGCATCGGAGGTAAACAATGCAGGTTTTGAGGTAGAGAGAGCAGTCAACAGGCAACAGGCATCAGGCAATTGGGAAAAGATTGGATACGTACCAGGTAAAGGATCAACTAACACTCCGACGAATTACAGCTTTACGGACAGAGTGCCGGAATCAGGGGCATACAGATACCGTCTCAGACAAATTGATTACAACGGAAATTTTGAATACCACAACCTTAATCAGACTGTTGAAGTTGGAGTTCCGAAGAAGTTTGCATTAAAGCAGAACTATCCGAATCCATTTAATCCGGTAACTAAAATTAGTTTTGATTTACCTGAAGATGAGAATGTAAACCTTAGTGTTTATGATTTAAAGGGAAGCAAGGTTAAAGAAATTATAAACGGAAGAAAGTCTGCAGGATATTACGAAACAAGTTTTGACGGGAGTGTGCTATCAAGCGGGATATATATTGTAGCACTGAAGACAAGTAACTTTTATGCAAGCAATAAAATGACATTAATAAAATAGTATAGTTATTTCAATAGTGAGTTGTAGCGTCCCAGACCACTTTGTGCTTTGTTTTGCGATAAACACTAACTGACCTTATAATTGCGAAGAAGTTAATGAATGAATCTATTGCCAGTCTGAAAATACTTGCAAATCCGTAAGCAGGTCCATACCAACCTGAAGTAAATATAAATCTATGAATGACTTTTGAAATCATAAAGACGAGATTAAATGTCATAAGATATGCGAGAACGGGTGAAATCCTTCCTGATATGAGTGAATTATCAAAGCCGAAAGCGACACCTATTGCAAGATAAATAAAATACAAAAGCAGTAAATTAGAAAGAAACGTAGACCAGAAACTCAACAAAGGTTTCCTGTCCCTGAAAAGGAAGTACTTTGTAGTAAGGTTACCGTCCCATTTATGTGCTTTCCAGTTCTGAAGGCATATACCTGCAATCCATCGCGACCTTTGTTTTACAGCCGGCCAGAATTTATTGGGAAAGAACTCTGCGGTTGCCACGCGTGTTGAGTTTTTATCTCCATCGAGTTTGACATTGAAGAATCCTGTTTTCAAACCGAGCTGATAAAACCTCATACCAAGTTCATAATCTTCGGTTAAATTAGCATCGTTAAAAATACCTTCTGTTTTAGCTGCGGGTCTCAGGACAACAGGTTCGACATCAAGGGTATCAGTGGTAAGTATTTTCTTGCCTGATGAATCTTTAGTAGTATTGTGCTTAGTTTTATTAAGTTTACTTTTTAATTCATCAATTATAATGTTAGCATTATTAAGTTTAGCCTTAAGTTCAATCTCTTCGGTAGAAGGAGAAAAATAATGATCATTTAAGCCCGAATCCAGGTCAAGACCTTTATCGAATACATCGAAAATCTTTTTGTATGTATCGCTTCTGTTGAGTGCGTCGGAATAATCATCCGAACTTTTATCTTTTATACTGTATTTAATCTTTGACTGCTTTTCTGTTCTCTTCATTTATAATTAATTTTTCATATTCTGATTTTAAACTGAAATATTATTACTGATAATAATCTTATTGCCTGTTGCTGATTTAATCTTTGCCGTGGAAGTTGATTTATCTTTTGCAGTGCTTTTCTTATTGTTTGAAGTAACTTTCTTTGCAGGCTTAACGTCTTTTTTTACAACAACATTCTTTGACGGAGATATTTTTGATTCATCTACTTTTGAAAGTTCAGCCAGTTTGAAGACATTATCTGCTACAACTTGTGTATTGCCAGATAGTGAAGGCTGAGAACCTGCAGAAGTCCCTTTATAGATTATAACTGATAGGCATAAAAGAACTACTGCTGCAAAAGTTGCAGTGTAACTGTTGATTGCCTTTCTGGTAGACGCATCAAGTACAGAAGGTTTATGCTCAAGGCTTTCAAACGGGTTGTCTTTGTATCTGGTATTGTTATAGTATTCAGGTGAAGCAATAATTCCTTCGTCATTATCGAAATATTCTGGATTTACCTTAACGATTCTTCCGAATGGGTCGTGGTAATCTTTATATTTAAGTTCAGAATTGTTTTCCGTTTCAGCAAGCATTTTTTCATTAATCATTTCAATGCAATACATCGATTTTCTATGAAAACCCATTCCAGTTCCGGAGAACGGCATAAATGTTCCCATTTCCTGACGTATAATCATATCCTTTGTGTGTGTTTCTGCGAATGCATCACAATAAGTTCTGTGAATTGTGTTACCAAGCTGACTTTTTATAGGCACTACGGGAATCTGAATACCGTGATAACCTTTATATCCGATAAGAAAATTGTAAAGCTTTAATGAACGCGGATGTATAAAATCTTCTGCATCGTGAACGAGAAGAATTTCAAACTCTCCGAACTGTTTTTCGAAATCTGTGATTGCAGCGTAAAGAACGTTGAGATTATCGGCTTTAGTAGTAGGACCATCCTGCGGATTGATAACCATTTTAATTCTGTTGTCCTGTGCAGATATTTTACTGACCACATCTATAGTTTTCTGATCGTTAGGATAGACACCGACAAATATTCTAAAATTCTTATACTTTAAATTCTTTACAGTAAAACTAAGAGTGCGGCCGATAACACCTGATTCATTCCAGGCACCAAAGGTAATGGCGATGGGTTTTTCAGGTTTATCGTACATTTCCGAAAAGTCAGGAAGTTTTGCTTTATGTCTGCGTTTTAAAACCCAGTACATAAGGTCGATGTATAAATCATCGAGTCCGCTTATAGTAAGCATTATCGTAGTTATCCATATTATGACTTGTATTACTTCAAAAATCAAATATTATTTACCCTTTTTATTTAAAACAAGATATCAGCTATAGAATATAACTGATTATACTTAAGATATTCTTATGAATCTGTAAATCTTAGTGTGACAAATACTTAAATCTATTATATGTCTTGCAATTATCGTGCCATAATAAATAGCCATTTATAGCCGTTTTTAGCGGATATTTAGAAATACAACTCAAGTTTGCATAGTGATAGTACTATCTTTTGAATCTCAATACTATGATTTCATAGAATTATCATAAATGTAATAAAATTTGTTGCGAAGAATAAGTAAGAGCACTGAAAGAGAATCGAACAGTATAAATTAAAGGATTATAAGTCTTTAAATAGACGAAAACCAAATAGAAATAGTAAAAATCGTTAATCAATATTAGTTAGGTTACCGTTTGCGCAAAGCAGGAAAGAATGCAGGATATTTCAAAATAAATTTTGACGGATATGGATTATCGAGCGTTATACT
>JBMOHR010000318.1:0-3258 GCA_049317745.1 Ignavibacteria bacterium
CATTAAATATTCTGTAAAAAGGGGATAAAGGTATTAACTTTATATAATCGTCAATGTTCTTACCTGCTGCTTTAAATATCTCCTCGAACAAAAACGGTGCCGTTATTACTGTTGGACCTGCATCAAACTTAAATCCGTTCTTCTCGAATAAATAAGCTCTTCCTCCCGGCTTATCAAGTTTTTCATAGATTGAAACATCGTGCCCTTTGGCTGCTAATCTGATTGCAACCGAAATACCCCCAAAGCCGCTTCCGATAACTGTTATTCTTTTCTTTTCCATATATTAATTGTTTGCCTTGCTTCCTTTCCTGTTAAAATATTCCCATATAATTAAATTTAATCCTATTAACGAAAAACCGAAGAAGAAATCTTCTAAAGGTATCGTAAAAACTCTTACTCCAAGCATCTTTGCCTCATTGTATATCACTATCGGTCTCCATGTTAAATATCCGTTTACCACAACCATCAGCACTGTTACTACAATCCAGAAAACCCAGAACAGCTTTTGCCTTAGTATCCTTGTACCAAGAATAAAATCCAGTACAATCACAAATAAAGAGCCCGCTATGACCAGTATTGTATAATCCATCATCGGCTCTTAAGTTTTTTATCTAAATATTTCATCGTCTCCCACGTGAATATACAGCTGAATGGTATCACCGCAAAGAAAAGTATTTCTTCTATCGGCAGCCCAAAGAAATATATCCCTGTAACGTATACTTTGTTGAATGTCCATAAATCTCTTTTTACCGCTATTGCATCTATAATAACAAACAGTATAAAAGGAATAGTCAATGCAGCAATAAACCTTTTTATTGGTCTGTAGAAATTTATCTCTTTACTGAAACTCTTTATCAGAGGAACAGCTACAGTAACAATCAGCACTATGAAATACTCATACTTCAAGCCTACCTCTTTTCTTTACAATGATTATAAGTGTTATAAGCAATAAACCTGATAACGTAGATAAATAATGTGCATTCATTAAATTTATTATAGAGAACTGAACCACATTAATTGATAATATTATGTATGGAGCATAATCGATAAGCAATGAACTCTTATCATCTCTTATACTTTCCTTTATGATTAGTCTATATAATAGTGTACTGAATATTATAGCGATAACAAACCACGAAACATAATTCTGTATCGGCACAAAACCCGCACGCCATACCCAGAATTGGTTTATAAACGCCGCAAAAGGTTCAAGCATCAAATCCAGTCCAAGTACTATCAGTGATGTATAAACAACCTTCGCAAATAAATTCTTCCCGTTCTCTGAAAACACAATCAGAAACGAACTTACAACAACAATTACCCACGATAAACTTATTGCAACTGGGACATTAAACAACTGCGGCTGTAACTTGTCTGTGTATAAATATTCACCGAATGGGTATCCCGTCTTTACACCTGCATATTCTATCAGATAACCTGAAACTAACATTAAAGGGATTATTATACTCAAACCCTTCAACTCATAATTTAAAAACATATATAAAAGCAGGGTCATGAATTGAATAGATAGAAATACAGTAGTCGTCCATACATACTTTTCCCTTAATTCTGCATTCGTTATTATTACTAATCCTACGGCAGTCATCACAATCAGCAGTATTATTAAATACTTCAGTATGTTCTGAACAGTCTTTATAATGTCTCTCCTTTTAACATAATTTCGGAATATGTTCTGCCTTTCCACAATGAACCCTTTCCTATCTTGTTCCATCTCCAGGAATTAAAACCAATCATAGAAATTATTAATACACCCGCAGGATGTAGTAAAGTAGATATAAACCCTAACTTGAAACTGCTGTTAATTATAACCCTCATTATTATTAATAGAACCACCTGATACAAAAAGTTGTACAACAAATATTCATTTCCTGTAACAAGCGAAACCATCGCTCCCGCAAAAGGCATAAAGAATAATATCAGATACACAAAGAACACCGAAAACAAAGTAAGTGAGGAATAACCCATCCCGGGAAATATATTCTTTGAAAACCCTTCCCAGATTTCTTTAAAACTCTGATACATCCTGCAGCTTAATATGTCCAGCCCCTTGTTCACAACCACCTTATACCCAAACCTCTTAATATTCTTCGCAAGTCTTACGTCTTCAACAAGGTCATTCTTCAGTGCCTCGTGTCCGCCTATTGCTTCGTATGCCTCTCTCCTGAAAAGTAAGAAAGGACCAACCCCCATCGCAAATGCAGGACTCTTCAGCGTCTCAGCCAGATAATAAGGCAGCAGTGTAAATGATGTAAAATGTATTCCCGGCATTATCAGCTTTTCTGCAAAACTGTTCAAAGTCATCTTTGGAATAAGTGTATATAAATCTGCTTTCCTGTTTATGGAACGTGTCACAGAATTTAATATTGAATCTTTGAAGTGTACTGTATCCGCATCCGTAAATAATATATACTCACCCTTCGATGCCTTATAAAGCTGATGACACGCATAATTCTTCCCCGACCATCCCGCCGGAAGCGGCTTCCCGTTAATTACTTTTAATTCTTTATACTTATTCCTCAATTCCTCAAGCATCATCCCTGTACCGTCTTCTGAATTATCATTCAGCACAATCACTTCAAACTTTTTGTAATCCTGATCCAGCAGCGACTCAACGCATTCCCTTATGCTTCTTTCCTCATTCCTTGCTGGTATTAATACAGACACAAACGGAAGTTCATCTTTAGGAATACTATTGTATTTCCTTTTTCTGAATACCCACATATTCCAGAGTACTATTAAAAGTATTCCCGTCAGAAATATTGATATGAATGTGATTATCTCAGTCATTGTAAACCCTGTCTATTATTTTATTCCTTGAATTTTTTCCTCTCAGCACTTCTTCGTATCCTTCTATATCATTATTAACAATATTTTTCTTCTGCTCGTCTAATAAGTCAGTCAGTACTCTGTTTAAGTATTCAGTCTTTTCCTGTTTTGTTAACTTTCCATCAACCGTAATGCTTTCAGATACAGTAATGAATATTTCAGGTCTTTGCTCCATCATAAACTCATAGTTCAGAACTATCGGTATTAAGTTAACCTTACCCGTCATTTCTATCAGTTTTGTCAATCCGTTCTGAAATTTCAAAGGTCGTACATCGTTCGGAAGCATCTCACCCTGAGGATAAATCCACAGCATCGAATTCTTTTTCTTAAGAAGTGTTGATGCGTACAATACTGACTCATAAGATTCCCTTGCCGAGTCTCTGTTCACTGAAAAAGCACCAATCTTTCTGA
>JBMOHR010000319.1:0-3255 GCA_049317745.1 Ignavibacteria bacterium
GATTAATGTGTCATTTGCGTGACTCTTCATGTAATCGTAATCCACTTTCCCCTGTTTTGTTTTAATACCGATTTGCTCGGGCCGAACCGTTGACTGACAGATGCCTGTATTGGACAATACAAATAGTAATAAAATTACCGATACTGTTAAATCAATCTTTGTTTTTCTCATACCTTGGTTTAATTAATTTATAAAAGTTAAGGTATTAATCTGCATATAAATCCTATTAAGTTAATTTATTAAACTATTTTACCAACAGCATCTTCTTTGTTTCAGTAAAATTGCCCGTTACCAGTTTGTAGAAATACACGCCGCTGTTTAGTGCCGAGCCGTCGAACGCGGCTTCGTACGTGCCGGGCTTGAGCGATTCGTTCACGAGTGTCTGGACTTCGCGCCCCTGAATATCATACACTACAAGTTTTACATCCCCCGAATTTACAATTGAGAATTTAATGTTTGTTGTTGGATTGAATGGGTTCGGATAGTTTTGGTATAAGACAAAACCTTTTGGAACTTCTGTTGTAATATTATTAATACCTACTAACCATTGCCCCCCTGTAGTAGTATGCAATATTTTCCCACCCCCGCCTACTGCCCAAAGGATTGAATCATTATAAGCCCAGAATGATTTAATATATCCTCTTCCCAAACCATTAGTGTCCTGAAATCCCCAATTACGACCTCCGTTTGTGGTTTTAAAGAAAACACCGAATGAGCCTCCTGCGTAACCTATATTCTCACTTGTAAATATACTGCTGTATATTTGCCTGTCAGTTATTACTCTCCCAACACTATCCCATGATATACCGAAGTCGGTAGATTTCAATGTAATGCCACCACCACCAACAACAAATCCCGTAAGATCATTATAAAAAGAAACACGCAAAAATGTTTCCTGCCATTGCCATGGAAGAATTATATCATACCAACTAAATCCACCGTTTGTTGTTCTTTGAATATTGTATTCCCCTGAACATATTCCTTCAAGTTCATTTTTAAAATAAATATCCGTTAATTCTGCATCAACAAAAACTGAATCAAATGTAAGTCCGCCATTTGTTGTTTTATAATTATATAAACTTCCGCAAAGCCAACCTGTATTAGCATTAAGGAAATACAACCCTTCAAAGACAGGTAACCCTGATCCAAAAGTTCCCGCCATAATACCAATCCAATTTGTACCACCGTTTGTAGTCTTCAAAAAAGTGAACCAACCTGCAGCATAAACAATATTAGAATCAACAGCATGAATTTGTGAAATGTAATTTTGCGCAGGAGTTAATTGTGTTACCCAGTTCTTGCCGCCATTAGTTGTCTTATATATTTTTGTATCGCCGCACGCCCAACCTGTATTCAAATTTAAGAAATAAACATCCCATAGATTATTGGTCGTTCCGGAATTTTGTCTTATCCACTGCCCATTAACACTCATCGTCACGAGCATTAGAAGTATGACGAATAATCTTTTCATAATATTATAATTTATATTTCAATGTTTCTGTCTCTTAAACCACAAAAGGGCTAAAACTTAAAATGATGATTGCGTGAATCAACGTTTTAAATCCCAACCCTTTTTGTGTTTTGTCCCTATAATAAAGTTTTTGAATTTACATTAAAAAACTTTTTCCCTGTTTTCAAATTATTGATTTTGGCTATTAGTTTCAAGTTATTAATGTTTGTTGTGGGGTTTTCATTTTGCAATCGTGCAGAATTAGTATTGATTGTTCAACCCCGTCCGGGGTTGTATAGCTTGTGTGTGTTTCCCCCGGCTTCGCCGGGGGTTATTCATATTAAACCCCTTGCGGGGTTTTGTAGTAGGTAGAGTAACTCAAGCTTCCAGCTTGAGTTTACGCAAGCAAGATGCTTGCGTTACTTTTTTTCAACTGTAGAAGGTAGAGTAACTCAAGCTTCCAGCTTGAGTTTACGCAAGTCCCGATACATCGGGATCTTCGACATGCTTGCGTTACTTTTTTCAATTGAATTAAAAGAGTATTTGGACAGATGTGGATTCATTGTACAAAGGGAATAATATTCCATATAAAAAACGAATATCCTCCCCATTCCCTCTGTAAATAATAAAACATCACAGCAAATAGCATACCGCAAAATAGCTATTATTTCTTCTAATTGTTGAAATCGTCATTTCCCAATGCTTAAGTTATAATCAGGAAGTAAGCCTTCTCTGTATTCACGATAGGAGCTAATAAGGAGTAGATAAGGAGGTAATACTTAGACATTCACGCGAGATTCACGCCACCGTCACGCCACAAGCACGCCATTTTCTTGATTCTTTTTTTGAAAGGTAAGTTTTCGGTCTTTTCAGAGGTTATTGCTGTTTATACATCTCATTTCTGCAATTGTTCCCCTGAATATTGAGATTACAAATATAATAAATTATCCTCTTCTTGTCAAGTCCTTTTATTAGAATTATTTTCTTCTGCCCCGCTTTTATTCATTCTTTTGTAATTAATGTTTTCTTATTTTCTCTTAAACAAATCAATTCTCTATGGCTCGTTATGATAGCGGCGTTTTAGGTTTCCTTCGCGGGAAAATAGATAATATTGTTGGACGTTTAAGGTATGGCGAAGTTTATGTCGCGAAAAGACCCCTTAAATACAACACAAAGAGCGATAAAGTGAAATTTACTCGTAAGGTTTTCTCAAGAAGACAAAGACTTAATTCCCAACTGCGTAAAGACCCTAAGATCGTTTCTTTCTGGAAATCTGTTAATGCTGAAGGTCTGAACGACAATACTAAACTTATGATTAGAAATAAACCTTTCGTTTCTTATGAAAGGCTTCTTCCTGGTTGTGGCTTCACTCCCGAAAGCGATGATAAAATCTTCGTTAATAATATTGTCGTGGAAGAACTGGATATAAAGTTTGAGTATAAAATAGAACGTGCTAACCCTAAAATTCTCGAACCTCCTTACGATGTCTTCTGTATCCTTATTCTTGATAGATTGTTCGAATACACACCTCACGGACGCATTAGACATAAAACCATTGCCGCTGCCTCAGCATTCCAAACCATTGAAAATGAAACACAGGGGACTTTTATGCCTGTTACTGTCCGACCCAACCATATAATCCGGCAGGAAAAATACCTTGCCGAAAAAGCATACGTTATGGTAGCCGCAATTAAGTTCAATGAACTTAAAAACAAATACGAATATTCCGACACTTACTTCGAAGAACTCTTCGATTTTATGCCGGATAAAGCTCAGATTCCTGTCTGGGATGGTTCTGTCCTTAG
>JBMOHR010000320.1:0-3246 GCA_049317745.1 Ignavibacteria bacterium
GTTTTAGCAGTATTAACTGCTATCGTATAAAACCAGGTTGAAAACTTAGCTATTTCTTTATACAGATGTTTCGAGCGAAACACTTTTACGAATGTATCCTGCGCGAGGTCTTCTGCCTCGTCACGGTCGCCCGTATATCTGTACAAAAAGTTCACAACTTTATTCTTATACCTGAACACGATTTCGTTAAAAGCCTCAACATCATCGCTTTGAAACATCAATATCAGTTCTTCATCTGTATATTTTCTGTATTCAGGCAATCTTAATTGTTTTACTTAGTATTATGATATTTTGTTCCACGAATTCCTAAAGGTTTACAAGATTATGAATTAAGTTGTTAATTACCAATCGCTTATCCTTTTCTGTAAATTTTAAAGTTTTGTCAGTTTCGTAAATATAGTCAAATGCTTTTTTAATTTTAAGTATATTCAAATCTTTTATGTAATTCTTATAAAGTCTGTACATTCTTGCACCATCCTTCCATAGTTTCAACTCATTAAAAAGTGGCCAACCTTCGGGCATATTGCTGATAGATGGGTCGTGCATTTTATGAAGTCCGATGAAGAGATTGTTCATATATGCCACAAATTTCAGTTCCACTTCCATAGATGAGGCTGTGGTTTTTGAGCTCATATTATCATATATGCCAATTGCAGTTTCGAAGTTTCTCTTCAGTATTGCCTCAAAAAGGTTGTTTTCGTTGAAATCCTTCGTCAAACCTACACATAGATTCACGTCGTCCAGTGTCACTTTTTTAGTGTTGATACAAAAGGTTTTTAACTTCTCTATTTCAGAGGAAATCTCATCGTAAGACAGATTAACGAACTGAAGTAAATGCAGTAATGTTTCGTGGTCAACTTCGTACCCTTTAAGCCTGTCCCTGCACCAGTCTGCCATATCCTCTTCGGAGTCAGTGGAAACAATAGAAATCTTTATATCTGTGTTTTCGAAATCCTCAAAGTTTGAGAATGTGAATGCCTTCTCGCCGTTGAGCAATATCAGCATATTATCGGGGTTTGGATTCTTTGCATAGTTTAAAAAACCTTCCTTTGCTTCCTTGTTGATTCCCCTCGTGCCCGTTTTCTTAACCAGTTTATACAATATGATTTTCTTGTCTGAAAGAAAACTCATATTTGAACATTCATTAATCACTTCATCAATCGAAGTCTCGTCTGCAAAGAATGTCTGGAGATTAACCTTTGGGTTAAAATCATTTCCTATGAAAGCAGTTGATATGCCTGAAAGAAACTCATCCATCAGCACTTTTTCCGAAAGGAAAAGCAGCGTCACGGGAGGAAGTTCTTTTATTACATCCTTCTTAAACTTATTAAAGTTAACCTTATACTTGCTTCCGTCGTTCTTCGATTTAGTAACAGTCTTTGCCATCAGATTTTCTTAATGTCAAATTCACCGCCCTTTTTATCGAGCAGTTCATAACCGAGTGCTTTTATCCTGTCGCGGATTTCATCCGATAGTTTAAAGTCCTTGTTTGCCTTGGCTTCCCTACGTTTGTTCGCAAGTTCAATAATCTCTTCAGGAATGCTGTCCGCTTCTATCTTATCCAGTTCAAGTCCGAGTATTTTATTGAAGTCGTTCACAAGAAATATCTTCTCATCGGCTGACAGTGTTTCATCTTTCAGTACGTCCCACGTCAGTGCAAGTCCTTCCGATATGTTCAAATCGTCGTTAATGCATTCATAAAACTTCTCTTTATACTTAAACACATTATCACTATCGGAAACATCGAACACACCTTCAGACTCAGATTTCACTTCTTTAATCCTGCTCTTAAGATTATTAAATCCGTTTCTTGCTGCATCGAGGTTTTCAAAAGAGAACCTTATTTTCTTCCTGTAATGTGTCATAAGCAGAAAGAACCTGTAGTCAAGCGGCGAATAGCCTTTATCTATAAGTGTTTGCAGGCGAAGGAATTCCCCTGCCGACTTAGACATCTTGCCTTTTTCTTCTATCAGAAACTCTCCGTGCAGCCAGTAGTTCACGAACTTATCGCCAGTACACGCTTCTGCCTGAGCGATTTCGTTTGTATGATGAATTGGAATATGGTCAACACCTCCGCAATGAATATCAAAATGTTTACCAAGAAACTTAATGCTCATCGCAGAACATTCTATATGCCATCCCGGGAATCCAATGCCGTAAGGCGATTCCCATTCCATCTGGCGTTTCTGGTCTTTCGGAGAAAACTTCCAGAGTGCAAAGTCAGTCTTGCTTTTTTTCTCGTCTGAGAATGCAACCCTGCTTCCTTCTTCCAGACCTTCCACGTCCAGCAATGCCATCTTTCCGTATTCGGGAAACTTGCTTGTATCGTAATAAACACCGTCGTTTGTTTTGTAAGTAAAACCTTTCTTATCGAGACACTCAACCATCTCAATCTGTTCTTTTATGAAGTCAGTTGCCTTGCAGTAAACACTGGGCGGGAGCACATTCAGTAGTGCAATATCCTTCTTGAATGCCTCAGCATAAAACTCAGCTATTTCCCATACTGTCTTGCCTTCACGTGCAGAACCTTTCTCCATCTTATCTTCGCCTTCGTCTTCATCGGATACCAGATGACCTACGTCAGTTATATTCATTACGTGGTTTACATCATAATCATTGTAAAGCAAAACCCTTTTGAGAATATCTTCGAAAAAGTAAGCTCTCAGGTTTCCTATATGTGCAAAATTATAAACAGTCGGTCCGCAGCAATACATACCTGCCTTGCCGGATTCGATTGGAATAAACTCCTCTTTGCTTCGCGTTAGAGTGTTAAATAGAAATAATGTTTTCATCTTTTAAATTACAACTTATTACTAAGAAATTAAATTCAAATAAAATCTCCTGAGGATAAAAATCGGAAACATAGGATTCATACTATCATCTCATTTACACTCCTAATTAGTATCTCCTTGGCCACTCCTTGGCCTCTGATTAGTCTCAAATAGGTCTGAAGTTAATCCGATACTGAAAATTTCTCTGAAAATGCACTTTTTAGTGTAATAACAAGCAAAATATAGTTACCTGACTATAAATTAAGTGTATCACAAACATCTTTGCTTGTGAAATCCAGCAGCCTGAAAAGTTGATTTGTCTTAAGAGCATTTCCAATGATTTTATCCTATGACATCTTTTTGACAATTGATTTACAAGGAAGTGACACTCTTTTTCCTGTGTATTTATAATTTTGAGTAGAAAATTAAAATAAAGGAATACGAAAATGGGATACATAATTAATTCAAACGGGAA
>JBMOHR010000321.1:0-3241 GCA_049317745.1 Ignavibacteria bacterium
ACACCCCCCAAAGAAAATAAGAGCCTAAACAAAATATGTTTTGAGACAAACTCCGTGGCGGACGTCGAAATCGGCGATGAACTTTCCTGTGCCCCAGCGACCGTTGACGAGTTCTTTCACTTCGCGTCCGCGGGCGTCGAAGACTTTCAGAGTTACGTGCGACGGCTCTTTGAGTTCGAACGGAATGTTTGTCGTCGGATTGAATGGGTTTGGATAGTTTTGTCCGAGGGAAAACTTTTTGGGAACTTCTGTGCTGATTTGATTTATGCCGATTATTGTTCCGCCGCCGTTTGTTGTACGGACTAAATGAGTACCTGACCATGCAAATCCTAGCAATGTATCGTAAAAATAAATATTATAATTTGTTACTATTGGACTTGATTGGTGACCCCAATTCTGACCATTGTTTGTAATTATAAAAATAAAATTCATTCCTGTCCCGCACCATATTTTATTAGCTTTTATAGCAAAAATATTTACTAACCCATAATTACTTGCATCATAATATTGTAAATCCCAATTTAGACCCCCGTTTACAGTTCTTTCTATTTTGTTGTTGTCTATATTTGGATCATATACTACCCAACCGGTATCCTTGTTAATAAAACTAAAACCTCTTATAACACCTGCTTCGCTAAAACTTAACAGAGTCCAATTAAACCCGCTGTTTGTGGTTTTCCATAAATTGCCGCCACCGCTCATATAGCCGCATAAACTACCATTATATGGTTCTTTGAAAAAATAAATTGTTGCAGGATTTCCGCCTGGACCGGTTGCAATTGGATTAAGCGTTTGAAATCCGTCTGTTGTCATAAAAGTTGTTTGTGCTGCTAAAGAAAATGCATTTACCCATCCTGTATCAGCATTAACGAAATAAAACCCGCCTAAAGCATAATTCGACGAACTTTGCATTGTTATCCAGTTGTATCCACTGTTGGTGGTTTTTAGTAATAAGTTAGCACCGCTTGTATTCGTTGCCATTCCGTATCCGAGAGTATCGTTTATAAACTGAAAATCAAAAATACGTTTCGAAGAATCCGTGACTACTGCCCAATTAATTCCGCTATTTGTAGTTTTTAAGAGATTAAGGTTATACAAAATTAACCATCCAGTATTCTGATTTACAAACTGAACACGCTGTATTGGACTTGCTATAGGCAAGTTCACCTGATACCACTGACCTTCACAATCTTCAATTGTCAAAGTACAATGTGCAATTAAAAGAACGATTATATAGATTATTCTTTTCATACTTTAATATTTAATCTGCTGGGGCAATTTTATAAAGTTTTCCCTGACCCGGGAGATACAAGCCGAGATCGAGTATTTTGCTTTCGCTTTTGCTGAACGTCAGGACAACACTGTTGGTTTCGAGGTCGATGATTTTCCAGAGTGTGTGGCCGCCGAACTCTGCCGCGTTTATGTCGAAACGGATTCTTACGTTCCTCATTCCTCCGCGTTTGTCTTCAGTGGAATTGTCTATGTAAGGAGAGCAGCGGCGGTTTACAACCATAAAATATTTATTCACGTCGTCCGCAGATGTTTTGAAGACAGCCATCTGCAGGTATCTTTTATCTTTGCACTCGTAAGTTAATCCGTCGGGAAGGTTTCCGCCGGGATTATCGCCTGAACATAAATCGGGCGGGGCAGTGCCCTGCTTGTAAGTGATGACGTCGGCAAAATATGTTGAGCTCAGAAAACTGTTTCTTTCTTCGGCAAGGCGGTATATGCAGTTTGTTGTGAGTTCAGGTTTGAACTTAACTATGTACGGTCCCCACTTTTCAAGCTTTGCAGAAATCTCACCGATTTTATTAAACTTATCCTGACCGTAAACTGATTTATGACGCGGTGAACATTTACCGGGAACGGTAGCATCTATGATTCCATAACCGTACACAGGGGAATTGAAGGTGCCGAAAGTAGTGTATGAAAAAAACATAGTACCTTTTGCGTTATAGGTGATGCCGAGGCACGTCTGAAGTTCAAGTTCTTCGTTGGTCGGCTCTTTTAGTTTGTGTCCTGAGCTAAACCACAAATGCGCCTGCGGACAATTTATGATTCTCATATTTGAATTTTCAGAAAGACCATCCATAAGTTTATTGATGTAGTTCAGTTTACTTCCTCCGCGACCTGTATCCAGATGAACCTGAAGCCAGTCGTCGTAAACCGTTGGCGAAGCAGAAAAGGAAAGTATTCCGTTCTTTGGTTCATAGTCTGACGCCGTCTGCAAAGTGTTCGGATGGAAAGATTTTGTCCAGTAGTTGTTATGGTCAACATCCCATTGAGAATAACCTTCCAGTGCATAAGAACCCATAACTATAGTGTTCAGACCGAAATCTTCTGACAGATATTTTTTAAGCTGAGAAGCATTTAACATACCTTTCTCGCCAAAAGGAAAACCGGGAATATGCACTCTGAACAAATCGTAGTTAAGCCAGATGATAAGAGAAGTCTTATTCTGCGAGCGTTCCATAATCTGACGGTTGAGTTCTTTTATAGACTGGAAATGACTGAACTCAGCTTCTTCGTAGTAGAAGTAATTCGGAACGCCTTCCTTCTGGTTTTCAACAGCAAAATCTATTTCGTCGTTAACCCTTTCAATCCATTTAGGATTTTTGAGTGTCAGGTATTGATGTGCGGGTTCATTCTCAAGCCTTAGCCTGTCAATCCACATATCGCATTTGCCGTACCAGTAAATTTTAAAATCATTACCGCTGTATTTAGTCCAGTCGAAGGCAAAGAAATCTTTGTCTTTTGTGTTTATGAAGTTACGCCAGAGGGAAGTATCTATTTTCAGGTTCTGCTGACCGGGTTCAAAGAAATATGATTCAAGGTAATCGCCGTTGTAAACACCGTTTTCAGTTTGTTTAAAATTTCTGACTTTAAGAAAAACATCTTTCACGGTTTGTCCGTCCCAGCCTGTAATCTGAATCCTGCAGACAGTATCGTTGTTATGCTGAGTTGCAGAAGCATAGGCAGGGTCAATTCTGATTTTAGGCATCAGGTACCAGTCCCAGTAGTAATCTGTCATCCAGAGATTTGTATAGTTGAAAGAAAGTTCTCTGTCGGAAATAACACCTGAGTCAATTAATACATTACTGAACAAAGGAAACCAGTTTCCTGCTTTGCAATATTTAACTTTTTCACCTGAGCCGTATTTCGGGTCGTTGTCGGTAATGTCGGTTATGTGTTCCGGGATAATCCGCGAACCGCTGAAAGCATAATACCAGTAAGGGTCATC
>JBMOHR010000322.1:0-3229 GCA_049317745.1 Ignavibacteria bacterium
TTATGGTATTCAAAGTTTCCGTTATTGTCTATCTGCTTCAATCGATACTGATATTTACCGCAGTCAAGTTTTTTATCTTCGTAAACATAATGAGCCGCACTATTAATAGTTCCGCTACCTTCAACATAGCCTATGTTATTGTACCCATTGTTAGCCGTATTTACATTTAATCTCTGGATTTCGAAACCGGCATTATTTTGTTCGGTAATGGTTGTCCAGAACAGTTTAATATCCTGCCCATTGACACTTGAATTAAATGATGCGAGATTAACTGGCAGCGGTGTATTGTTTGTTGTTGCTACTGTGCTTCCAATACCTGTGCCTCCTGTAAACTGTGCTGTAAGTACTGCGGGAAGCAGCATGATCATCATTATATTTATAATTAAATTTTTCATAAGTGATATAGTTTTAATATTAATAATTATTTAAATTAAGGTGCTGTACGAACACCACGCCCTCCTATATAAGGAGAACGTGTATTCCAAATTGCCGGAGCTGAATTTGCACGGTTTGATATTCTCAAGGAAGTTGCAAGGTCGTTATAACTGCCGCCGTGTGTACCCATGCCAAGACCTGTAGAGTATGCGGGCCAGTAAGAGACGTCACCGTTACCGTTATAATCCAAAGTCCCATTACCATGAAGACCTGTAAATGAGCGCCCTGTTGAGTTGCCAACTGTAATTGCCAATTCTAATAAATTTCCGCTCATTTCCATTATGCCATAAAAGGTTGACCCTGATGTGACTCTGCCAGTGTTGCCAGTTGTCCCACAGAATATTCCTGAACGATAAGGACCTGTGTTTACTGCTTGTTTGGTTGTTATGTAAGCTGCGTTTCCGAGTGCAGGACTGTAGTTAGAACCGATTACTTCAGTTGATAATGTAGTATTACCAAGCATATAAGCTACACGCGCTATACCAGTTGTTCCCCAGGCGTATTCATTTGCAACCGGTGCTATTGTACCGCGACAGGATTTTTCAAATTCAAGTTCTGTCATTGGACGCAAGCCGCTCCAGTCGAGGTATGCAGATAAATCTGGCCAGCAAAGATAATTACAGGTTACGGAAGGATAATCAGAAGAAAATACGGCAGGAACGGTACCCATTGTCCCTCCGTATGTGCTGACTTTCAGCATATTCCTGTTTACAGGGGGGGTTACATTTACATAACCTACAGAGTTCGGTGTTTTTGAAGTTCTTGAGCATTGCTGTATATAATTTAATGAGTTCAGAAAATCCACGTATTGCTGCTGAGTGATTTCGTACTTCATGCAGTAAAATGCACTATGCCCTTTTGGGAAAGCAGCGGGAATTGGACCCGTCTGATCACCACCACCTACTGAATTAGTATAATAAAGATTATCAGTTACTGCACTAACTGTGATTGCATTTTCAGAAGTCACTAAATATGGATTAGTTGTTGTAGGATACTTATAGAATGCATCAGTTTCAGTACCACCGCTTCCGAGATAAAATGAACCCTGAGGTACATATACCATTTCAATTGCATATACCTGAACACTTACGTTACCGTTGTCCGAAACGTTGTCTGTTCCATAGTTCCATTTAAGATGCGCACCTGTAAAACTGTTAGTACCAGCGCCATCTGATGAACGGTAAATGAAAACGCCTTTGCCATCTGATGCAGGAGTAAGTGTACTACCTGCGGGAGCAGTGTTCCCCGTGGTGCTGATGGTTCCGTGTTCCCAGTTTGCATATCCTGTAATAGTACCGTTATTCATTGAACCATTACTCTGAATTACGTCCGATACTTTAAAATGAGTTGCGTCTGTCACTTCGGTTACAAACGTTCCTTCAAAGAATATCTGATCAGCCGCCTTAATTGGCATACCTACACGAAGCCCTGCTGTAGTGCTAACTGTGACCGGACCATAACCATTAATTACGTTTAATGTGCCCGACAATGCTACTGACGGAACAGCCGAGACTGTAAAATGTGTTGCGTCTGTTATTGATGTTACATAAGTATGATATGCAAAAGTACCCGTTGTTCCTGTTTTGACGAGAGGCATGCCAACTGTAAGACCTGTAGTGCTTGTAACAGTTATAATATTTCCAGATGATGTGGCGCCTGCTGCTGAAGTATATACAGGTGTACCTGAAAATGAAGCGGATGCAGTGGATGTGTAATTCGGTACCTTGTATTTCATAAAGACCCAGGCAGCATCCCAGTTGCCTGTTACAGATCCTTTAACAACGGCGTTGTTTGACAATGCAGTTATGGGTAATGCTGAGACTGTAAATGTAGTAGGAGTAGTAATTGCTGTAACGGTTGTGCCATAACAAGATTCGACAACTACACTGCTTGTGAATTTAGTTGATGGAGTTGAAGTTACTTCAAATATAGCGCCATTTGTTATTGAAGCAACGAGAGTTCCTGCTGCGAATTCACCTGTACCAGATTTTACGGATACGGACATACCCGGACGCAGACCTGCAGTATTTGATACTGTAATTGTAGAGTTAGCGTTTAATGCTCCTGCAGTAGATATGTATGAGACGTTAGTAAAAGCTCCAGTTCCGGAAATGACGCTTACATTCATTCCAATCTTAAGGCCTGCAGTACTTGCGACAGTGATTGTTGGAAGACCTAAGATTGATGATGAAACTAAATTAGCGGATGGTGCAGTGGACACAACAAAATGTGTACCATCAGTAATTGATGTAACGTATGTACCTTCAGCAATTGTACCACCAGAACCTGTTATTTTCTTTATAATCATTCCTACAACAAGTCCTGTAGTGTTCGCAACTGTGAATGTTGTTCCCGATGATGTGACCTGATTGTATGAAGTATAACATCCGGATGAAGTAGCACCTGCAGACGATATGTAATCTGTCATTGCCCGCCAGGAGTTTTCCCACGCAAGGTCGAAATTTAGCATAGTGTAATGCGGAGATACCGATATTTCCCTGCCTGATAGTGTAACGTTAGTAACTGTAATATTATTTGCCAGTACAATCCTTGCAAAAATTCCTAATGCGAGAAATGCAAATAATGTAACTTTTATATTTTTCATATTAAATACCCTTTAATTTGAATTAAACTTTACATTCTTTAACTCAATTAGCGTGCCAAATAAAAAGTGCATTATTTTATTATTTTTGGGCATTTATAAAACGATGTCTGTCTCATTTTGAGAAACTGTCTCATTTTGAGATTGATGGTTTTCGTCTGTCTACCCGCTTATACAGAATCCCATTTCCGA
>JBMOHR010000323.1:0-3219 GCA_049317745.1 Ignavibacteria bacterium
ATAATGGAAAATACAAATACATATCAGGGCGGGGAAAACTTCAGTTTGAGTGATTTACTTATTCAGACAAGAAGGAAGACCCTTAAAGAGAGAACAGAGTTCTTCTCAAATTACATAAACGAAGAAATTGAAAACAAAAGGGTACTTTATATGAGAGTAATCGATTCGCAGGCTGACAGAAAAGTAAGTGTAATAGACCCGAAAACGGGAAAGACAAAGAAGATGCTGATGTTCGGCTCGAATAATTATCTTGGACTCGCAAACAATCCTTACATAAAGGAAAGCGTAAAGAAATCTATAGAGAAATACGGAATAGGAATCGGCGGACCGCCGCTTCTGAACGGATACACAAAGCTGCATTACGAAGTTGAAGAAATGCTTGCTGATTTCAAGAAGAAAGAAAGCGCGATGATATTTGCATCAGGATACGGTGCTAACGTAGGTCTGGTGACGGGACTCGTGAACAGAGACGATATAGTTTTGTATGATGAGTACAGTCACGCTTCTCTATGCGACGGTATAAAGATGGGAAGGCTTGAATCGTATAAGTTCAGACATAATGACGTAAGAGATTTAGAGAACTTATTAATCAAACACCGTAGTATCGTTAAAGGAGAAATATTCGTGTGTGTAGAAGGAGTGTATTCAATGGATGGAGATATGGCACCGCTTAACGAGATTGCACCGCTCTGCAAAAGATACAAGGCAAGCCTGATAGTTGATGATGCGCACGGAACAGGGGTTACAGGAGAAACGGGCGGCGGAACGGCTCAGCATTTCGGCGTTGAAGACGACGTTGATATTATTATGGGAACGTTCAGCAAGGCACTTGGAATGACTGGAGGTTTTGTAGCAGGAGATAAATGTGTTACTGATTACCTTAGATTCTTCGCGAGGTCTTATATGTTTTCAGCATCGTTGCCGCCAATTATAGTGGCTGCAGTAAAAGCAGGACTGGAAGCCATAATCAAACATCCGGAATACGTTAGTCAGTTGCGTTCAAACGTCAACTACGCAGTTGCAAAATTAAACGAAAACGGGTTTGACATAAAGACACAGACTCCTATAATAGCGCTAAGGGTACCGGCAGAAATGAAGATAAGAGATTCGGTATTTAAATTTCACGAAATGGGAATATTCCTTAATTCTATAGAATATCCTGCAGTTCCTATAAGTCAGCAGAGGTTCAGGATATCCCTGATGGCCCTCCATACAAAAGAAGACATTGATAAACTTGTGGAAGCTGTTTGCGAAGTCTGGTATGGAAAGAGAAGGTATGTGAGTAATGCATCATAAGTAAAAGAGGAGGTATTACTTTTTAAATATTATTCAGTTAAATTTCAAAGCCTCAAAAATAATGTGAATGAATATAGATGAAGATTTATAGCTATTTAGGCTTTTTATTTGCTTTAGCTGCTCTGGTAACAGGAATTGCCGGCATTGAATTACTTTCGAACAAACCAACTTTACCTTTTGCTTACGAAGAATTAAACAACTCTATTGTAGTTTCCGAAGACTTTCAGGGGTATATCTCAAAGGGTTCAATCATTAAAGAATTTAACCGTGAAGCATTTGATGATGCAAACCAGTTAGAGTTTCGTTCGGATGTTTTGAACGTAGGAGATGAGGTCACATTAATAATTCAAAACGGTAAGACCGAATACCCCGTTAAAGTAAAACTTGTTAAAGCATACAAAGACAGCTCTTTTCTATACGTCAGCAGTACAATAGGAATAACCTTCTGGTTCCTGGGATTCTTTGTATTTATGAGGAAACCCAAGGAGGCAACTGCAAAGATTCTTTTTGCAATGCTGATTATCTTTTCGGTCGCAATAATGACGTCTCCAGGAAAGTACTATGATTCACTTTTATCATATTCAACGCTCGTAAGAGTGCTTCACATGTTTGCGTACACAGGAGGAATATCATTACTGATACATTTCTCTCTTATATTCCCTAAAAGAATTTACGGGTCAAAGTTTGCAGTAAGAACTGTTTATGTGCTTATAACAATACTGGGCCTGGTAATAAATTTCGTACAGTTAAAAATTGTAACAGGAAATGAATTATTCTACGTTGATTTATATCACACGTTATGGAAAGTACTCCTTTTTGTCCTTCTTGCAGGAGCAGTATGGGCAATAGTTAATTTCGGCATTTCGTTTTTCTCTAACAAGGAAGACAGCGACAGGCGGAGAGTACAATGGGCGCTATGGGGCTTACTTACGGGCCTAATGCCGTACATATTGTTCTGGGTGATACCAAACCTTTTGAATGCAGGTTTGATTATTGACGAAGAATATTCAATGGCATTTCTTATTTTAATCCCGTTGTCATTCGTGATAGGTGTTTTAAAGTACAAACTCTTCGACATCGAATTCATATTCAGCAAAAGTATTGTTTACGGTACAATAACCATTGTCCTTACGGGGTTGTTCTTCTTTACGATATATGCTTTGAGTACAGTGTTTTCGAACGCAATAGGTGAAACGCGGCCTGTGTATTCGCTGATATCTGCAGTGTTTATTGCTATTATATTCAATCCTTTGAGAATAAAAGTTCAGGGCTTTGTTGATAAGTATTTTTACAGGGTAAGGTATGATTTCAGAAAGGTAATCAATATGGTAAACCAGAATCTTGCTGACTGTAACACATCCAAAGAACTCGGCGAAAGACTGTTAAAAGAAATAAATGAAATAATTCCGACAAGAAAATCTTCCATTCTCCTGAAAGATGGAGAAGGTGAACATTTCAGGTTTCTCGCAGGGATTAACGAAAGTACAGAGAATACAGATATTACAGAATTAATTATAAACAATCCTGAGTATATATTAATGATTCCTTTAACGGCTCAGTTGGGCAAAGAAATCGGGGCGATAATGCTCGGAGAAAAACTCTCGGGTATAAAATACCTTGATTCAGACCTTGAGATACTTAAGGCCTTTGCCGACAATACTGCATCGCTGCTTCAAAGAATTGAACTAAGAGAGAAAATAATAATAAACGAAACAGAAAAGAAAAGACTTGAAGAACTTAATTCAATGAAGTCTGATTTCGTATCGAGCGTTTCACACGAACTGAAGACTCCGTTAACATCTATACAGCTTTTTGCGGAAACGTTAATGTCTGACAGGGAAATAGCCAAGGTAAAGCAAAAGGAATATGCAGAAATTATTTACGGAGAAAGCGGAAGACTCACAAGAATAATAAACACAATAC
>JBMOHR010000324.1:0-3214 GCA_049317745.1 Ignavibacteria bacterium
AATTATTTCATTATAAACGCATATCGTTTTTCTTATATTCATATATTATCAATATATTATTATGTTACTTAAGAAAACGAAGAAACTCGAGGTTCAGATTGATGAATTCCTCGATAAAGTTCTCAATGGCGGGCTCTATCTGAAGCAGGGATTG
Source organism: Ignavibacteria bacterium (assembly GCA_049317745.1). Taxonomy (GTDB): domain Bacteria; phylum Bacteroidota; class Ignavibacteria; order Tepidaquicellales; family Tepidaquicellaceae; genus CAIKZJ01. The sequence goes on from JBMOHR010000324.1 coordinate 155, forward strand.
AAATATTATTTGAAAGATCAGAAAGACCTTTTTGAAGATACTTTAAATAAAATTGACGTTACGGAAAATGATGCAGATACTTTAAGAAGAACTATTGAAACTAAATTATACAGGCATACTCTTATTCCCGAGCAGCGTGGTGATGTTCTCGGTCTTCTGGAAAGCACCGATAAAGTTCTTAATGTTTGCAAGGAAATTCTTTTCCAGTTCTCGGTTGAGAATCCAACTATTCCCGCTGCTCTTGAGGACAAATTTATGGACCTTGCCGATACCTCTATCTCTGCCGTCGAATGTATGATTTCAGCCGTCAGAGCTTATTTTACCGAAATTCAAATCGTTAGGGACTACGTCAATAAAACAATATTCTTCGAAAAGGAATCTGATAAACTTGCTGACAGGTTAAAAAGAGAAATCTTCGAGAATGAAGAATGTGAACTCAGCAGAAAAATGCACATTCGTACTTTTGCTGTTAACATCGAAAAGATTGCCGATGCAGCTGAAGATGTTTGTGACAGGCTGTCAATTGCTGTTATTAAAAGATACGGTTAATATAAATGGCCTGGATTTATTTATTAAGCGGTTTATTCCTCGGTTGGAATCTCGGGGCTAATGATGCAGGAAATATTTTCGGTACTGCTACCAGTACTAAAATACTAAAGCATACTACCGCTATTGTTATATCTTCGGTCTTCGTTCTGCTCGGTGCTATGCTCAGCGGTTTCGGTGCAACGCATACACTCGGTGCACTTGGTGATGTTAATGCCATCGCAGGCTCTTTCACCGTTTCCCTGTCTGCTGGTCTTACTGTGTTTCTTCTTATGAAAAGGGGGCTTGTGGTCTCCGTTTCACAGGCAATAGTTGGCGCTATTCTCGGCTGGAATCTGTTTACTTCTTCGCCAACGGATATGAAATCTCTTGCAAATATTCTCTTCTCCTGGGTTTTAAACCCATTACTCGCAGGTTTATTTGCGTTTCTTACTTATCAACTCTTAATGTATATCCTAAGGAAGGTAAAACTTCATTTACTCAGGATAGACAGGTTTATGAGAGTACTTACAATCTTTGTCATCGCATTCGGAGCATATAGTTTAGGCGCAAACAATATTTCTAAAGTAATCGGCGTCTTTATTTCTTCTTCACCGTTTACTGATATCAGGATTTCTGAATCAATCGTTATTACTTCAATGTATCAGTTGTTCTTTACCGGTGCTTTGTCCATAATTGCAGGCATTATCACTTATTCGAAAAAGACTACTGAAACCGTCGGCTCAAGAATATTTAAACTTACACCCGTTTCTTCAATATCTGTTATCTTCGGTGCTTCACTTGTTTTGTTTCTCTTTTCATCTACATCAATCGAGAAACTGTTAAACACTGTCGGCTTGCCGTCATTTCCTCTGGTTCCTGTTTCAATCACTCAGGCAATCGTGGGAGGTGTTATGGGTATTGGACTTGCAAAAGGCGGTAGGTATATGAACTATAAAATACTTCTGAAGATTGGTTCCGGCTGGGTTATAACGCCTCTTGCCGCTGCATTCTTCTGTCTGGTTTTCCTGTTCATAGTTCAGAACGTATTCGACCGCGAAGTATATAAAGCTCTGAAGTTCGAAACTAATAAAGCAGTAATCGAAAATATTAAAACCAACGGTGTGCCCGTTGATAGTTTAGCGGGTAAAAAAGATTCTACGTTTAACAGTCAGCAGGAATTCAGACTCTATCTGACAACTTTAGGTTATTCGAAAGAAGATTATTTGTTTAAGATTTTTAAATCATCAAGAATTGAATATTTCAGGGTTGACTCTAATTATGCTAAGGAAAAACTGAACCCGAATACGTTTACGGCAGATCAGTTAAATTCAGTAAAGAGTCTGCATAACGAATCGTTCAGACATAGATGGATGCTAATTAATAAACTCAAATCATTATCCGAAGACTGGAAAGAACTGCCACCATTCCCGGCAAATGAATACCTTAATAAAGAATTACACGAAAAACTAACTCTGATATGCGATATCTTCGAAGTAAAGTAATATTTAATCTACAAAACAGATTCACTCCACTCAGTCATTCCGTCCCACTCTATAATTCCACCCCACTCTGTCATTCCTGCATGCTCTTAGCAGGAATCTCTACTGTTATAATAATATCTTTTTTCAAATTTGAACTTTCAAATTTCAAATTTAAAATGTATTAATATTTCTTCTTATCCTTCTTCATATCCCAAGTCTCAAACGACATCAGTGCCTCGTCCCTCAAATGCTGACTAATCTTAAGCTTCCTCTTCTCAAGCGGTTTTCCAAGTTCCTTGTAAATGAAATCATCTATAAACCCAATCTTAGCAGCATCCTTCTTAGTGCTGCCGTAATATATTCTTGAAATTCTCGCCCAGTATATTGCTGATAAGCACATCGGACAAGGCTCGCACGATGTGTACAACTCGCATCCGCTTAAATCAAAGTTCTTTAAGTTCTTTGCAGCCTTTCTTATGGCATCAACTTCTGCATGAGCAGTAGGGTCATTCTTAGCTGTTACGTTGTTTGTCCCTGCAGAAATAACCTTACCGTCCTTTACTATTACTGCACCAAACGGACCTCCGCCTTTCTTCACGTTCTCAAGCGAAAGACGAATGGCTCGCCTCATAAATTCATCTTTATACATTTATTTGTTAATCTTCTCCTTTTGTTCTCTGAATGATTTTCTGTCGAATATTTTTATCGCCTTGTCAATGCTGTCATTTGCCTTAACTTTTTCTCCAAGGTTCAGATAAAATATTGATAAGTAGTAATAACAAGAAGCTTCGTTAACTCCGCCCTTTACGTATTCAATACATTCATTCGCAATCTGAATTCCCTTATTGTTATCGTCCTTCGATAACTTTTCCTTCTTGCTGATTGAATATGTCTTCGTTAAAAGATACTGACCGTATGCAAATGCGATTTCTTCGTCGTTCTTTCCGTATTTGTCAAAAAGCTTTTTGTAATACCCGTCTGCCTTTGTATAATCATTTCCTTCAAGAGAAACTTCTGCTAAATATATGTATGCCTGTTTTGTTAAATCACT
>JBMOHR010000325.1:0-3210 GCA_049317745.1 Ignavibacteria bacterium
TGTAAGCATCAAGACCGTATATGTTCAGGTTTGCACTGCTTACCATCGCATCCAGCGCTTCCTTAGTATCAAAATCATTTATCCCGCTGTTAAAAGCATCAACTATCACAGGTACACTGTGATACCCAATCATGCAGTCAGTCTCATTTGCCCATAGTTCCCACACCGGCAGCCTTCCGCCCTGCTTATACTGAAGAAGAAATGTTTTTATAAAATCTGCCGAACGTTTTCTCTCTATTATGTTAAGCAAAGGATGCAGTGCCCTGTAAGTATCCCACAAAGAAAACACAGTATAATAATTGTGATTTGCTTTGTGTACTTTTAAATCTCTCCCAAGGTACGAACCGTCAACATCGTTAAACGTGTTCGGACATATTGCAGTATGATATAAAGCAGTATAGAATATTCTTAATTTTGTTTCGTCTTTCGACTTCACCTGAATCTTGTTAAGGTATCCGTTCCACAATTCGTTAGCGTCAGCCCTCACCTTCTCAAAGTCCCAGTGGTTTATTTCTGCATCAAGATTCATCTTTGCATTCTCTTCGCTTATTGCCGAAATCCCTACCTTCACCATCACAGGCCTGTCTGTTTCGCCAAAGTTAAGTGTTGCCTTTACATTCTTTCCATCTGCAAAAGTTTTTCCCTGTAAAATCTTATCGTCTGAATATACATTCGCTTCTTTAACCTCTTCCGAAAACACCGCATAGAAATAAACTCTCTGGTCCTGTGCCCACGACTTCGATCGCCTCAATCCCGAGACTTCTCTTTTACTCACAAAACTGATATGTGATTCAATCACTTCATCCCTGTGTTTCAAATCTATATAAACACTCGCATTATTTCCTTTTTCATACGTGTACTTGTGAAAACCCGCCCGTGTACTCGCCGTCAGTTCTGCTTTTATATTATTCCTTTTTAATAATACACTGTAATATCCGGGCTCTGCCTTCTCTTCGTTATGGCTAAACAAAGAAGTATAGTTTCCGGTATAACTCTTATCCGATTCAGTAAACTTATTCTCCGAAAATGGCATAAACAGTATATCGCAGTAATCGGGTACACCCGTTCCGCTTAAATGTGTATGCGAAAACCCGTATATGATGCTGTCTGAATAGTGGTACCCCGAACATCCGTCCCATCCTTCCAGACGTGTATCAGGACTTAACTGAACCATCCCGAACGGAACAGTCGCCCCGGGAAATGTATGCCCGTGTCCGCCCGTACCTACAAACGGATTAACGTATTTAGTAAGTTCGTTGTTCTCATAAAAACTGTACGATGAAAAGGTTAGAGTAAGAATTAATGCGAGTAGTATTTTCTTCATTTTATTAATAATTTCATTTCTGCAAAGTATATATTTTATCGTAAATGATAAATACACAAACCCGAACTCATCAAATCGCGTATTCAAACAAACAATCACCCCCCTTCAACTATAATACTATTTTATTTACCGTTTTTGCCATCATCCGTTAAACGAGTTTAATTTCTACTCTCCCCATTATTTTTTTCTGTCTCTTATCTTGGTCTGTCCTTGGTCTATGATTGGTCTCCAATTAGTCTCCACTTTAATCTCTATAATTTATTGTATCTACCATGCCTGTCATTCCTGCTTGCTCTTAGCAGGAAACGTTCTTTGTTCAGCGAAGCTAATCTCTACTCCTACAATTCCTTCTCTGTGATCTCTGTGAATTCTCTGTGATCTCCGTGAGCCAACCCCTATTATCCCCCAAACACCCATTTACAAAAAAAACTTTCTAACATTCTCGGCGTGTTTTTTTCACACCCAATTACACTTTAAAAACCCCTAAAACAGGCCAAAAACGACACAATTCCTCGTCTCATAAAAAAACATTCGTGAAAATAGACCACTTTTCGGCCAATTAAAAATTTGTGAAATAACTCTATTTATCCTAATTTACACCTTTTTAAACTAAAACCTATGGGGGTTAAATTATGAAGTTAAGAACTATTTTATTGGGGATGTTGATAACTTTATCAACTTTATCATTCGGTATTTCAAATACCGCAAAAGCAGAAAACACTAACTCTGTTTCAAACACACAGCAGGTTAATGGAGAAATCAGAGTCGAACTTAAATGGATTAATGGTGTCCTCTGGATTATTGTTTACGATTCTGATGAAAACATAATTCAGGCATCTGCTGTCGGACATTCAGGATAAAAGTAATTTTATTCAATAACATTGTATTAAAACTATTATAAACAAAATATTAAAATTAATTAAAGGGAAAATTTAAACATGAAAACAAAATCAATCATTTTAGCAGTGTTGATAACATTATCAACCTTATTCTTTGGAATTACAAATACTGCAAAAGCAGAAACTACAAATTCCGCACAGCATACAGCGCTCCAGCCGAGAGTAGAAATCGTCTGGATAAACGGAGTTCTCTGGATCATCGTTTACGATGCCGATGAAAACATTATTCAGGCATCTGCGGTAGGTCATGCAGGATAATTGTACTGATTTATTTTTTAAACATTAAGCAAACATAAAATGAAAAATATAAAAGTAGAAGCTCTGTTAAATGGCATGGGTGAAAATCCTGTCTGGGAAATAAAAGACAATGAGGCGCAAAAAGTGATGAGTATTTACACTTCATTACCCGCGGGCTCATTCGTTAACAGGACAGAAGACTACAGCAGATTTTATAACGGATGTATGCTCGAAGTATCTTCGGAAAAAAGTATACACGTCTTCGACGGATACGCAATCATTAACGAAAACAACGTTATTGAAGTCCGTGTTGATAAAAACAAGAAACTTGAGAAACAATTATTAAAACACTTGAATACAGCACCAATGATAAAGAACCTGATTTTAAACAGTGATTTATCATTCAATGCAGAAGTACACAAAGCAGTTTAAAATATACCTAAATAAGGAGTACACAAAATGATGTTCGAACTAATGAAAATTGAAAATCAATTAAATATAAAGGATAATAAAATGTGCTGGGAAAAAATCGACGAAAAGCATAAGTCAAGGTTCAACTCTAACTTTGTCCTGTGCGAGGAAATGTATGAAATATCATACATAATAAAGGCCGTTATGGAATTCTATCCTAATCTCCCGCGTGAAAGAATCACAAATGCTATCTACAAAACACTGCGCGAAATACCGCACCCGAGAGTTAGACAGCATTTCTGGAAGACGGTTTCGGAAAAACTTGATATGGCTTTTTAA
>JBMOHR010000326.1:0-3204 GCA_049317745.1 Ignavibacteria bacterium
GAAACCATTTCAAAAAACGGGGCGAATCCGAAAAGCCTTATGAGTAGGGGATAAAAGAAAGAATATGCTGAAAACATTATTAAGAATTGCCAACGTAATATTTGTTATGTTGTTCTTATTTACACTTGCAGCCTGCAACAATTCAGACCCTACAGGTCCGTCAAACTCCGGAATAAATCCGTTTAGCAATGGCGGGACTGAAAGGAATATGATCGTTATTATCAGCGATATCCACATGGGGGCAGACCTTGCCTATACTGCATGTAAAAATAACAGGGGGCATCTTGTAAAGTTGCTTCAACAAATTAAAGCGGCTCCGAATGTTAAAGAGCTTGTTATTGCAGGTGACCTGATTGATGAATGGTGGGTTCCTTGTGATGTGAACACTTATCAGGGAAGCAATCAGAGTAATTTTGTACAGCGTGTCGCAGCGACCAATTCAGAAGTGTTTGCTGCCCTTAACCAGATAATTCAGGAAAATAAAATTATTGTTACTTATGTACAGGGGAATCATGATATGGGAGTAACTGCTGCTAATGTTAACCTTATTCTCCCGGGCATACATCAGGCGCGTGATGCGGAAGGCTTAGGCACTTATACTCCGACAAGTATGCCCGTCCTGGCCATAGAACATAGCAATCGCTATAGTTTTATCGCCGCACCTGACCCGATTTCAAATTCAGATAGCGTGCCGGGTTCTTTTTATCCAACAGCATATTTTGCCAATAGAATACAAACGACCCATTTGATGCAAAAATGTATAGTAGCCGGCGACACTTTAGCCGAAATAACCCCGAATACTGTGGTTTCTGAAAGCCAGACTTTAGCGTTTTACTATTGGGAAGGTTGGAAGGTAGGGTTAATGCAACAATTTCCCATTAGAAATAAATTTGATGAAAAGATCATTGTGACCAATATTAATGGATTCACAAAAACTTATTCAGTCAACGATCTAGTACCTTATCAATTAATTCCCGGAGGATTTATTGATATGAACCTTTTCAAAGGGGTATTTGACAACTGGGAAGAAAGACAAACCATCAACAATGTGGCAGTCCATATCCCGGTTGCAAGGGCATTTGCGAACCAGGTTAATTCTGATAGTATAGATGTTCAGGCAAATATACAATACTTTAGTAATCCAAACTCCACTATAAGAATCGTGGTTTTTGGACACACACACATAGCCAAAATCATTCCTTACACAAATAATGGGATAAAATCAATCTATGCGAATTCGGGTACATGGGTTGATAATAATCCCGGAACAACGATGAATTTTGTAGTAATAACACCACAGAGTGCTGAGGCATCTTCGCAAACGTACGTAAAGTTGTACAACTTTATGAATGAAGTTGTGACTAAAATGGATGAAAACTCACTGAGATTTTAACGACAAAGAAATGAGGTTTATTTAACTTCGACAGGTAACAAAATGTGGCAGTAATAAGGATTTCATTAATTCATTATTATGGCTGCACTTTTAAAAGTAAGAATAAATGGAGACAGAAACCATTTCAAAAACGGGGCGAATCCGAAAAGCCTTATGAGTAGGGATAAAATTTAAGATTTCTATGAAAACATTATTGGGAATTTCTAACGCAATTTTTGTTCTGTTCCTCCTTTTCACACTTAATGCCTGTAATAATTCTGACCCGACAAGTCCATCTGTTCCTGTGATTAATCCGTTCAGTAATGGCGGGACTGAAAGGAATATGATTGTTATTATGAGCGATATGCATCTTGGTGCTGACCTGAGTTATGCTGAGTGCAACAATAACCTTCCTGCTCTTGAAAAACTGATTAAGCAAATAAAAGTTTCTCCGAATGTTAAAGAACTTGTTATAGCAGGAGACCTGATTGACGAATGGTTTGTGCCGGCTACGACGAATACTTATGAAGGCGCAGGTCAGTCAGGTTTTGTTACACGTCTTGCGGCTACAAACAGCGGTGTGTTTGCTGCAATAAATAGTATAATTCTGGAAGGTCTTATATTAGTAACTTATGTTCCCGGCAATCACGATTTAACAATTACGGCGGCAAATATTGATGGAGTTCTTCCCGGAATAAATCAAGCCCGCGATGCTGTGCAGGGTTTAGGAACTTATTCTCCTTTTGGCCAGCCTAAAATAGCTATCGAACACGGGCACCGCTACAATTTATTCTGTGCTCCAGACCCGTACTCGAATCAGACTATTGCACCTGGCACAATAATGCCTCCGGGATATTTCTTCACAAGGATAGTAGCTCTCTCTGTTAAACAAAATAGTCCTCCTCCGGGCGATACCACATCGGTTGTTACACCAAATCTTTCGGGCGGTACTTCACAGGATTTACTGTATAGATATTGGAAGAATTGGTATATAGCAGTGAATTTATTCCATATATCCAATAGGTTTGATGAGAATATTATTGTGACAAATGTTAATGGATTTACAGGGACTTTTAAAGTTGACGACCTTATTCCTTTTCAATCATCTCCGGGCGGTTTTATAAATGTTAATCTTTTCAATGGGTGTCAAGAGACCTGGGATGCACGACAAACTTACAATAATGTTCCGGTACATATAAGTACTTCCCGTGCAATAGATTCTGTTAATTCAGGTACTGAGGTCGACTATCAGGCAACTTTGCAATACTTCATGAATCCAATCTCGAATAAAAGACTTGTTGTATTTGGTCATACTCACGTTCCTAAAATTACCACGTCTCAGAATTATCTCAATGAGAAATGTGTTTATGCGAATTCGGGAACATGGGTTGACAGTAATAGCGCTATGACAACCATGAAAACAAGGCATTTTGTGGTTATAACTCCGCAGGATGGTGGTGCTTCTTCTCAAACTTTAGTAAAACTTTATACTTTTGAGAATGAAGTTGTGACTAAAATGGATGAAAACTCACTGAGATTTTAACGACAAAGAAATGAAACAGAATTAATTTCGCTTATTGTTCTTCCTAATCTCACTTTGGAGGGACAATAAGTTAACTTTTTAAAACCCACTCACGCCAGTCTCTTATTCCTCATCATCGAAGCACCAATGGATATCGTAAGAACTGCAAGTATAACAATTAATGAAAGTACTGTTGAAATGTGTACTACTCCTGCTATGAGCATCTTTATGCCGATAAACACAAGTATTATGGAAAGTCCCATCTTTAAGTAATGGAATTTATCCATAAAGCCTGATAATGCAAAGTATA
>JBMOHR010000327.1:0-3185 GCA_049317745.1 Ignavibacteria bacterium
GATATTGCCGGACTTGTAAAGGGAGCTTCTAAAGGAGAAGGGCTTGGTAACCAGTTTTTATCTCATATCAGGGAAGTTGAAGTCATAATTCACATCGTCAGATGCTTTGAAGATGATAACATTATCCATGTTAGTAATAAAGTCGATCCTGCTGATGATATTGATACAATTGAAACCGAACTAATACTGAAAGACCTCGACACTATCGAGAAAAGATTTGAGAAGTCTGGTAAGAGTTTAAGGGTTGGGGATAAACGGGTGCAGAGAGAGGTTGAACTTCTCAACGGACTGAAAGAACATTTCGCTACTGGCAGACTCGCAAAGTATTACACTGAAAAACTTGCAACAGAAGACCAGCAGATAATGAGGGAAATGCAGCTTCTTACAGACAAACCAATTATATATGTTGCAAATGTAAATGAAGATCAGGTTCAGGGCAATCAGTACACAAAAATTGTAGAGGAAATTGCAACGAAAGAAAATGCTAAATTCATGATTCTTTCTGTTAAAATAGAATCTGAAATTGCAGCATTAGAAACTATCGAGGAGAGAAACGAATTCCTAACTGACCTCGGACTTAAAGAATCAGGCCTTTACAGGCTTATTAAAGAAAGTTATGCGCAGCTTGGATTGATTACTTTCTTTACTGCTGGAGAAAAGGAAGTCCATGCCTGGACTCTCGATAAAGGACTTAAAGCCCCGCAGTCTGCAGGGAAAATACATACGGATTTCGAAAAAGGATTTATACGGGCTGAAGTTATTAAGTATAAAGATATGATTGAATTCAAATCCGAAGCCGCTGTCAAAGAAAAAGGTCTTATGCGTGTTGAAGGAAAAGATTACGTTGTTGAGGACGGTGATATTATGCTGTTCAGATTCAACGTATAGGATATATTTACTTATTGCATTATTTTTCTAATAAAGATAAATTATCAATATATGCGTTTATCAATATTACATATAGCTGTCTTATGCCTGATTTCGATTTCTGTCTTTTCGCAATCTGAGAAATCTGTATTATTTGCTCAGACAAATATTGAAGTATTCAGCAAATCTATTGAAAATTTACCTTCCCAAAACAAAATTGATGTAATCCTCGATTCCGCTAAAAAATATTTTAACACTGATATTGTCAGATGTGTATCTTTTGCCGAATTTGCAATATCAAACCTTGATGATAATATCACAGATGAGAATAAAGCTGAAGTGTACAGTCAGGTCTCAAGTTATTATTATACTTTGGGAAATTATACTAAAGCTCTCGAGTATATATTTATCGATTTAAAGATTCTCGAAAGCAACCCTAAGGTTAATACACTTAAGATCGGCAGATGTTACGTAAATATAGGAGAGATTTACAGAGCCACAACTGACTATGATAATGCACTTTTAAACCTTGATAAATCTGTTTCAATTTTTACTGAATTGAAAAATAATGAAGGTGCAAAAGGTCTTTCTCATTCTTATGAAAGAATAGCTGCGGTATACTTTGAACTTAGTTACAAGACTGATTCCACACTCGTTTTGAAGGCTATGGATTATGCCAGTAAATCACTGGAATTGTCTGAGAAATATAAAATTACTAACCGCAAAATTAGTAACTGGAATATATTAGGGGCCTGTCAGATAATGAATGAAAATTATGACAAGGCATTGGAATTATTTAATATGGCCTTAATTGAATCATACAAGGATTCTACATATTCGGACAGAAGTAATATTCTGAATAATATTGCAAGCTGTTATATTAAAATGGAAGATTACAAAAAGGCAATTATATATGCTCAGATGAGTTATGATGAATCGAAGAAACGTGGAGTACTCATTTATGTCAGGGAAGCTTCATTTTTCTTGTACAAATCTTATCTTGCGTTGAAACAATTCGAAAAGGTCGTTTTTTATCTTGATGAGTACAATAAAGTTTCTTTAGAGTTGTTTAGTTCCGATAAAAACAGAGCAGTTGAATCACTTGAGCAGAAATACCGGAAAGAGAAAATTGATGAACAGCACAGGGATGAGAAAAATAATTTAATCTTTTTATCTGTAGGTCTTTTTGTTATATTTGCATTTTTTCTGTTGTTCTTTTTCATGAGACATAATACCCTGAAAAAGATCAACCAGGAGCTTGAAATTAAGAACCAGACCATAACTTCTCAGAAAACTGAACTTGAAGAAGTTAATGCTGTGAAAAATAAGTTCTTTTCAATACTGGCTCATGATTTAAGAAATCCTTTTAATGGAATCCTTGGATTCCTTGATATCCTTAATAACAGCTATGATTCATTAAGTTATGAAGAAAGAAAGCAATACATAGGCTACATTCATACATCTGCAAATCAGGTTTTTAAACTTCTCGACAGGTTATTGCAGCTTTCAAGGTTGCAGGAAGGAAGATATCAGTTTAATAATGAATCAGTTAATGTTAAAGACCTTGTTGATCAGATTATTAAACTTCAGGATACAAATGCCCGTTCAAAAAGAGTTAATCTGATATTAGATATCAAAGACGATATCTTTGTTGATGCAGATAAAACTTCATTGGATATTGTCTTAAGAAATTTAATTGATAATGCTATTAAGTTTACTTCTGCTGGAGGAGAAGTTGTGATTTCTTCAAATATAAATCTTGCTGATGTTAAGATTTTAGTGTCTGATAACGGAGTGGGAATGGATCAGCAGGATATTGAAACTATATTCAGACTCGATAAGAAAACAGTCTCAATAGGTACCAATAATGAAAAGGGGACAGGGCTTGGACTGGCAGTTTGTAAGGAAATGATTGATAAGATGAATGGAAAGATTCATATTGAGAGTACTATTGGATGCGGAAGTAAATTTACAATTATTTTCCCTTCTTCACAGAAAAAAGCTTAATTCACTCCGATAAATTGCAATCCGTTTACGACTACGAATGCAAAAAAGTAAGCAAGCCCGGAATAAATAAATAACTGTAATATTGGTATTCTCCAGCCGCCTGTTTCTTTCTTCGTTATTGCAATTGTAGAGATGCATTGTAAAGCAAATACAAAGAATATGATGAGCCCCGCAATCGTTGATGTAGTAAACATCGGCTTCTCCGATTCTCCTATTCGTGCCTGCCGCATAGCAGTAATCAGCGATTCATTCAGATTATCATCCGTATCCGTAATTTTAAATATCATTGCCATAGAACTTACAAAAATCTC
>JBMOHR010000328.1:0-3173 GCA_049317745.1 Ignavibacteria bacterium
TCGGCTCTGAATTCTCAGGGAGTTTCAGGGCCCGTTAGGTTCCTGCTTAATAAAGCCGCTTTCAATTCCGGCGAAACCTTCCCGTTGACAATAAATATTACTAATTCTAACATGCCTTCCTCAGTTAATACTATTATGTTTAAACCTAATACAGATATTACTTCACGTATCTATGGCTCCTCAGCAAGCAAAGAAATTTTTCAGATTAAAAACAGTTATGTTTCTTTTGACGGCTCAAATTCTGCTAACGGTACTTCAAGAGATTTAACCATTGAAAATACCAGCACTACTGCCCCTATTGTTATAGGCATTTATTCCTCGGGTACTACACCAGTTACAAATATCACATTCAAAAATTGTACATTTATCAACGGCTCTTCTTCGGCCTCTGCTTCACCCGCATTAATTTTCTCAAACACTTCATATACTTCCGGTTATTTTAAAAATATTACTATCCAAAACAATAATATTAAGAAGGCTTATTTTGGTATCTCTATCAACGGCGATGATGCTGCAGGTAATGGAAGCGGAACACTTATTTCCGGTAATGATCTGAATTCGTCAGGTACTGATTGTATCACGGGAAATGGGATTTACGTTCAAGGAGTTGACGGTGCAACAATCTCTCAGAATAACATTGGAAATTTTAATGCTGTCAATATATCATCTGTCAGTGGTATTACAATCAGTTCTGGAACAAAAAACACCATTGTAGCAAACAATATTATTACAGGTCTTACGAGCAATAACTCAAACAGCAATTCTGTCTATGGCATTGATTGCAGTGGTACAAACATTAGTATTTATAACAATACTATAAATAATATTAAGAATACAAGTACAAGTGGTTATTCTGCAATTGGTATTTATCTAAATTCATCTTCAAACACTGCAAATATCTGTGCTTACAATAATCTTATATACGATATTGCAGGTTATGGAAGAAACATTAATTCAAATTTTAATGGTTATGGCATCAATATTTTAAAAGGAGGCGGCTACAATATTTATCATAACTCAATTAACCTGGCAACCAATCAATCTTCTGCTTTTGGCATCCCTGCTTGCCTGATTATCGGTAGCCTTGTAACTGCTGCAAATTCCCTCGATATCAGAAATAATATTTTCTCAATTCCTGCAACCGTCGGAACAAACCGCTATGCAGTTATTTGTAATGCAGCAAACACTGTTTTCTCTGAACTGAACTATAACGACTATTATACTTCAGGCTCAAACATTGGATACATTGGTTCAGCTAACAAACCTGACTTGTCTTCCTGGAAAACTGCTACAGGCAAAGATAAATTCTCCATTAATGCAGATCCTTCATTCACAGGTTCAGAAGATTTAACCATCAACACAAATAATCCAAACTGCTGGAATATAAACGGCGGCGCTTATCCAATCAGCTCAATTTCTACTGATTTTAGTAATAACACAAGACGAACTTCTCTTCCCGGACTCGCAAACGATATTGGCGCATATGAATTTACTCCAACCGTTTCTCCATCATCAGCAACAGTCAGCACAATTGCAAGCGTTACAACTATTTCGTCATCGGGCAATACACTTGCAACTATCACCTGGACTGCAGGTACTGCACCAACTCTCACCGCCTTGTATTACCCGGGAGAAAATCCATCCGCTACACCCGCTGGCACAAAATACGGAAACTCACATCTGGATATAACTGCATCAGGCGGAAGTTCATACACATACAACATAGTTTATAATTTCAATCCTGCAATGCTCGGCACTATCACAAACGGCGATTATAACTTCGCACGCCTCGCAAAATATTCTTCGGGTGCCTGGCAATACTACAGTGCGACACCAAACGGAACAAACTACACAATCTCCGTCAACGGATTAACATCATTCTCAAACTTTGCACTCACAGACGGGAACGCTCCATTGCCCGTAAAACTTTCATCCTTTACTTCTTCAGTTAATTCCCGCGACGTAACAATAAACTGGGAAACAATATCCGAGCACAACAACCTTGGATTCGACATCGAAAGAAAACTAATAAGCACAAACGAATGGACAAAAGTCGGCAGCGTAAAAGGTAACGGCACAAGCAATACGGAAAAGTCATACTCATTCGAAGACAAAAAACTCAGCACAGGAAAATACAATTACCGCCTCAAACAAACCGACTTCAACAACAACTTCGAATACCACAACCTTTCATCAGAAGTAGTCATTGCTTCACCATCAAAATTCTCTCTCAGCCAGAATTATCCAAACCCGTTCAATCCCGAAACATCCATAGACTTCGACCTCCCCTTCGACAGCAAAGTATCCATCTCCATATTCGACATCACGGGTAAAAATATAAAAACCATTATCAGTGAATCCCGCCCCGCCGGATTCCACACAATCAGATTCAACGCCTCAGTTCATTCTGCATCAGTTCTCTCAACCGGCATCTATTTCTATCGCATCATCGCAGAATCATCGAGCCAAACATTCATCTCAATCAAGAAAATGATATTGGTAAAATGAGAAAGGAATTAAGAATAATATTTGATATGAATCCCCTCCCTCAATGGGTTATATCACTTGATTCCCCTCCTTGGAGGGGTGGATTCGTCCGCTCTTTGGACGAAGACGGGGTGGGTTATCGTTTATATTTATATCTTTCGAGTCCTATGTGCGGTTTTTGCATCCCTATGCATCGGGAGAGGGGTGGGTTATTAAGTAAACAACCATGAGAAAAATAATCAAATACCGTAAAGACTTAAAACAAATATCCAGAAAACTCAGAAAGCACATGACACTCTCCGAAGTACTGCTGTGGAATAAAATCAAAAACAAACAACTTCTCGGATACGACTTCGACCGGCAAAGACCAATAAATAATTACGTTGTAGACTTCTATTGCAAAGATTTAAAACTTGCAATCGAAATCGATGGCAATTCTCATTCAGGGGATGAGAAATACTTTGAAGACATCGAAAGGGAAAACAACATTAAATCTCTAGGGGTCGATATTATTCGATTTAGTGATATTGATGCAAAAAGAAATATGTCAGGAGTTCTGGAAGCGCTGGAGTTAAGAATAAATAATATTAATGAAGGCTTGTAAATCCTAACATCCCCTTACCCACCCCCGTCCGCCAGGGCGGACGTACCCCTCCAAGGAGGGGAATCTTTTTGTTTATCTTGAA
>JBMOHR010000329.1:0-3156 GCA_049317745.1 Ignavibacteria bacterium
ATGCTATACAAGGTTACATCGAAAGTTTGAAGAAACACAACGAGCCGATTCCGCCATCCATATAAGAAGAAGAAAAGATTAGAGATGCACCACAGAGACCACAGAGAAAAGATTATTCACAGAGACCACAGAGAAAAGATATATTTAGGATATGCAATACCTACGGCATTGTGTTTGTGTGGGTTCAAGTGCTACTGATATATAATGCCTACGGCATAGAGAGATTTATTAAAAATAAAATATGAAATATATAATTCAAATAGCGGTGGTGGTTAAGATAAATTATTGTGAGTTGTTATGAATGAACTTATACATTTAATTATTAATGAACTTTTTAAAGTTTATATTTCTTTCTCTTGTGGTTTATACGATAACTTTTCCGGAAGGCTAAATATAGTTCCTATAGTTGTATTAGTTTTGTTTTCAATTTATTGGTATGTTATTATTCATTCAATCTTTAAGAAAAAGATAATATGGAATTCGGTATACACCGCAATACTTATTGTAATATTAACAGTTTCAATCACAATAGGCTACAAAATAGATTATATGGATAAAATAGGATATAAAATTGTTAACAAGATCAGTTTGGATGAGAAATCAGGGATAAATATACCGGTGAATTTAGATAAACTCGATACTATTTATTTTTCAAAAAGAGAGTTAGAAATAATTAAAACAAGCTTTACTTACCAATATTATAATAAAGATACTATCAATAGGAGTTTTAATTTAAATCACGAAAAAGATTTTTATGAATTATTTTATAAGTATTATCCAAGTGTGTTTAAGATAATAAAGAGATATAAATCTTCAACTAACAGGTTTGTTTTTTCATCTTAATAGATTTGAATTAATTGTAACATAATTGGATATTATGTTCAATACCTACGGCATTGTGTTTGTGTGGTTTCAAGTGCTACTGATATATAATGCCTACGGCATATAGATAAAAAGTAAATAGTATATAATTATGGTTGAATTAATAATAGGAATATCATTAGGATTACTTGATGCTTATTTATATGAAAAGACTAAGCATTTTAAACTACTATTCATAAGAAGGTTACCATTTATTAAAATTCTAAAAGAAAGTTCAAACGAAAGAAAGCAATTTCTTTCTAGCGAGAAATCTATATCTTTATTTTGGGCAATATCTCTTATATTAATAATTATATTTCTTACATTTTCATTGATGAGATTTATATTTTTTAAATAATAGAAATAATAATTTTACCCCTCGTTCCCAAGCTCCAGCTTGGGAACGGGTAATAATAATCCTTCGTGCGAGTTCCCCCCCCCATAAAATCTTTCTCCGCACTCCTTTTCCTCTTTAAAAACCCCTATAAATTTGGTATTTTGTACCTCAATTAAAAATTTAAACTAATTAATTATATTTATGTCAAAACATGTAAAATCGTCTAAGCACGGCACTGAAGAAAAAATGATGTTCTGGTACTACAAAGGTACTGAATATTTTGAAAAGAATAAGAACCGTGTTTACACTATATTGACTGTCTTCGTTATCATCATCGCAGTTATTTTTATCTATTTCAGAAACCAGAGTCAGAAATCTGAAACTGCCGCGCTCGAACTCGCAAAGGTGAAACAGATTTATGCCGCCGATATGTATCAGATGGCTATCACAGGTGATTCGCTCGGTATGTCTAAAGGTCTTGTCTACATCGTCAATGAATACGGCTCTACTGAAAGCGGTCAGACTGCAAAGCTTATGCTTGCTAACAGTTATTTCAACCTCAGAGATTTCGAAAATGCTAATAAATATTACAACGATTATTCAGGCAAAAACGAAATGTTCAAAGCTGCAGCTTTCGCAGGGCTTGGTGCCGTTTGCGAAACAAAGGGCGACTGGGTGAATGCTGCAAAGTATTTCGAAAAAGCCGCGAAGGTTTCGAAGAACGTTACTAATAACGATGAGTATATGTTCTATGCAATCAGAAGTTATTTCAACGCAAACGATAAAGACAACCTGAAGAAGTCTGTGAAAGCTTTCAAGACAGATTTTCCAAAGTCGAAATTTATCAATATGCTTGCAAGATACGATTACGGAGACCAATCTTAATACTTTAAGACTATGAGTTTAAAAGATAAAATAGGCGACGATTTAAAACAGTCTATGCTGGCGCAGAATGCCTTCCGTACGGAAACTCTGCGAAGCATCAGAGCGGAAATACTGAAGATGGATAAGTCGGGGATGGACAGGGAAATGAACGAAGAGGAAGAACTTCAGCTCCTGAACAAACAGGCAAAGATGCGTAAAGAGTCTATTGAAATGTTTGTAGCAGCAGGTCGTGCAGACCTGGTTGAGCGCGAAACTAAACAACTTGAAATCATTAACGAATATTTACCTAAACAGCTTACACGCGAAGAAGCCGAAGCAATCATCGATAACGTTATTAAGGAATCGGGTGCAACGTCGGCAAAGGACATCGGTAAAGTGATGGGTCCTGTGATGAAAGAGCTGAAAGGTAAGTTCGATGGAAAAATTATTCAGGAGATTGTTAAAAGCCGTCTCGGATAAAAGAGTTTGAATGCACTCGATATTATAATATTGATACTGATTATCCTTCCTGCAATCTTTGGGTTAAAGAAAGGACTTATAAAGAGTGTGTTTTCATACGCAGCAATTGTAGCCGGAATTATTCTTGCAGTTAAGTTTAATTCCGGTTTTGTTTTAATACTGAAACCAATTATCAAAGACCCTAAACTTGCTCAGCTTATCACTTTCGTGCTGATGATTCTTACGGTTTATCTTCTCGGCATTTTCATCGCAAGCAAAATTTCCAAACTGAATTTCGTTTCCGAGACGATTGATAAAGTGGGCGGCTTTCTGTTCGGCGGTTTGAAGGGTGTTCTGTTCGTGAGCATTCTTTTGCTCCTGTTCGCATCGTATTCAATCCTGCCAAAGTCGCAGATGAGCGGCTCGTTCCTTTATCCGTACGTCTCGCAGGCAGCACCGTCAACGTACAATTTCGTTAAGGGAATAATCCCATACAACAAGAAGGACTTTAACGACGTCCTTGGTTTCATAATCAGCGATTCTACTAACACTAAAACTAAATAAGTGGATTTAAAAGAAGTACAGAAGAAACTTGAGTTCGATAAAGTCTGCGATAAACTGAAAACTTATTGCTG
>JBMOHR010000330.1:0-3144 GCA_049317745.1 Ignavibacteria bacterium
TACTCTCATCTTCTGTCTATCCCATAATAACACCTTTAATTTTTAAATAAATTACCATATATTGCATATGAGTAAGGTATGTTTAATAAATTATTTTCCAATGGAATAGGGAGTATGAAATCAGCAGATTAGTTGATTTACATTTATTTAATATTCAGTTAAAATTAATTTTATTATGGCTAAAGAAAAAACAAAAGTTAAAAAGGTTGCCAAACCTGTTCCGAGTGTAAAGAAAACTATTACTGTTAAATCTGATTCAGCAAAATTTCCCATAGTCGCTATAGGTGCTTCGGCAGGCGGACTTGAAGCATTGGAACAATTCTTTGCGAATACTCCCAGAGACACCGGAATGGCTTTTGTTGTTATTCAGCACCTCGACCCGAACCACGCAGGCATCATGCCCGAACTTCTTCAGCGGATTTCAACTATGAAAGTATTTCAGGCAAGCGACAGGCTTAAAGTGAAGTCGAACTGCGTGTACGTTATTCCACCGAATAAAAGTATGTCATTGCTCAACGGAGCACTGTACTTGTTCGACCCTGTTGAAACACGCGGCTTGCGTTTACCCATAGATATATTCTTCCGTTCGCTCGCAGAAGATATGCAGGAAAAGAGCGTTGGTGTTATACTTTCAGGTATGGGCTCGGACGGAAGTCTGGGGCTGAAAGCAATTAAAGAAAAAAACGGTGCAGTACTCGTTCAGGAACCGTCCACTGCTAAGTTTGACGGTATGCCGCACAGTGCAGTGGAAGCAGTGATTGCAGATATAGTTGCACCTGCAAACGAATTACCCGCCAGACTGCTGACTTTAATGAAATATATTCCTAAAACAAAAGAAGAGATTGAATTAGACGATAAAAGCATGAGCAACCTCGATAAGATATTCATACTGCTGCGCGAAAAATCGGGTCACGATTTTTCTCTGTACAAGAAAACAACTTTATTCCGCAGAATAGAAAGACGCAAGGGTGTACACCAGATTGATAAGATAAGCACCTACGTAAGGTTTCTGCAGGAAAACCCTAATGAGGTGGAGATACTTTTCAAGGAACTGCTGATTGGTGTTACGAGTTTCTTCCGCGATGCGGCTGTATGGGATAAATTCAGGGATAATATTCTTCCTTTACTGATGAATGAAATGCCGAACGGCAATATTCTACGTGCCTGGGTGCCCGGATGTTCAACGGGTGAAGAGGCATTTTCCCTTGCGATAATTTTTAAAGAGGCAATGGAAAGAATCAAAAACTCGAAGAATTTAACACTGCAGATATTTGCCACTGACCTCGACTCTGATTCAATAGAAATAGCAAGAAGAGGAGTTTATCCGTTAAACATTTCAGCCGACGTGTCAACAGACCGCCTGAACAAGTTCTTTACAAAGGAAGCGGATGGTTACCGCATAAATAATTCCATACGCGAAATGGTGGTATTCGCTCCGCAGAACGTGATTAAAGACCCTCCGTTTACAAAACTGGATATTCTTACGTGCAGGAATCTGCTTATTTATATGGAGCCTTTATTGCAGAAGAAACTTATGGCACTCTTTAATTACAGTCTGAACCCAAACGGAATTATGCTGCTTGGCTCTGCCGAAACTACAGGAAAATACGAAGAAGGTTTTCAGGAGGTTGACAGTAAATTAAAATTCTATAAACGTACTTTATCTGCTCAGGCACACGAACTGCTGGATTTCCCAAGTTCGTTCCACAGAGTGAAATCTATACCTGTAGAAATTGTTGCTTCAAAGAAAATTGATGAGAACATACAAATCCTTGCAGACCAGCTTCTGCTTCAGCGTTTTGCACCTGCAAGTGTTCTGGTAAACGATAAAGGAGACATATTATACATTACGGGAAAAACAGGAAAGTACCTTGAACCTGCGGCGGGTAAGGCGAACTGGAATATTTTTGCGATGGCACGCAAAGGGATACAGCATGAACTCCCGGGAGCATTCCGCAAGGCAGGGCAGATCTACACCGAAATTAAACTGAAGAACCTGAAAATAGGTACAAACGGCGGAACTCAGTTCATCGATGTTACTGTTCAGCGAATTGAGAAACCTGATTTAATCAAAGGTATGATTATGGTCGTCTTTACGGATGTTCCCGCTGTTATATCCGGTAATGCGATTGACGCAAAAACGGGTAAGTTAAAAGCAACTGCACATCAGATAAGTATTGAGGTTGAACTGCAGAGAAGTTACGAAGACCTGCAGTCGACACGAGAAGAGATGCAGACTTCACAGGAAGAACTTAAATCAACCAACGAGGAACTGCAGTCAACGAATGAAGAACTGCAATCCACTAATGAGGAACTTACAACATCCAAAGAAGAGATGCAGAGTCTGAACGAAGAACTGCAGACAGTTAACATAGAACTGCAAAGCAAAGTAAGTGACTTTCTGCAGGCAAACGACGATATGAAAAACCTTCTTAACAGCACTGAAATTGCAACACTTTTCCTTGACAGGGACCTGCACATCAGAAGGTTTACTGACCAGACAATCAATATTATTAAACTGCGGCAAACGGATATCGGCAGACCTTTCACAGACCTGGTTACAAACCTGCAATACCCGAATATGGAGAGCGACGCAAGGAAGGTACTGAAAACACTGTCTTCACTGGAAACATCGATTACTACAAACGACGGGAGATGGTTTACAGTGCGGATTCTGCCTTACCGAACGATGGATGACAGGATAGACGGACTGGTGATTACATTCAGTAATATAAGTTCTGCCAAGACACTTGAAATTGAAGTTAATAAGACTAATGAAGCTCTGGCAATATCGGAAGCACGCTACAGGGGCCTTTTTGAATCGTCAAAAGACGGGATTCTTATGCTCGATGCAGAGACAGGAAAGATTACCAATGTTAATCCTTATCTGGAAGAGATACTGGGATATTCGAAGGAGCAGTTTATAGAAAAAGCAATATGGGAAATAGGATTCTTCAAAGATATAGTAGCAAACAAGGATAAATTCCTTGAACTTCAGCAGAAAGAATATGTGCGTTATGAAGATCTTCCGCTTGAAACTGCCGACGGCAAAAAGATAAACGTTGAGTTCATAAGCAACGTTTATGTCGTATCTGATGTGAAGGTGATTCAGTACCAGATACGTGCTAAGGAGTCGCTTTAGTA
>JBMOHR010000331.1:0-3143 GCA_049317745.1 Ignavibacteria bacterium
ATGATGTACAAGAATTTAGACGATAAATTTAGTTTACCAGGATTAGCAGACGAAATGCTTGATTTTTGGGCTAAAGATGATACTTTTAATAAAAGTGTCAGTGAAAAAGACCCGAAGAAACATTTTACTTTCTATGAAGGTCCGCCTACTGCAAATGGTCTGCCGGGAATTCATCACGTTATTGCCCGTACAGTAAAGGATATTATCTGCAGGTATAAAACTATGCAGGGATACCGCGTTAACCGTAAGGCAGGATGGGATACTCACGGACTGCCGGTTGAAGTGGAAGTGGAAAAACAACTCGGACTGAAATCGAGACACGATATTTATGAGTTTGGCGCGATTAATTTTAACGAAGAATGCAAGAAATCTATATTTAAATACTTATCACAGTGGGAAATCCTTACTCAGAAAATGGCGTACTGGATTAACCTCGACGATGCATACGTTACATTCCATAATGAATACATAGAGTCAGTCTGGTGGGCGCTTAAGAAATTCTTTGACGCAGGATTAATGGTAAAAGGTTTTAAGATTCTGCCTTTCTGCCCTATCTGCGAATCACCTTTATCTTCGCACGAAGTTGCACAGGGATACGTCGATTTAAAAGACCCGTCTGTGTATGTTACTTTTAAGATTAAGAACGAAGAATATAAAGATACTGAGTTCCTCGTATGGACTACTACTCCGTGGACTCTGCCATCAAACGTAGCACTTTGCGTTAACCCTACATCGGATTACGTTTTAATTAATACCAAGAAAGACGAAAAGTTTATTCTGTCAGAATCACGTTTATCAGTGGTTAAGGACGAATACGAAATAGTAAAAAGATTTAAAGGCACTGAACTTGAAGGAATGGAATATGAACCTCTTTTCAGTTTTATGGAGGTTGAGAAAAAGGCTTATTACGTGACGCTTGGTGATTTTGTAACACTGGATGACGGTACAGGGATTGTTCACATTGCACCTGCTTATGGTGAGGATGATTATGCTATTGGTCAGAAATATGATTTGCCTGTTCTGCAGGCAGTTTACAGGGACGGACTTTTTGTTAAAGCTGCTGGCAAATACGCGGGAAGAAACTTTAAGGAATGTGACCCTGACTTAATACTTGAACTGAAAGCAAACGGAAGACTTTATAAGAAAGAAATGTTCACACACTCTTATCCGCATTGCTGGAGACATAAGGTTCCTCTTATGTATTACGCAACGGATTCATGGTTTGTGAGGACTACAACATACAAGGATAAGATGATTGAGATGAATAAGCAGATAAACTGGAATCCGCCTGAGTTTGGTTCGGGCAGGTTCGGTAACTGGCTTGAAGAGAACAAAGACTGGGCAATATCGAGAAACAGGTTCTGGGGAACTCCCCTGCCTGTATGGTATTATTTAGACGATGACGACAAGGAAGTTTATGAATGCGTAGGTAGTATTGAGGAGTTGAAAAAGAAAGCAACTAACTTTGACGAAGTTTACAAGGATATACCTTTTGATTTACATAAACCGTATATAGATAACATAAAACTTGTTTCAGAAAACGGCAAGGAAATGAAACGCGTGACTGAAGTTATAGACTGCTGGTTTGACAGCGGCTCTATGCCTTTTGCACAGTTCCACTATCCGTTTGAAAACAAGGAATGGTTTGAAGAAAACTATCCTGCGGACTTTATAGCAGAAGGTGTTGACCAGACAAGAGGCTGGTTCTATTCGCTTCACGCAATAGGAACTTTCCTTTTTGATAAACCTGCTTATAAGAACTTAATCGTTAACGGTTTGATTCTGGATAAGCTCGGAAAAAAGATGAGCAAGTCGGTTGGTAACGTTGTAAATCCTTTTGATATGATGGATAAGCACGGTGCAGACGTTCTGAGATGGTATTTAGTCGGGAACTCCCCTATCGGAAAATCAAAGAACTTCAATGAAGATGAAATGGTTGACGTAAAGAATAAATTCTTCGATACGTTAATCAATACTTACAAGTTCTTTGTGCTTTATTCAAACATGATAGGTTTTGATTATACTGCGTCGAAAATAGTTGATGTTAGTGAAAGGCAGGAAATTGACAGATGGATAATATCGAAGTTAAATTCAGTGAAGAAGAAATACTTCGAGAACCTTGAAGGATACGAAATAACTAAGGCAATAAGAGTTGTACACGATTTCACGATTGATGAACTTTCTAACTGGTTCGTAAGAAGAAACCGCAAAAGGTTCAGATACCCTGAAAACGATGCAGATAAAAACTCGGCATACCAGACATTGTTTGAATGTCTGCTTGAGATAGTAAAGATGATTGCACCTGTATCACCTTTTATAGCAGAGAAATTATACTGTAATCTTCTACCGAATGAAGGCTCTGTACATTTAAGCGAATTTACTAACTTTGACGAAGCAAATATCGTAAATGAATTAGAAGAACAGATGGCAATGGCACAGGAGATAGTTTACCTTGTCAGGGCAGTGAGGGTTAAGAACAACTTAAAAGTACGTCAGCCGTTAAGACAGTTATTAGTCCCTGTTTTAAGCGAAGAAGAAAAGAATAGATTGTTAAAAGTGAAAGATATTATCTTAGAAGAAATTAACGTTAAGGAACTGAAGATACTTGAAGGTGATTCGGATATAATAGTTAAAAAAGCAAAGCCTAACTTTAAATCAATCGGACCGAAGTTCGGAAAAGATGTTAAACAGGTTCAAAAGATAATTCTTAGCTTTGATAAAGCAGATATATCGGTACTTCAGAAGTCAGGTAAAGTAGAAAAAGAAGGATTTACGTTTACAAATGACGATTTGGAATTGTACACAGAAAACATCGAAGGATGGATTGTGGAATCGAACAATGCAGTAACGATTGCTCTGGACACAAAACTTGATAAAGAACTCGCAGACGAGGGATTTGTGAGGGAATTTATAAACAGAGTACAGAATTACAGAAAGAATAATGATTTCGAAGTAAACGATAAAATCAGTATATCTGTGAAGACAAATGATGATATTAACAGTATTTTAAGCAAGAATATAGAGTTTATCAAAAAAGAGGTTGGATGCAAAAAGATGGAAAATAATATTTTAGAAGGAAAAGAGTATATTAATACAGATATAAATGATGTATATTGCGAGTTTTATATTGAGAAAATTTAAAT
>JBMOHR010000332.1:0-3138 GCA_049317745.1 Ignavibacteria bacterium
ACGAAGTTTACAACATCACAAAGAAGCTTACGGGAATGGTGGGCGTGCAGTTTGCGTATCACAAGTACAGCATATCGGACGACAAGTTTAAACCTTATGCGTTCAGCGTGGATTACAATTTCCTGACTCCGCGATTCGGACTGAACTATAACATCACGGATAACTTCCGTGCGTTCGGAAACTTCTCGATTGCAAAGAGAGAGCCAAGGCTGAAAGATATATACAATGCCGAAGACCCTTATTCAAAGCCGGGTTTCAGGGTGATAGATACGGTGAACAATGATTACACAGACCCGTTTGTGAAACCTGAAGAAATGCTCAACTATGAACTTGGGTTCGGGTACACATCGGCAATGCTGAAAGCAAACCTGAACTTCTATCTGATGAACTTCAGCAATGAAATAGTGAGCAACGGACAGCTTGACAACGTAGGACAGCCGATAAACGGCAACGCAGGAAAATCAATACATCAGGGAATCGAGTTCGATTTTGAATTGCATCCGTTTGAAAAGCAGAGCAAGTCGAACCTGCTGAGGAATCTTTATTTGTCGGGAAACATAAACCTGTCGGATAATTACTTCAAGGATTACAAAGAAGTTATCGGTGCGGATTCGGTTGGAAACGTTTTGTACGGGAATGATTATTCGGGGAATAAAATACTGTTGAATCCGGGTATCATCGCAAATTTATCGCTGAACTATAATACAAGTTTTGGTTTAAACTTTTACGTAACTGCACAGCACATCGGGAAACAGTATCTGGATAATTCGGAGAACGAAATAAAGAATCCGTCTGCAAGAAGTGTTGCTGGGTACGTGGATAAGTATATTAATGCTTACACGGTGTTTAATGCGGGGCTGTCGTTTGATGTGATACCGGCGCTTCAGCTTAAAAACGCGCATAAATACATCAACTCAGTTGAGCTATCGCTGAAAGTGAATAACATATTCGACAGGCTTTACGAGACATCGGGAAGTGTTGACGGATACGGGGTGCCTTACTGGATACCGGCGGCGGAAAGGAATCTGTATTTGAATCTGAAGGTGGGGCTGTAGAAATAGAACGCGGATTTTCACGGATATTAGAAACTTAAGAATGGAACGCGGATTTTCACAGAGTGAACGGATTGGCACGGATTAAAAGAAGATTATAATAATGCCTTCCCAAGCTAGAGCTTGGGAAGGAGAAATAGATAAGAGAAAGAGATTCTTTAGGGTTAAAGATAATTCCCGTTGATAGGCCTATATATATGTAAATTTGAATAGAATAATCGCTTTAAATATCATATTTTTATAGAAATTACTATAAAAGAAATATTTGATGATTAGATTCAAAATTATTATTACCGTACTTTCATTATTCGTATGCGTAAACCTTTTTGCACAAGATACCACAACCACTCAAAGCAACAACATTGCACAAGATTCCACAACCACTCAAAGCGACAATCCATTAGTAAAAGTCTGGGGTATAGAAGAATTCATTGAGAACGGCAAAAAATCAGTTGAAGAAAATATGCTTGAGATAGTTGTTGACTTCAGGGAAGACAGACAATACACATACTGGGAAGAAAACGAATCTACTGACGGCGTATGGGAAATGTCGGAAGACGGCGCAACAATTTACTTTGACAAAGATACTGAGAATGAAATGGTATGGGAAATAATAACACTTGAACCAACAAAACTTGAAGTGAAAATGAGTTACGGAAAGAGTAAGTACAAATATATATTCAGTCCTAAAGTAAGAAAAGTAATAGAAGAGATGTAAATTAATTTTTTCCCTGCAATACTTTATTTAGATTTTAAACTATACTTGAACATCATTTATAAATTAAACGGAGGGCTAAAAGCCTTATGCCATCAAAACCTTCAAACATGAAATCGTATGAAGAGGAAGTAAAAACCTTTTCGTGGGATATTTCAAAGAAAGAATTAGAATACAAAGACGGAGACATTATCAACATAGGCTGGTATTGTTCGGACCGTATTTGCGAAAAAGGAAAAGCTGAAAAACTTGCACTGATCTGGGAAAGTTCGAAAGGTGAAGAAAAGCGTTACACCTTCAACGACCTTAGATTGATTACAAACACAATGGCCAGTTATCTGAAAAACTTAGGAGTGAATCAGGGGGACAGAGTTTGTTTATTTATGGATAAAATTCCCGAGCTATACATGGGATTTTTAGGAGTACTGAAACTTGGCGCTATTGCACAGCCGCTGTTTTCAGCGTTTGGTTCTGAATCTTTATTAACAAGACTTGAAGATGCAACAACAACTGCGATTATGACGCAGAAGAAACATCTTCCGAAAGTAAGAAACATACTCGAGAAGATGCCTTATTTGAAATACATAATAGTTGTTGATGATGACGGCAGCAAACCACTCAGAGAAAGAGAATTTGCATTAAACATCGAGACCGAACCGAAGATAGAAAAATTTGACTGCTTCCCTTCTACTGCAGAAACAAAGTCTGTACTTCACTACACATCTGGCACTACAGGAAAACCAAAAGGTGCACAGCACGTTCACTATTCATTAATATCACAATACATTACTGCTAAGTACGTACTTGACTTGCAGGAAGATGATGTATACTGGTGTACTGCTGACCCGGGCTGGGTTACAGGAACATCGTACGGTATAATCGGAGTGTGGGCAAACGGCGTAACTCAGTGCGTGACTGATATTGGTTTTACAGCGGACAACTGGTACAAGTTTGCAGAGAAGAATAAAGTGACAGTCTGGTATTCTGCACCAACAGCAATCCGTTCTTTGATGAAAGAAGGAACTGCGGCGGTAAAGAAACATGATTTATCATCACTGCGTCATCTGGCAAGTGTTGGTGAACCTTTAAATGCAGAAGCAGTAATCTGGTCGCAGGAAGCATTCGGAATGATGTTTCACGATACATTCTGGCAGACAGAAACAGGCAGCATAATGGTAAGCAACTATCCGGGAATGAAAATAAAACCAGGCTCGATGGGAAAACCTTTCCCGGGAATCACAGCTACAGTATTGGATTTAAAGACATCCGAACCTATTACTAAAAAAGGTATAGTCGGAATGATTGCATTCCAGCCAAACTGGCCTTCGATGATAAGAACTTACTGGAACAACGAAGAAATATACAAGAGCA
>JBMOHR010000333.1:0-3132 GCA_049317745.1 Ignavibacteria bacterium
ATTCAATGCAAGAGAAGCAATATTTGAATCAGTTTCTGCAATGTACAATAAAATTAATAAAATATGATATTATCGAGAGCACCTGTAAGACTATCTATGGGCGGTGGGGGTACTGATTTGCCTTCGTATTATAAAGAGTTTGGCGGATTTCTTTTAGCTACTTCAATTAATAAATATGTTAATATTGTACTGAACAAGAGGTTTGAAGAGGATATTAGACTTTCTTATTCTAAGACTGAAATCGTTGATGACATCTCAAAGATTGAGCATAGAATCTTCAGGGAAGCGTTAAGTTATACTGGAATTACAAAACAAATTGAGCTGGCCTCAATAGCAGATGTCCCGTCGAATTGCGGTTTAGGAACTTCTTCCACTTTTACAGTTGCATTGCTTAATGCTTTATACGCATACAAAAGAGATTATGTCGGCATCGATAAATTAGCAGAGGCTGCCTGTCATATAGAGATTGATATTTTAAAAGAGCCTATAGGCAAGCAGGATCAGTACGCTTCTGCCTACGGCGGGTTTAATGCATATTATTTTAACAAAGACGGCAGCGTTAATGTTGAACCGGTTCAGATAAAAGAAGAAATGATGATTGAACTTCAGAATAATTTATTCCTCTTTTATTTAAATATTACTCGTTCAGCAAGTTCAATCCTTACTGACCAGAACGAAAAGAGCAAACAAAAGGATTCCTCCACGCTCGACAAACTGCACAGAATTAAAGATATGGGACTATATACGAAGAAAATTTTAGAGGAAGGCAAGATAAATGAGTTTGGAGAAATCCTTCACAATCACTGGATGACTAAGAAAGGTTTATCCTCTAAAGTGTCTGACCCTTATATTGACGAAGCTTACGATATAGCTATGAAAAACGGCGCAATAGGCGGTAAGGTTGTCGGTGCAGGCGGTGGTGGTTTCTTATTGTTGTATTGTCCTAACAACAAACCGAAACTTGTGGAAGCCTTAAGGAAATTTGGATTAAAGCCGACATGGTTTTCTTTTGAATTTGAAGGTGCTAAAAAAATATATTCTGCCTGATGTCAGACGATATGACTTTGGTTATTTTAGCTGGAGGAATGGCTACAAGACTATATCCTGTCACACTTGAAATTCCAAAATCTTTAATTGATATAAACGGAAAACCTTTTATTCAGCATCAGATAGATTTATTACGCTCCAAAGGTATCAGTAATGTTGTCTTATGTCTTGGAAATTTTGCTAAACCGATTGAAGATTATTTAGGAGACGGCAGTTCAAATTCTGTAAACGTAAAGTACTCATACGACGGCGAAACCCTCTTAGGCACTGGCGGTGCCCTGAAAAAAGCATTTCCTTTGTTAAGTGACCCTTTTATGATATTGTACGGAGATTCGTTCTTGAATATTGAATACATTGACATTCTTAATTATTTTAATAATTTTGACAAGTCAGGTTTGATGACTGTTCTGAAAAACGAAAATAAATGGGATAAGAGTAACATTATTTTCAGGGATGGTAACATTATTAAATACGATAAGGTTGATGACGCGGAATTTGAGTATATTGATTATGGTTTTAGTATTCTAAGAAAGGAAGCGTTCTCGCCTTATCTGGAGAAAGATAAATTTGATTTAAAAGATGTATTTAAGGATTTAATTTCAAAGAACCAAATGCTTGGTTACGAAGTGTTTAACAGGTTTTATGAAATCGGCTCTTTTAAAGGTATAGAAGAAACTAAAGATTATTTATTAAAACATAAACTATAAATATTAAATTGGAAGAATACATTAATAGTTATTTTGAAGAAGTAAAGGAAGTGGTCGCTAAACTCGATAAAAAGGCCATTATGAATATTACTCAGGATTTAGTAAAGATTAAAAATGACGGTGGGAGGCTCTTTATACTTGGCGTCGGCGGCAGTGCTGCAAACGCTTCGCATACAGTGAACGACTTCAGAAAAATCTGCGGAATCGAAACATACACTCCTACTGATAATGTGTCTGAGTTAACCGCCAGAGTCAATGATGAGGGTTGGGAAACGGTATTTGTGAAATGGTTAACAACTAGCAGACTTAATGAAAAGGACGGAATATTAATATTGTCGGTTGGCGGCGGTAATGCTGAAAAGAATATTAGCGTGAATATAATAAAAGCTATTGATCTGGCTAAAACAAGAGGTTCGCGTATTATGGGTATAGTAGGCAAAGACGGCGGTTACACTGCAAAGAACTCTACAAGTTGTATCATTATACCGGTTGTAAATAACAATACTATTACTCCTCATTCTGAATCATTCCAGTCGGTTGTCTTGCATTGTATCGCAACTCATCCTGATTTGAAAGTGAACGAAATGAAATGGGAATCAACTAAATAAAAGAGAACAATGAAATTTACTGACCTTAAAATCAAGATATTTGCCGACGGGGCAGATGTAAATGAGATGGAAAAAGCATCACAGGCAGGAGTGGTAAAAGGTTTTACTACTAATCCTACTCTGATGAAGAAAAGCGGTATAACTGATTATGAGAAATTTGCAAAGGAGGCAATTTCTAAGGTTAATAATATGCCGATTTCATTTGAAGTATTTTCGGATGATTTTGAAACTATGGAGAAAGAGGCAATGAAGATTGCAAGCTGGGGAGAAAATGTTTACGTTAAAATTCCTATCACCAATACAAAGCGTGAATCTTCAATAAACCTTATAAAGAAATTAGATAATCAGAATATTAAATTAAATGTTACTGCAATTCTTACTCTTCAGCAGGTGGAAGAATTAGGTGCAGCATTCAAAGAAGATTCAATATCAATTATTTCGGTCTTCGCAGGAAGAATAGCTGATACAGGTTATGACCCGATACCTCTGATGAAAGAAGCTAAAAGAATATTATCTGCAAAAAAAGGTCTAGAGTTATTATGGGCAAGTTCGAGAGAAGTGCTGAACATAATACAGGCAGAACAATGCGGGTGCGAGATAATCACTGTTACGAATGATCTGTTAAAGAAACTTCATATGATAGGGATGGACTTAGGTGAATTATCACTGGATACGGTAAAAATGTTTTACAATGATGCGACGTCGGCTGGATATAAAATACTATAATAATATTAAAAGAATATTTTGTCTTCTAAAAAAGAATTATTTCT
>JBMOHR010000334.1:0-3126 GCA_049317745.1 Ignavibacteria bacterium
TGACCCCGCACATATTTGCAGTGCCTACTTTTGTAAAATCGATTTCATTTATATCATCACCAAAGCTGAGATTGACAAAGTTCTCAATCTGTCTTCTGTATTTTTCAAGAGGATGACCCGTAAGATAATAACCGACTGATATTTTCTCATTATTATATTTTTCTATTTCGGTAAAATCTTCATAGTCTTCAAGTTTCAGTTCGCTAACTCCATTATGGTGAGGTGTATCTGAGAATAATCCGTGCTGACCCTGGTTTTCGGGAGTATCCTTTATTTTAGCGGCAAACATAACAGCACGTTCCATATTAAGATATAGTTTGCGTCTGTTCTTTTCCAGTGTATCAAAAGCCCCTGCGAAGATAAGGAATTCAATTGTCTTTTTATTTACAAGGCGCAAATCAACTCTGATGAGTAAATCCATAAAACTTTTGTAATCGCCGTTTGCTTCTCTTTCCTTTATAATATTCTCAGTTGCCTTCTCACCCACATTCTTAATAGCACTCAAGCCGTATATTATTTCACCTTCTTTAGTTTCCTGATTAGTATATTTAACTCTGAAGCTCGTAAAACTCTCATTGACGTTCGGCTGAAGAATTTTAATCTTCATACGTTTACACTCTTCTATAAGAAATTGCAATTCCGTTTCATCATCTTTTCTTCCTTCCATTGACACAGCAAGGAATTCAAGAGGGAAATGGGTTTTTAAATAAGCAGTATAGTACGCAAGTACTGAATATGCCACGCCGTGGGATTTATTAAACCCGTAGTCGGCAAAGTCGAGTATTAAAGCAAATATCTGTTCGGCGAATTTCTTTTCAACGCCATTCTTCACGGCGCCTTTAACGAAGTCTACCTTAACCTGCTGCATTTTTTCCTTAATCTTCTTACCCATTGCTTTTCTCATATTATCAGCCTGTGCCATCGTAAAACCAGCAACTTCGCGGGCTATCTGCATAACCTGTTCCTGATAAACAATGATGCCATAAGTATCCTTAAGAGAATTTTCCATCAATGGATGGAGGTACGTAATTTTCTGTTTACCGAATCTTTTATCTATAAAGTCAGGAATCAGTTTCATAGGGCCAGGCCTGTAGAGAGCATTCATTGCTGCAAGGTCATTAATATCTTTTGGTTTCAGTTTAGAAAGATATTCGCGCATCTTACTTTTTGAGAACTGGAATATACCAACAGTAGCGCCCGCGGAGAACAGTTCGTAAGTATCTTTATCGTCGAGCGGAATGTTGTCAGTAGTGATAGAAAGGTTATGGTTTTCGTTTACAAGTTTTAGCGTTTTTCCGATAACCTTGAGTTCTTTCAATCCGAGAAAGTCCATTTTAATCAGACCCGCATCTTCAAGCCTGTTCATATCATATTGGGTACAGTAGACTATTTCATCAGAATTATCAGAGCCTTTTTTATCGGGATCCTTTGCACGTGAAAGCGGAACGTAGTTCGTAATGTTAGATGGTGCAATCACGACACCAGAAGCGTGAATGGATGCATTCTTATTAAGGTTCTCGAGCACACTGGCATACTCAAACAGGTTTTTCTTATCGATTTTCTCTGAGGCAGTACCAGTATTGAAATATGTGCTGAAGTCAGGAACTTCCTTTAAACACTCCGTAAGAGGTTTAACTTTTCCGAAAAGAATAGGAATAACTTTTGTGAGGTCATTAATTTCCTTAAATGGAAAATTAAGAACTCTACCGACATCCTTTAATACACCACGCGGAGCGAGTTTATTGAAAGTAATAATCTGAGCAACGGAATCTTCCCCGTATTTCTCCCTTGCATACTGTATCACCTCATCACGTCTGTCGTCCTGAAAATCGATATCGATATCAGGCATTGATACTCTTTCGGGATTCAGGAATCTTTCGAAGAGCAAGTTATAATCGAGCGGGTTAACGTTTGTAATACCCATACAATAGCATACAAGACTGCCTGCGGCACTTCCTCTGCCTGGACCGACAAGAATGCCCCTGTCCTTTGCAGAATTAATAAAATCAGCTACAATCAGGAAGTAACCTGAGAAATTCATTTTAGAGATAACCTTTAACTCATAAACCAATCGTTCTTCAGCTTCGGGAGTAATATCTTTGAGTCTTTTCTTCATCCCCTCATGAGCGAGTTTATCAAGATAACCATCAAGAGTATTTACGCCTGAATCTTCAGGTATAGGGAAGTTCGGCATATGGTGAGTTTTTGTGTCGAGTTTTAAGTCACATTTCTCGGCAACTTCCAGAGTTGAAGCCAGTGCTTCGGGATAATCTTTAAACAATTCACACATCTCCTTGGTTGACTTGAAATAAATCTGATCAGTACCGTAGCGCAAGTCTTTGGTTAAATCGCGGGGTTCGAGATTTTTGCTTTGTTTAGAGCTAATATTCAGGTATATATTATGAGCTATTGCGTGTTCCTGTTTAATGTAATGTACATCGTTAGTTGCTATGAGTTTAAGCCCGAACTCTTTTGCGATTTTAGGCATTTCCCTTAAAACTTTTTTCTCAGAATCGAGTGTCAGATGGTTCTGGATTTCAAGGTAGAAGTCATCACCAAAGATACTTTTATACCTGTCGGTCATCTCTCTTGCCTTTTGCAGATTATCGCGGACGATATAGCAGGAAACAACACCTCCGGCACAGGCAGAAAGAGCAACGATACCTTCTTTATGCTGTTCAAGGACTTCGAGGTCAATTCTCGGCTTATAATAAAAGCCTTCCATATGACCTATAGAATTAAGTTTCAGAAGGTTTTTATAGCCGACGTTATTCTTTGCGAGAAGTATTAAGTGTGCATAGTTAATGTTAGAGACTGAAAGCCCGTCAGAATTTTCCACGTCAATAACATCTGCACTGGTTTCGGTTCGTTTTGTTTTGTCAAAGCGTGAAGAGCCCTGTGCCACATAGGCTTCGAAGCCAATGATTGGTTTTACACCTTTACTCAGACACTTACCATAAAACTCCATAGCACCGAACATAACGCCGTGGTCAGTTAATGCGACTGCGCTCATCTTGTTATCGACGGCAGCATTAACAA
The DNA here is from genome assembly GCA_049317745.1 of Ignavibacteria bacterium. Lineage (GTDB taxonomy): Bacteria > Bacteroidota > Ignavibacteria > Tepidaquicellales > Tepidaquicellaceae > CAIKZJ01. The sequence continues at coordinate 3,040 of JBMOHR010000334.1, forward strand.
GCCCGTCGACTGTACAGATTGCATCGAGCAAGGAATAATGTGTATGATTATGTAAATGTATAAATTCTTTCATTCAGGATTGATTTA
>JBMOHR010000335.1:0-3121 GCA_049317745.1 Ignavibacteria bacterium
TAAGCACTATTAAGTTTTGAAACAACCCAAAGCAAACCAAAGATGCTCCATTCAGTTTTAAAGATGCCTTATGCAATCTGTAGATGCTCCATTCTGTTTCAAAAACGCCTTATGCAAACTGTAGATGCTCCATTCTGTTCCAAAAATGCCTTATGCAATCTGTAGATGCTCCATTCAGGTTTCAAGATGCCTTATGCAATTTACACACAAGCCATCTACAACTCTCACAGGGCTTCTGAAGTTTCTCACAAGTCATCTACAAATCTCACAGGGCTTCTGAAGTTTCTCACAAGCCATCTACAGTTCTCACAGGGCTTCTACAAAACTACACGGAGCATCTACAGTTCTCACAGGGCTTCTACAAAACTACATGGAGCATCTACAAAATACACAAGCCATCTAAAATATACACAAGCCATCTATGATACCAAACACCCCATAATCCCGCCACTGGCACGGTTTTTGCAATGCACAGATGAAAAATTTTTCATAATAATTTCAGATAATCCTTGAACAAATCAAATACAATTTATAAATTTCTTATGTAAGACCTACTATGAAAAGCATTTAAATAACTAAACAAAGGAGATTAAAATGGCTTCTCAAAGTTCTTATGAAAATCTGCTCGGAAGGTTTATAGTTGTAATTGCAATTTTAAAAACCTGGGTAGAGTATCTTCCCACAAACGTACTTATAACCATAGCCGCACTCGATGTATTTGCTCCCTTAGTCCGGGCTAAAAATGATTTAGTGGAAACACTTTTGGTATTATTAACAGACAAACGCAAAGAGAGGAAACCACAAGTATTCAGAGGGAAAGAGGCAGACATAAACTGTTTGCAAAACCGTGTTGCATCTATAGTTGCTTACCTTAAAGCAGAATTCGGAAAAACATCCGGTGCATACCTGAAAGTTTATGCACTCTACAAAAAGTTTGCACCTGCATATCCGAAGAAGAAAGACATAACTCTGCCAAAAGGTTCAGGCCGTTCACCGAGCGAAAGAAGCTTTGTTGCAGTAACGGGTTACGCATCGGAAATACTCGCGATAATCGGTTCACTCGGTGCAGCATACAACCCCACAAACAACACTGCAATTCAGCTTGCAGACTTTAAGCTTTTTGTGCAGTATCTCACAAAACTAAACGGTGATATCGGAGTGGCGCTGAAAGACTACGGCGACGCAGTAAAAGACCGCGAGACCATCTACGATGCTCCCGACGGTTTAAACGCACGTGTAATATTAATTAAAAATTATCTCGAGTCCTTCGCGGGCGGAAAGAAAGGTCAGAAGTACATCGAGGTAGACCAGGCACTAAAAGGGAAATAGGTTGTTTGTCATTCCAGCATGCTCTTAGCTGGAATCCATATTACATAGGCTTTAAGCTCGTTCGGATGTGAAAATCCTCAACGGCAGAAAAGACTTCATACTCACAGAATTATGAAGTCTTTTTAATTTAGGAATTTTGTAAATTGTGAGAAGATTGCTTGTCAAGATTATATTTTAAATTAGAATGAAAAGAATATCATTACTCATATTATCCCTGTTGTTTCTTGCAACGACATTTCAGTCGGATAAACTATTGACGTCAGGCTGGTACCAGCAGTTCTTTCCGAATCTGAATGGAAGTGCAATTAACAGTATAACTTTTCTTGATAGTTTAACGGGGTTTGCTGTGACGAGTACAAATTCATCCGTTCAGGGATATATTATTAAAACGACGAATGGAGGTGATAATTGGAATATTGTATATACATATACACCAGTAGCAGGTACGATATCATTTAATAAAATTCAATTTATTAATAGTAGTACAGGCTATGCAAGTGCTAATTATACAACATTATTTAAAACTACAAATGGTGGAGATAACTGGGTATCAATATATACTGGATTATATCCTCAAAATATGGCAGTTCTTAATAATGATACTATACTTTTTGTTTATGATGGCGGATTCAGCGGTGGTGTTTACCGCACAACAAACGGTGGGTATAACTGGCAGGCAATGGGGCAGACTGGAGGAAGTGGACAGCCATCAACTATTTATATGTATAACAAAGACATGGGGTTTTGTCTTGGCGGTCAAATGCGTAAAACCACAAACGGAGGTGTTAACTGGTTTGCAATAACGGGAGAAACATACACAAGTATAATGTTTGTTGATAGTTTAACGGGTTGGAAGTGTTATGACAGTATAAAGAAAACAACAAATGGCGGGATCAATTGGTTAACACAAAGAACACCTACTTTTAGTTCATATTTTAGTAATAGCACTTCTTTTTCAATTTTGAATAAGGACACCGTATGGATGGTAGGTGCTAGAAATTTTGGCCGCCCGCCTGTATATAAAACAACTAATGGAGGAATAAATTGGGGTTATCAATTTCCCGATACAACATTACAACGTTACTCTTTCAGTTTTATTTCTTTTGTAAATAATAGAGTGGGATGGATTTATCCGTCTAGTATTTCTATACCATCTTTATCACACACCACCACAGGCGGCAACGACACAACATTCTTCACTGGCATCAAACTTGTACCGAACATCGTGCCCGATAAGTTTTCCCTCGGACAAAACTATCCAAACCCGTTTAACCCAACGACAAACATTCCGTTCGAACTCAAAGAGCCATCGCACGTAACTCTGAAAGTCTTCGACGCCCGCGGACGCGAAGTGAAAGAATTCGTCAACGGACGCTGGGGCATAGGAAAGTTCATCGCCGATTTCGACGCTTCAGCACATGCCACAGGAATCTACTTCTATCAGATAATAGTGTCGGGCGAATCCACTCACCAGACTTTTACGGAGACGAGGAAGATGCTGATGATAAAGTGATGCGAATCACTTTATCTGAAGTCCGCCGTCTTTTTGGCGGACTGATGATAAAATGAGAGGAACAAGAATAAATGCTCACTACACAAATTGTATTTATCGAATAATTCTCAAAAGTTTAGATTTGCTCCTTAAAGATATTCAATAAAAGTCCTTCCCCGCTTAAACTGCGGGGAAGGATTTCTATACGATTAGTTTACTTTATATAATTCATTACCTTTGTTTCTCTGTAAACTTTATTCGTGTTTGTTTCAGTTGCAGTCAAAGTATAGATGTAAATAC
>JBMOHR010000336.1:0-3116 GCA_049317745.1 Ignavibacteria bacterium
GGTTATAAAACGAGAAAAAAGAAGAATCTTTCTGATAAATACATTGTTAAAAAAAGGAATAGAAAATGACAAGATCCTATAAAAAAGGAGCCTATTTAGATTTTAAGCTAGTCGATAAAGTTGAAAAACTTAACGAAAAGAATCAAAAGAAGGTAGTAAAGACCTGGGCAAGAGCCTGTACGATTACACCAGATTTTATCGGTCATACTTTTGCAGTTCATAACGGCAATAAGTTCATTCCCGTTTTCGTATCAGAAAATATGGTAGGCCATAAATTAGGTGAATTTTCACACACAAGAACATTCAGAGCCCATTCAGGTCAAAGAAAAGAAGAGAAAGCAGGAGGTGCAAAGTAATTTATGGAAGCCAGAGCAATTAAAAGATACATTCCGACTTCACCAAGAAAAATGAGATTACTGGTTGATTTAATCAGAAATATGTCAGTAGAAGACGGAATAAACACATTAAAGTTTTCAAAGAAACACCCTGCAAAAGTAATCGAGCAGACATTGATTTCTGCATATTCAAACCTTGTAAGAAAATTAGATACAGGCAGATTAGATAAGAAAGAAGTTATCATTGTAGAAGCGTATGTTAACGGCGGACCCGTATTAAAAAGAATGTTGCCGGCACCACAGGGAAGAGCTTACAGAGTCAGAAAACGTTCGGCACATTTGACCTTAGTGGTTGAAAACATTGAAGAAAAGAATTAATAATTTAAATATTTAAGGAGATTTTTTGGGACAAAAGACACATCCGGTTGGTTTTAGATTAGGCGTCATAAATACCTGGGACTCTAATTGGTATGATGAGAAAAGTTTTGCTCAAAAGCTTAAAGAAGATTCACAGATAAGAAATTACCTCAAGAAGAGACTTGAGAAGGCTGGTGTAGCAAAAGTATACATAGAAAGAACTTTGAAGAAAATCACTCTTACTATAAGTACATCAAGACCAGGTTTTGTGATTGGAAAGAGCGGAAAAGAAATTACTCAGTTAGAAGAGGAAATCAAGAAAATCACAAGTAAGGAAGTTAAGATCAATGTTGAGGAAATAAAGAAACCGGAGCTTAATGCGCATTTAGTCGCAGAAAATATCGCCGGTCAGATAGCCAACAGAGTATCTTTTAGAAGAGCTATGAAAGGTGCGATTACGGCTTCGATGAGAATGGGTGCTGAAGGTATTAAGGTTATGTGCGGTGGAAGATTAGGCGGCGCTGAAATAGCAAGATCTGAACAGTATAAAGAAGGAAGAATCCCTCTTCAGACATTAAGAGCGGACATAGATTATGCATCAGTAACATCGCATACAATTTACGGAGCAATTGGCGTAAAAGTGTGGATTTGCAGAGGCGAAAAACATTCAAAATAAAGTTAATAAATCGGAGTATATAAATTATGTTAATGCCCAAGAGGGTTAAATTCAGAAAAACCCAGAAAGGAAACCGTAGAGGAAAAGCAGGCAGAGGAAATCTGGTGGCTTTTGGTTCATTCGGTATGAAAGCGATGGAAGCAGCCTGGATTACAGACAGACAAATAGAGGCAGCGAGAATAGCGCTAACAAGGTTTATGAAGAGAGATGGTAAAGTCTGGATAAGAATATTTCCTGATAAGCCTGTAACTAAGAAACCTGCAGAAACAAGAATGGGTAAGGGAAAAGGAGCCCCTGAATATTGGGTTGCTGTTATCCAGCCGGGAAGGATTATGTTTGAAGTAGATGGTGTAACTCCTGAGATAGCGGAAGAAGCATTCAGGCTAGCATCTCATAAACTTCCTATTAAAACAAAATTTGTAAAAAGATTAATCTAATTAGAAAATATGAAGTTTTATCAAATAAAAGATATGACAACTGAGGATCTGAAAAACAATTTGAAAGATTCTTACGAGGCATTAGAGAATTACAGATTCCAGCATGCTTCCGGACAACTGGAAAACTATAAGTCATTAACGAACACAAAGAGAGATATTGCAAAGATACTTACAGTGCTGAAACAAAGAGAATTAGCAGAAACAAAGAATTTAAAGAAATAACAACTTATATCTGAATGAGCGAAGAAAAAAATTTGGAGCAAGCCGAAGTTAAGAAAAGAACATCCAATAGGAAATCAAGAATTGGTGTTATTGTAAGCAATAAAATGGAGAAATCTGTAGTAGTTGCTATCGAAAAAAGAGTCCAGCATCCGTTGTACAAGAAGTTTTTTAAGAAAACAACGAAGTTTATGGCCCACGATGAAAAAAATGAAGGCGGCATTGGTGACAAAGTAAAGATAATGGAAACAAGACCATTAAGCAAGAACAAGCGCTGGAGACTTGTTGAAATAATAGAAAAAGCGAAATAATTTATAAAATAAGTAAAGATAAATTAAATTATGATTCAGGAAGAAACAAATCTTACGGTTGCAGATAATTCAGGAGCAAAATCTGTTAGATGTATCAGGGTTTTGGGTGGCTCGGACAGAAGGTATGCAAGTTTAGGTGATATTATAGTCGTATCCGTAAAATCTGCAATACCAGGCGGTACGGTTAAAAAAGGTGAGGTATCACGTGCTGTTATCGTAAGAACAGTTAAAGAAGTTAAAAGAAAAGACGGCAGTTGTATAAGGTTTGATGAGAATGCAGCAGTATTATTGAATGCCAATAATGAACCAAGAGGAACACGTATTTTCGGACCTGTTGGAAGAGAGCTTCGTGAGAAGCAGTATATGAAAATTATATCTTTAGCACCCGAAGTTATTTAATGATTCAGAAAAAAGCGATTTAAAATGATAAAAACAAGACTCAAGAAAAACGATTTAGTAAAAGTATTAAGTGGTAACTCAAAAGGTACTACCGGAAAGATACTTTTCATAGACAAAACAAAAGGCAGAGTGATTGTCGAAGGTGTCAATATTGTTCATAAACACCAGAAAGCAACTCAAAAAAATCCTCAGGGCGGTATTATCAAAAGAGAAGCACCGATTAATATTACTAACGTTGAACTTATGTGTCCAAAGACAAATAAGCAGACACGTATCGGAATGGAAGTCGTTACGGATACTACAACCGGTAAGTCCAAAAGGATGAGGTTAAGCAAAAAATCAGGTGAAATTATAATTAGTTAATAAAATGGCAAAAACTAAG
>JBMOHR010000337.1:0-3101 GCA_049317745.1 Ignavibacteria bacterium
ATTATCCTTTATAAATTTCCTGGTTAACTCTATCATTACAATATCATTCTCAACTAGCAGAATTGACAATTTATCTTTTTCTGTCAGCGTAGGTTTCAATAATCCGGCTTTCGGTTCTTCTTTTATGATTTTAATCGTAACATTATCAGGAATCCTTACTATAGGTAATTTAACCTTAAAAGTTGAACCTGCTCCAACTTTGCTTTCAACTTCAATCGTCCCATTCATCAATTTAACAAACCTTTTTGTAATAGATAAACCAAGACCCGTACCTTCAAAAGTTCTGCTGTATCCTTCGCTCGCCTGCCGGAACTCTTCAAATATTACGTCATAATTTTCTTTTGCAATCCCGATACCAGTATCGGTTATCTTAATCACAACATCACTAACCTCTTTCGACAATTCTATTGTAATACCGCCTTCTTTTGTGTAGATAATGGCATTGTTCAAAAGATTATTCATTATCTCATACAAAAATCTTTCATCAATGTGCGTCATAAGGTTTTCATCTTTATTTATCAATCTGATATATAGATTCTTTTTCATCGAAGCGGACTTTAATGTACTTATAACCTCTTCAATGATATCATTCACACATACATTTGAATAATGCAAGACCTCTTTTTCGGCTTCGAGTTTTGAAAATTCTAAAATCAGGTTAAGAGTCTTAAGTAACCTTTTTCCGCTTTTCTCTATAATATTTACGTATTCCAGATGAGACGGGTCAACTAGATCATCTTTTAAAAAACTGACAAATCCAAGTATTCCTGAAAGCGGAGTCCTGATTTCGTGACTCATATTAGCAAGGAAGTTTGTTTTTAGCGAAACCATTTCTTCGGCTTTGCCTTTGGCAATAATTAACTCATCGGCTCGTTTTTCTTTTTCCTCGTTTTGAAATGAAAGTTCCTTGTTAGCAAGAAGCAGTTCTTCTGCTCGTCTTTCTTTCTCTTCATTCTGATAAAAAAGTTCCTTGTTCCTATCTATTAATTCTTGTTCTGCCATCTTGAGCGTGGATATATCATTGGATACACCAATGATACCAATGACTTGACCACTTGAGTCCCGCATAGGCAGTTTGCTTGTGTCTATCCATTTTACCTGACCATCGGATTGACGAAGTTTTTCAATAATGTGTAATCTTGCTTTACCACTTTCCATGACAGCCATATCGTCTTTAAGGTAATCAATGGTTTCTGTTGATGTCCATGGCATTTCATGGTCAGTTTTTCCGACAATCTCAGCCGGACTATTTAATCCTACTGTGGTAGCAAGAGTCTGATTACATCCCAGATAATTCGATTGCCTGTCTTTCCAGAAGACAACACCTGGGAAATTATCCAGTACCGTTTGAAGCATATTTTCACTTTTTGCCAGAGCCTCCTCTTTCTGTTTCCGCTCAGTAATGTCTTTATGGATGAAAACAAATCTTTCAATAATGCCATCTTTGTCTGTTAAAGGAAAAAGAACCGCACTTACCCATACCGGTTTATCAGGCAACTCGGGAAAACTATCATGCACATTATAATAACTATCGGGAAAATGAACCACTTCGCCATTTTTGGCAAGAAGAATATATTCCCCAAATCCCTTTTTCTGGAGATCGGAAAAAATTGAAAAGTTAGGAGGAGCAGCAGATCCAAAAAGCAAGATGTGCGCAGGATTTACTTTAAGGGTGAATCCGTCCTTATCCATAATTTGAATCGACATCGGATTTTTTTCTATAAGGTTGTTTAATACTTTCTCTGCCTGCTTGTTTTCGGTTATGTCCCTCATAACCGATGAGGTGTAAGCCGGAATCCCATCTTTATCCTTGTGAACCATCTGAAGTATAGATACCGGTATTTCATGTCCGTCAAAGTGTTTCAGCGCAATTTCACTTTGCCATTTCCCCGCCCTGATTGCTGTTGGAATCCCTTTATTCAATACTAAATCAAGAAATCTTTTGGCACATATATCTTTAATCTGCATTCCTATTAAAGAAGTATCTGCAGACATGCCCAAAATGACTTTTGCTGCCTGATTATGATACAGCAGATTTCCCTGCATATCGGAAGTTCCTATAAAATCGGAAGATTGTTCAATGATTGCAATTATCAGGTCTCTTTCTTCTTCAGTTTCTTTATGTTTTGTGATGTCCTGAATATTAGTTAGATAGTAAAGCGGATTATTCTCGTTGTCTCTGATAAGTGAAATTGTGAGGTCAACCCATATTAACTGCTTATCTTTCCGCACACAACGTTTACGAATGTGAATTGTTTCAACTTCCCCTTCTATTAAAGCCTTCATTTCTGACATCCCTACTAATATATCCTCCGGAAATGTTACTTCATTTACTGAAAGTCTAACGATTTCTTCGATCGAATAACCAAACATTTTTGCAAAAACCTGATTACAATTCAGAAATTTTTTATCAAGACCAGTTAACACAATTCCAATTGGAGACAGGTCGAAAATCTGTCTAAACTTATTTTCACTTTCTTTTAGTGTTTGCTCTGCCTTCTTGAGCATGGAAATGTCATTGGATACACCAACAATACCAATGACTTGACCACTTGAGTCCCGCATAGGAACTTTGCTGGTATCTAACCATATTACCTGACCGTTTGATTGATGCAGCATTTCAACAATGTGCAACCTTTCTTTACCAGATTCCATGACTTCAAAATCATCTTTACGGTATTCTATGCCATCTGTTGATGCCCATGGCATTTCAAGGTCAGTTTTCCCGACAATCTCAACCGGACTATTTAATCCAGCAATGGTTGCACAAGACTGATTACATCCTAAAAAAATCGACTGTCGGTCCTTCCAGAATACCACTCCGGGAAAATTATCCAGAACCATTTGAAGCATATTTTCACTTTTCAGTATTTTATTCTTAGCAAGTGCTAATTTAAGATTTGCTTCAAGCATCTCATCATACGCGCATTTGCGAAGGGATTTTTCCTTATCATACAATTCCATTAAGTAATTATATTCTTGCTGTAATTCCTGTAACTTTTGCTGGGATTGTTCGTTGGTTTTTTGTTGGGTGTCCATTACAAAGTTTATTTTTAATGATAATATCTTTCATATTATAGCGTTTTTAGCATTGGTTATAA
>JBMOHR010000338.1:0-3090 GCA_049317745.1 Ignavibacteria bacterium
AGTGCTTTTGCCTGATATTCGTGTATTTTCATTTAATTATGTTTTAATTGTTATCCTTTAATTTTCTATCCATTTTTTTTGAAAGAGTATCTAACTTATCAACAGCTTTTTTAAGTGAATCTAAATTAACTTTATTAAAAGCCGAATCCACTTTCTTTATACTCTCATCTATAGTCTGGTCAATCTTCTCATTAACCTTTTGTTCAACTTTATCGGTGATTCTGCTGCAACTGAGTATACCGATAAGAACGATTAACGCAACACCAAATTTAAAATAATTCATACTTTAATTTATTTAATGATTTTCTTGCTTGAAAGCTTAGCCTGCATGAACAGTAATAAATAATCCCTGCCGCCTGCTTTTGAGTCTGTTCCGCTCATGTTGAATCCGCCAAACGGATGAACTCCGACTAAAGCTCCTGTGCATTTTCTGTTAAGATACAAATTTCCAACGAAAAATTCCTCATCCGCTTTTTGCAACTTCTTTTTGCTGGTGGAATATGCAGCACCTGTTAATCCGAACATTGTGTTGTTGGCAATCTTAAGCGATTCGTCGAAGTTAGGTGATTTAATCACTGCAAGTACCGGTCCGAATATTTCTTCCTGTGAGATTGTATCTGTCGGCTTAACGTCCTTTATGATTGTAGGCTCTATAAAATGTCCGCCTTCTATTTCATTACCGCCGTGAATTATCGTTCCGCCTTCTTTTACTGCCGTATGTATATAATCCATTATCTTGTTCTTTGATGCTGCATTGATAACAGGTCCCATATTCGGATTATCTTTTGTTTCTCCGACTCTGAGTGTCCCTGCTCTTGTTACAAGTGCTTCGCAGAATTTGTCATATATCTTTTCATCAACGACTACTCTCGAACACGCAGAACATTTCTGTCCCTGGAATCCGAATGCTGCCTGAATAGTCCCGAGTACTGCATCGTCAAAACTGTGCAGATCTTTATCTATCACCATCGTATCCTTGCCGCCCATTTCAGCAACAACTCTCTTAATCCATATCTGATGCTGCTGTTTCTTTGCAGCAAGTTCGTTTATCCTTAATCCGACTTCCATCGAACCTGTGAATGATATATACCTGATTAAATGATGTTGTACAAGTACGTCGCCGATCGTTCCGCCGCCGCCTGTTACGAAGTTAAGAACGCCCTTTGGAAGTTTTACTTCTTCCATAAGTTCCACGAACATCTGCGCTATTGCAGGGGAGTCGCTCGATGGTTTCAGCACAACTGTATTACCGGTTACTATCGATGCTGTTGCCATACCTGCTAATATTGCAAGAGGGAAATTCCATGGCGGAATCACAAGCCCTACACCAAGCGGTAAATAAACAAGTTTATTCTTTTCGCCCGGAAGTTTAGTTAATGGCTGATCTTCACTGTACCTTAACATTTCTCTCGCATAAAATTCCATGAAGTCGATTGCTTCTGCCGTATCGCCGTCTGCTTCTGCCCAGTTCTTACCAACTTCATAAACCATCATCGCAGAGAACAAATGTTTTCTTTTTCTCATTATCTTTGCCGCTTTGAAAAGGTATTCAGCACGTTTCTTCGGTGAAACGAGTTTCCATTCAGAAAACTTTGCGTTTGCTGTTTCTACTGCGTGAAAAGCCTGCTCAACTGTTGCCTTCTGGAAAGTACCGAGTAATTCTTCAGGTTTTGAAGGATTGTATGAACGGAGTTTATCGTCTGTGAATAATTTCTCTCCGCCGATTACGAGCGGATATTCTTTGTTAAATCTGCTTCTGACTTCTTCTAATGCACTTTCAAACACTTTTCTGTTTTTCTTTTCCGTAAAATCAGTAAACGGCTCATTCTTGAATTTTGAAATTCCCATAATACTTTTTAAATTATTTATTTGTTAATGTTTTGATTATTAAATTGTGTAACTCCGGTCTTACTTCTTTTATTCCTTCGTTACCTCTTGAAGGATAAACTCTGTTTGTTAAAAATATAATTATTATATCCCTGTCCCTGTCGCACCACACACTCGTCCCTGTATAACCTGTATGTCCGAAACAATTCTCTGAAATCAACTCTCCGCATTGCGAACGGTATTTACCGACAGGCTCCTGTTTAGTATCCCATCCAAGTGCACGCGTATTCGTGTAATCGCTCGTTGAGTACTTCGTCAAAAACAGGTTAACAGTTTCTTCTTTAAACAAAGACTCCTCTTTTATTCCTCTCGAGTATGGATTGTTGTATTTACCGCCATTGTGCAAAACCCGCATCAACGTATAGAGGTCTCTTGCAGTTGAAAATAGCCCTGCATTACCTGAAATACCATCCAATAAAGCAGCTGCTTCGTCGTGTACTTCACCCTTGAGCTGTCTCTTGCGCCAGTTCGAATCATACTCAGTTGGTACCACGTAGCTTAAAACTTTCTGGTCAGGCGTAAAGAAAGTATTCTGCATCTTCAACGGATAGAATATTTCTTTCTGACAGTATTCAGAAAGCGAAAGTCCCGATATCTTTTCAACTATCAACCCGAGTGTTATGAAATTCAAATCACTGTAAACGTACTTTGTTCCCGTACTGTATTCAAGTCCGATTGCGAAGATTGTATTCACAACATCTGCTTTATTCTTACAGGTCTGATAAAAAGGAACCCAGGCTTTTAAACCTGAATTATGAAGAAGAAGATTCCTTACTGTAATATTATCTTTTCCGTTTGAAGCAAATTCAGGGAAGTAATACGATACTTTAGTATCAAGGTCAAGCAATCCGCTTTCGTATAATTTCATTACTGCGGAAGTTGTTGCGATTGCTTTCGTAACTGATGCCAAATCGTATATTGAATTCTCTGTTACTCCCTGGTCATTATCATCATATGTAAATCCGCCGTAATATTTTTCATATATAATATCAGTCTTACTGCCGATTATTAATGCCGCACCTGGATAGTATTTACCGGATATTCCATTAAGGATTAAGTTATCAACTTTTATAAAGTCGAAACTATGTCCGTTTGTATAAAAAGCAACGAAAAGGAATATTAACAGATATTTCTTCATAAGCCGTAAATATATCTAAATTGATAACTTACTTCAATTTAAAAGGAAGTGTATATACAGATAAC
>JBMOHR010000339.1:0-3090 GCA_049317745.1 Ignavibacteria bacterium
TATACTGTTTTCTTGCGATTGCAGGGAGAAGCACGAATTGTGTTAAATTCTTTGGCAGTGATATTTCATTCTGTTCCCTTGATTCTTTTCTTTGCACACCTGCTCTTGAGTGAGCAAGTCTCGTAGTGATTCTAAGCATAACAGGGATTCTGTATTTCTCAGAAATATCGAAGCCATAATGAACCATATCGTAAGCTTCCTGCTGATTAACAGGTTCGAGAACGGGAATAAAAGCAAATTTTGAAAGGATTCTTGAATCCTGTTCATTCTGCGATGAGTGCATTGATGGATCATCCGCTGCGACAACAATCATGCCGCCATTAGCACCTGTAATAGCTGAATTAACGAATGCATCTGCTGCAACGTTTAAACCGACGTGCTTCATACAAACCATAGTACGTTTGCCAGTGTATGACATTCCCAGAGCAGATTCATAAGCAGTCTTTTCGTTAGAAGACCAGTTTGAGCGAATACCTTTTTGTTTAGCTTCTTTAGAATGCTGAACGTATTCAGTTATTTCAGTAGAGGGTGTCCCGGGATAGGCATAAATGCCTGAAATACCAGCATCTATAGCTGCTTGCGCGATTGCTTCATCACCCAGTAAAACTAATTTTTGCATATACTTATATTATATTTAGGTATAAAATTCTTGGGGTTAATTTATAAAATTAGCGATTTTAAGAATGAATTGTAAGAGAAAAAGGAGGAGAAAATCATGATCTTAATGCATAAGACCAGAAACAATAGAAACAAAGAACAATCATTATGCCATGGTTTCCTGAATTTCGGATTTAAAATAATTCATTTTGTTAATAAAAACTAATGCAACAATAAAGAATAGCATTCCAATTACTCCTATTGCTGCTTCAGTATTCAGCATTCCTGCAGAGTTCCAGTGTTCGTGGGCCCATCCATTAATGTATACCATAAAGTATATCGGAGCATTGGAAAGTGATGCAAAGATATTATATTTTGTTGCCGCAGCTCCGGTACCGATAGCTTCGAGAGCAAAGGCAGTAAATCCTGCAAAAGTAAGTCCAGTGCTAACAGCATAAAGTGAAGTCCAGAGAATGTACATCATTTCTGTTCTTGGAGAAAAACCCATTCCGATTGCACAAAGTGCCTGCATAAGACCAAAAGCAATATATGCATACTTGCGGTCCATACGGTCACATATCCATCCGCCAAGCAGACATCCTAATGCAGAAATTATACCACCTGCTGTACCTATAACCAGAGAAACAGTATTTGAAGAAGCACTCCACTCACTCGCAAGGGCAGACCACAAATTAGAAGCAGCACCTGAACCAATAGGTAAGAGACATAAGAACAGAGCAACAAATCCCACTTTTGATTTCATTACACTCATGATATCTTTATTAAGATTCCTAAAACTTTGCCGCATACTAAAAACACGGATAGTAGATTTAGGCTCAGATAAAAATAAAAGACCGATACTGGAAAATAAACAAGCAAGAGCAACAATTGTTCCTGCCATCCAGTTAGAAGGAAGACGTTCTGCAAGGAATAATCCTGCACCGCCGCCAATACCCATCCCCCCAAGACTACCTGCCTGCCTGCATCCAGCCTCCTGCTCTGCCTTTCATATCGGGAGGTGTATCGTAAGCCATCATACTATCAGTTGACATTCCAAGAAAAGTAACGGCAAAGTTTGTAAAGAAAACCAACACAGTAAGCAGAGCCAAACTTTCCTCTTTTATTGGCATAAGACTTATTAGGACAATTCCCAATGCACTTGCAATGACAGATATTATATACCATTTCTTATTAGAAAGAGTCATATCAATCAAAGGAGCCCAGAGAAATTTCAATATGTTAGGAAGAAGACTGGCAGCAACGAGAGCAGCTACCTCGTCTAAAGAAATACCTGCCTTAGAAAACATATATGCGAGCGTAACGGAAACAAAACCAAAGACAACGCCACACGGTGATATAAGTACCATAAAAACACCCGGGTGGACATTTTTATCTTTAACAATAAGATTTACTAGTTTGTTTGTTCTCATTTTTCTCCTTTAAATATTCTCCTTTTTCAATATAGCACAATTCACGTGAATAAGTTAAGATAATAAATTGATTTTAAAATTGATTTCTGTATTGGTATAATTTATACAATCAAATTAAAATTTCATTTTATATATATTTGTATAAATCAAAACCCCGAAACAATGATTAGAAAACAAGACGCACTCGACTACCATAAAAACGGCAGACCAGGCAAGATTGAAGTAGTATCTTCAAAGCCATGTGCTACGCAACGCGATTTATCTTTAGCATATACACCCGGTGTAGCAGAACCCTGCCTTGAAATTGAAAAGAATCCAGAAGATGCTTACCAGTACACTGCAAAGGGAAACCTGGTTGCAGTAGTATCTAACGGAACAGCCGTATTAGGGCTTGGAAACATTGGAGCACTTGCCGGCAAACCTGTTATGGAGGGTAAAGGAGTTTTATTCAAAAGATTTGCAGACGTAGATGTATTTGATATAGAACTGAACACAGAAGATCCTGACGAAATTATCAAAGCAGTAAAACTTCTTGAACCGACATTCGGTGGAATAAACCTTGAGGACATAAAAGCACCTGAATGTTTCTACATAGAAGAAGAACTCAAGAAGATAATGGGCATTCCTGTGTTTCACGATGACCAGCACGGTACCGCTATTATCAGCGGGGCAGCTTTGATTAACTCGCTTGAAATAGTGAATAAGAAAATCAGTGAAGTAAAGGTTGTGTTCAGCGGTGCAGGAGCAGCCGGTATTGCCTGTGCTAAATTGTATGAGACACTTGGAGTAAGAAGAGAAAATATAATTTTATGTGACACAAAAGGTGTAGTTTACAAAGGCAGAACAGACGGAATGAACAAGTATAAAGAGTATTTTGCACAGGATACAGAACTGCGCACTCTTGCAGATGCTATGAAAGGAGCGGATTGTTTTTGCGGTGTTTCTAAGAAAGGTGTACTCACTAAAGAAATGGTAAAGAGCATGGCAGACTCCCCTATTGTTTTTGCAATGGCAAACCCTGACCCTGAGATTACATATCCGGATGCTAAATCGGTACGTGATG
>JBMOHR010000340.1:0-3070 GCA_049317745.1 Ignavibacteria bacterium
AGAAATTGTAACGCCAAACAAAGATATTGCGATGAATAGTTTTAGTGTTTTCATATTAATTTTAAGTTTAATACAATTTAAAGAAATATGACAGGTATTTATTATCATTTGGTGATAATTCTTTTGAGGGCAGTGAGGAAGAGCAATTCAGAAATCAGAATGAAGAATGAAGAGATAAGTTGAGAAAGTGATTCAATTAAGTTCAGAGAATGGCAAGAAAACATAAAGGAAGAAATGGCACACTGATAAAAGACGATTAGAACTGATTTACACAGATTTATAGAAAGAGATTTTTTTAGGGTTAAAGATAAGATTCAAGAAAGAGATTTCACGCAAAGACGCAAAGATTACAAAGGACGCAAAGAAGAGATTTTTTAGGGTTAAAGATGAGAAAAGATAATTCTAGTTTACCAGGGTATGTATTATAATTTTTAAATAAGATATATCCTGTTTATTTGGATACAAAATATAATAATATTTATGTATTATATACTGATAACAAGGTATAAACTGTGATTATGGATACAATACATAAAAATATTTCGACAAAATCGTATATTCTGATTAGCGGTCTGATAAAACAGAATAAGGAGTTTTTTAATGTTTCCGATGCTTCAAATATTCTTCCTCAAAATTCTATCGGCTCGGTGAGGGAATTAATCAGGTCTATGATTAAAAGAGGGTTGGTTCTTAAAATTTCTGACGGGCTCTATAATTTGATTCCGTTCGAAAAGGATGTTAATGAATATTTTCCGAACTGGCATTTGACGGCAAAGGAATTGGCTAAAGATGAGAATTACTACATTGGGTTTTACAGTGCTCTGGATATTCATGGTTTAATTACCCAACCTTCACTCGTTGAACAAATCGTTACCGCTAAACAATTTAAACCTAAAGAGAAAATCGTTAAGGATGTTAAGTTTGAATTCATTTACTTTAATGAAAAACATTTCTTCGGGTTTGATAATTTCTGGATTAACGATTTCAGTAAAGTGCAGTGCAGCGATGTAGAGAAAACTATTATCGATTGCTTTTTTATTCCTGAGTATGCTTCGGGTATTTCTGAAATTGTGAAAGCTCTGTATAAAGCGAAAGACAAACTCGACCAGGATAAAATGCTGAACTATCTTGAAAGATTCGGCTCTCAATCAGTTTTAAAAAGACTTGGCTTTGTGCTGGACAGACTTGGGATTATGCCGGTTTTAAGAAAAAATATAGAATCAGACCTGAGCAATGTTTATGCACCTTTAGACCCTTCTCTGCAAAGCAAAGGTAAACACTATTCAAAATGGCGCATCCTTGATAATGTCGGGATGGAAGAAATTATTAATTCATTAACTACATAATATAATGATTAAAACCCGGAGAAATACAAAAGATTGCCTTTTCGGGTCGAAGATCCGCTGTTGCGAGACGTTGTGGGTTTCCTAATATTCTGTAGTTCAAGCATGTCGCAGATCCAGATGCATCGGAATTTGAGACATATGATTCCATATTATTTAGTAACCTACCTTTAACTTTATGTCTGCTTTACCTGTGAAAAATAGAAATATATATTCGTTATTACCTGTGAAAAATGGAATATTATTGTTATATTACCTGTGTTAAATGGAATATATGTATTTAAAGAGAAATATTGACGTTGAGTTGTTAAACTGGAAAAAGGATAGTTCCAGAAAACCTTTGCTATTACGAGGGGCAAGGCAAGTAGGAAAATCTACTTCTGTTAGAGAATTTGCTAAGAACTTCAGGTATTATGTTGAAGTCAATTTTGAAGAAAGAGAAGATGTTCATAAGCTGTTTGACGGTAATTTATCACCTAAAGAAATATGTCATAATCTTTCAATCTATTACGATACTCCGATTATCCCAGGGGAAACTCTGGTTTTCTTCGATGAGATTCAATCCTGTATTCGGGCAATATCTTCATTAAGATTTTTCTACGAGAAATATCCTGAGCTGCACATAATCGCGGCAGGCTCTCTGCTGGAGTTTGCTTTAAGTGAACTTCCGTCTTTTGGTGTTGGAAGAATCAGGACGATGTTTATTTACCCTTTATCGTTTGACGAATTTCTGACTGCCACAGGAGATGCACAGCTTCTGGATGCAAAGAATAATGCTACTCTGCAAAACCCGTTAACGGATTTGTTACATGACAAACTGATTTCGCTTTTAAAAAAATTTATGGTTTTAGGCGGAATGCCTGAAGTCATAGCTAATTTTGTTAATAAAAAAGATATTCGCGAATGCCAGAAAAGTCTGGACGATTTAATCCTTTCCTTAAAATCTGATTTCGCAAAATATAAAAGCAGAGTTCCTGCGCTTCGTATTTCAGAAATTTTCGAATCTGTTTGCGGTCAAATGGGAAATAAATTTGTTTATAAGAAAGCGGATACACATGCTAATCATAAACAGATCAAAGAGGCAATCGAACTTCTGTTAATGTCTGGTCTGGTTATATCTGTAACACATAGTTCCGGGAATGGAATTCCATTGGGGGCAGAAGCAGATAGTAAAAAGAGAAAGTTGCTTATTTTTGATACGGGAATCTTTCAGAGACTTCTTGGTCTGGATATTAAAAATATATTATTCGAAAATGATTTTGATTTAATTAACAAAGGTGCAATTGCAGAACTGTTTACAGGGCTTGAAATTTTAAAATCTGCATCTTGTTATGAGAAACATGAATTGTATTACTGGCAAAGAGAAACTCCGAGCAGCAGCGCTGAAGTAGATTATTTGCTGCAATTGAAAGAGAATATAATTCCTGTAGAAGTGAAATCATCTAAAAAAGGTTCTATGAAAAGTCTGTTTATATTCCTGAATGAAAAGAAAAGAGATTATGGTATCAGGTTTTCTACGGAAAACTTTTCAACTTATAATAATGTTAAGGCTTATCCGCTTTATGCTGTTTCAAATTTATTGCAAAAACAATAGTAATATCTGCAGATCTGGTTTTCCCATAAAATATACATATCAAAGATTCAATATATTCTTTAATCCAATCAGGGGATTATATATCAGTAGTTCAATCATGACGCAGAACCCGATGCATCGGGACTTGAAACAA
>JBMOHR010000341.1:0-3067 GCA_049317745.1 Ignavibacteria bacterium
AAATATCTTTAAAAATTAACGCATAAATGCCGTTAGCAATCAAAAACATTTAGTATTGGGATTTGGATTTAGGAAGAGATTTACAGTGAAGAAGAATGGTACAACAGGAAAATGATTTTGACTGATGCTCACTGATATAATATTTTAGGTTTGAGATAAGTACAGACACGAATTTACACGAAAAGAGATTATTCAGGCAAAGAGCAAAAGAATTGAACGCGGATTTACACTGACTTAAAACGATTAACGCTGATTCTTTTCAAGGGTAGAGACAGAGAGAAAGTACAGACACAAATTACACAAATAAATAGTTCTCGGGAAAAAGCATATTTAATCTTTGATATGTATATTTTATATTTTACCTTTGATATATAATATTCAAAGGAATTATTGTTTGTTCTTGTCGTTTATTTTGCGCTTTTCTTCAAGATACCCAAGGCCTTCGGTGTGGTTTTTAGGGTCTTTGAGGGCTGCACGGATTTTCCTGTTCACGCTCTGGAGTTTCAGCATATTTATTATGTCGGTGGCAAGTTTCAGATAATCAGTTGGGGTATTTTCTACGATTGCCAGTATGCTGTCTGCGGGCAGATGGTCTGTCTTTGTGATTTCATACAACTGGCTCGACTGAGTATGGAGAAGATTTTTCACATCTTCGTCTTCTACTTTAGAAAGGAGTCTGGCCACATCAATTTTGCCGTCGTTATGCCACTCATCAAGCAGAAGTTCAACGGCTTTCAAAATCGTAGCGTTAGTTATGTAATCTATGTAAAGATTATCCACCAGATAATTGAGACCCGCAATGTATGATTTATTCTTGTAATCGCATTTCACGAACACTCCCACGAGTTCTACTTCTGCCTGCAAAGGACGTTTATCTTTATCCCTCTGGCTTTCCCTGTTCTTTTTGGGAATCACTACAGATGATTTCGGGAATGAAGTTTTCTTGTACTCAACGTAAGCCCTGTTCAGTTCATCGCGTAAATCCGATTCGTACAACTGATACGTATCCGAAAGTTCCTTCACGTAGAAAGATATCTTTATCTTGTCGGGAATCCTTACTAAATACCCTATAATTTCTTTCACGAAGTCTGACTTTTCTTCAGGCGTTGATAACTTTCCTGCGTTCTTATAAGTATCGCTGATAAAATTTATGACAGACTTGCTGAACTGGAGCTGTTTTTCAAACTCTGTAGCACCTTTTGTTCTGACGTAAGAATCCGGGTCTTCGCCGTCGGGCAAAGAAACAACCTTAATGTTTAAACCCTGTTCGAGAATGATTTCAATACCTCTCTTTGCAGCTTTAATTCCTGCAAGGTCGGCATCGTATATTAAGAATATGTTTTTAGTGTAACGCGAAATCAAATGAACCTGTTCTTCCGTAAGTGCCGTACCGCTTGATGCGACAACGTTCTGGATTCCTGCGTGTGCCAGCGAAACAACATCCATATAACCTTCGACGAGCAGTACAGAATCGTGCGAGCGTATATGGTCTTTTGCAAAGTTCAGTCCGTAAAGAGTTTTGCTTTTATAATAAACGCGTGTCTCGGGAGAGTTGATATACTTCGCAGAATCGTCATCCTTCTTGATTATCCTTCCGCCAAACCCAATAACTTTTCCGCCTTCGTTAAAAATCGGAAATATTAGTCTTCCTCTGTACCTGTCGTGATACTTTCCGTCCTTCTCGGATTTTATGAGCAGTCCTGCAAGTTCAAGGTCTTCGCGTGTGTACGTCCCCTCTTCTATAAAATAGTTTTCGAGTGAATGCCATCCTGCACGTGCGTACCCGATTCCGAACTTTGTCAGTGTATCTTTTTCAAGTCCGCGGTTCTTAAGGTAGTCGTAGACCATTTCCCTTTCTTCACCGCCAACGTTCACAAGGTTATCATAAAAGAACCTTGCTGCTATTTTATTTATTTCATAAAGTTTTGCAATCTCATTTGAAACTTCCGGCTTTGCGGAAAACTTACCGAGGTTAATCCCGATTCGTTGAGCGAGTTTTTCAACTGCCTCCATTGAAGAAATCTTTTCGTACTCCTGAACGAACGTAATCACATTTCCGCCAGCCTTGCACGAAAAGCAGTGATAAACCTGTCTGTCCTGTGAAATATGCATAGACGGATTTTTGTCGGGATGAAACGGACACAATGCAAGAAAAGACTTACCGCGCCTTTTTACTGTTACGTAAGACGAGATAACATCAACAATGTCATTAGCGTGTAAAATTTCTTCGAATATTTCGTCAGGGATTCTCATTCTTTAAAATATACAGAAATTGAGTTTTTGATAATACGGAAAAAACTAAGGTTATGGATTATACCTGATATATTGAGATTAAGAACACTTTAAAGCAGAGATAAAGCAGGTATTGAGTAAGATAAACCGATGAGAGACCGATGGCAGACCGATGGTAAGGCGACGGGAGTTTTGGGTTTGTTGAGGAAAAGAATAATATTAATTGCTTCTGTATACAAGAAACTATTTATCAGGGAGGTTCCCCCCTCTACTATAATACACAGCATATTTAATAATTTTGCCACGATAGAGTATTCCTATATATAAACTTCTCAAAAAGGATTCGATTTTGCCGTAAGAAGTTTATTATATTCTTCATTTTAAAGAACAAAGAGTTTCGTTAATTTAAAGTTGAATTATAGTGCCTAGAAATCTGAAGAGAAGAAAATGTATAACAAAGACAAAGGGTGAAGAAAAGAGTAAGAAAATGGCAGCCGTATACAGTGATAATTTTGAAAGAATAAAGTATATTAAGTTATGTAAAAGATGTTAGTATAAACATTTACAAAAATATAACAGATACTTATGACAGAACTACAAAAGCATAAAAAGATAGAAACTTCTATTAAAAAAGGAATTTTACTTGCTCATAAACGAATGGTTAAGGAAAAGATAAAGAATGATGAGTATGTAATAGTATCAATTAACGGAAAAAATGTCAGGAAGAAAGCAAAAGAGATTTTTGCAAACAGCAAATAGAAGATATTACAATTAAGTTGTTTGGCATTCCTTTCCGGGAAATATTGGCAAGGAACAATATTTCAGCAAGTATCTC
>JBMOHR010000342.1:0-3060 GCA_049317745.1 Ignavibacteria bacterium
TAGTTTCCCGTTCACTGTAGATGTAGAAGAGATTAGAAAAAACATTAACTCCCTTGGTACAAAAGAAGAAAAGATAAAATATCTTTTGTCGCTAAGAGATGACTATTGTATACACTGTTATAACGCAAAGGATCGTGCAATCGAAAACTTTAGATATTCACAGGATATAGAAAATAAATTTGAAAGAATTCCTTATTCGGAAAATTATGATATTGAGCAGACCCACATTTCACATTCGGAATTTGTGTTATTACTCCGTCATATTGATAGTATTTCGCTGCCATTCGTAAGAGAAGAACTTTTGAAACTGGACAAAGACATTAAAGAGGAATCCGATATTTTGATTAATGATTATGAATTGTTTGGTTTTGATATTAATAAAGTATTAAATCATAGTAATACCTTAAAAGAGCACAGAATATTATATCTTCAAGGAGTTAAAACAGATTATGAAGAATACTTCAAAATGCGTTATAGAAATGATTTTGACATTGATGTTAATTATGAAATCAGGAATAGTGTTTTTTTGAAGGAGATAGACGATAGAATTAATGCAATTAAAAGATGTCCGAACAGGGAATTTCCAAACTTAACCAAAGAAAAAGTGAAAAATGAATCTTCTGAAATAACAGAAAAGCCCGAAACAACAAATAAAGAAATTATTAAGCTGCACTGGCAGGACGATAATTCTTTAGTTCCATACCTTTTTAAACTTTTGTATGATGAAGGGCTTATTTCGAGCGGTGATTTTGAGGATAGAAGGCAGTTTATAGAACAGACTATTCTTAAAAAGAATGGAGAAATATTCACTGCCAAAGAAGTATCTGCATATGAGTCATCATATGTTTTAAATAAAGGTGATAAACCCAAAAAATCTGCTAAAGTTGAGAGGGTTACAATTGAGATGAAATCGAAAAGCTTGGACCTAAAAAGTGAAAAAAGGAAGTCAAAGCAGTAAAAACCAATAATATCTGTTCATATATTTCCCATTCAACAAGTAGTTTTTTTGTGTAAACAAAAGATTCTTCTCCTATACTATAGTTTCATAACCCTCTAATATATAAGTCGGTTAGACTTTATATCCTTCTTACATAAATCCTTGTAAATCCTTATTACAAGGAAGTATAATGGTAACCCCTCCTAATCCTTTCTATTTTTGTACCATGTTTAAATTAAAAGAAATATCGCAGAATACAAAACAAGCCGCAACTCGGCAGGGGAGCCTGTGGTCAGGCACCTCATATAAAACATTAATCCATAACATCGGGAAATTAATATTCAATATTTCCCAGAGTAATCATAAATATCATCCGCCTGTTAAAAAGACCGCCTCTAAAAACCGCATTTTCTATACTTGTTCAAAGTTAATGTATAGTCATTCTATAGTCAAAATATACTCAACTTATAGTCATTCTATAGTAATTCCATACTTAAAACATAGTCATCAGTCGGTCATCCTTCGGTCGTCAGATAGTGGTCAGATAGTGGTCCGTCAGTCTGGATATACCAAAATGATTTCTTATAATTCTATTCCGTACGGTTTTTTAAAGCATGTTCCGCAGCAATTCCCTCGGGCTCCCACTTGAAACGTCAAAGCCCGCGACTGGCATCGCAGGCTTTGAATACCCAATCTTGCCTCATCAAGCAAGACATAATCAAACTAGAGTACAGCATCATTTTGATGCTGTTAAAAACTAAATAATAAATAAGTAAAATACAATGGCAGAAATAATTAATGAATTAACCGGTCGAGTAAGAGGAAAAGTTGGTAACCTCGTGTATAAAATAACCAACGGTAAAACGTCGCTCTCAGCTTTGTCAACAAGTCATAATGTTGATAATAGCCCGAATGCGATTAAAAGAAAAAATAGATTCAGATTAACTGTTAAGTTCGCTCAGGCAGTTAATAAATTGTTACAGCTTAAGTACTTGTGGAAAACCGTCGTAGTTAATGCTAATGATGAACATAAAAGTGCTTTTGTTAAAATCTTTAAAAAGAATTATCCGAATATCAGTGATACTGCTTTGAATAATTTAATATATCTGATTCCTACTTTTGGTTTCGGTGCAACATCTACAGATATTACGTTAACAGACGCTTTGATTACAGTTGATTTGGCTCCTATCGGCACAGGTCAGGGTATCGATCTGCTCGTCGAGCAGAATGCTCAGTTAGCTTGTGTTTTATTCAATCATACTCCTGTTGTAGGCGATGCATCTTTAGCTCCTTTTGAATTCATCTGGAAAATGTCAGACGTAGTAACGCTTAGTCTTACTAATCCGATGTCTTTCAGTTTCGATTTGGAAGGGGATAAACAGGCTATATACAATGCTTACACAGTTAGAAAAGCTTACTTCGCATTGATAACTCTGGATGCAGATGGTGTCCCTGTTCGTTTTTCAGCAACTTTTCATTCAGTCTAATATCATATAAAAGTGAATACTATGCAATCTGAAAATATCGCAACCATCAGCAAGAGGAATCCCTTCGCGGCTCATTCCCTCAAAACCAAACTCGTTCATCGGATTAGCCCGCCATCGGTTCTCCTCTCCATTCCCTCTTGCATAGTATCCACTTACAAATCCCGTAGTTCCGTCATTCCTGACGGAAACAAACAGGCTCTTTTTATTTCTCCTTCCCTGGCACTCCTGGGGAAGGAGTTTAAGAAGAGTAAGACAAGCTTCCAGCTTGTTAATCTTGAATCAATAAACGCATTAAACATACAGTCCTGTTCGCAGGGCTGTATGCTCTTTTTTCAATTGTTTCCCGTAGTTCAAACATTCTTGTTTGAAACAATTTGGAATCTTTTCCCGCTCTTTGCCTGGAAAAACTTTGCGTTCTCTGTGTCCTTTGCGGTGAATCGCTCTATCTCTTTGCTCTTTGCCTGGAAAAGCTCTGTGCGCTCTGTGTGTCCGCCGCGGCGGATGGTAAATTGCTCTTCAACTAACAACTATCAACTTGCTCTAAATTCCCCTCCTGTGGAGGGGTTCGACGGAGTCGGGGGGTGGTTACTTTATGTTATCATCTTTTTTAATAAACAAATTTACAATTTCAAATTT
>JBMOHR010000343.1:0-3051 GCA_049317745.1 Ignavibacteria bacterium
TCGGTACTGCACGTCTTGGTGTATTCCAGATTCTCTACGATTGGGTAGAATCAGGAGTTAAGATTCCTATCATCGGCAACGGCACAAACCGCTATCAGTTGTTTGAAGTCGATGACCTTGTTGATGCTATAAACCTTGCAGCAACATTACCTAAGGAAAAGATTAACGATACATTCAACGTCGGCGCAAAGGAATTTAAAACTGTAAAAGAAGATGTCGGTGCAATGTGTGATTATGCTAAAACAGGTTCTCGTGTTATGGGTACACCTGCGTGGCTAATTAAACCTGTCCTTCGTTTCTTCGAAATCCTGAACCTTTCACCGTTATACAAATGGATTTACGGAACTGCAGATACAGATTCATTCGTATCAATAGAAAAAGCTCAGAAGGTTCTCGGATGGAATCCAAAGTTCTCAAACGCAGATGCATTAATCCGTTCTTATCAGTGGTACCTTGAAAATAAACACACTATCCAGCAGGGAACTGGCGTCACTCACAGGATTGCCTGGAAGCAGGGGATTCTTTCGTTGTTTAAAAAGTTCTTGTAGGATTTATAAAAATGAGCCCTCGAATTACTTCGTGGGCTCTTTCATTTTTCTTGTGTAATTAAAAATTGCCTCGTCTTTTATCAGGTATAAGTATTCGTGCGCTGCATCGTATTCATTTGGTATTATTCCGTCAAGTATCGCTTCCTCAATCTTCTTCTTTATTATTCCTACAAGTTTCGAAGGTTCAATCTTGCATACCTGCATTATTTCCTCTCCCTTAACAGGCGACTGGAAATTCCTTAAGTTGTCTTTCTCCTGAACTTCAATAATCCTTTTCTCAACCATATTAAAGTTATTCGCATACCTCTTTACCTTTTGCAGATTCTTCGATGTAATATCTGCCCTGCAAAGTCTGAACAGGTCAACAAGCTCTTCTCCCGCTTCAGCCGCAAGTCTTCTTACTGCCGAATCCGTCGCTTCCTGATTGGCAAGTGCTGCAGGTCTTAAATGAAGCCTTATTAACTTTTCAACATACGGCAATTTATCCAGCGGCAATCTCATCCTGTCAAACACCTTCCTCATCATTCTCGCACCAAGTTCTTCGTGTCCGTGGAACGTCCATCCGATTCCTTCAATAAACTTCTTAGTCTTTGGCTTTGCAATATCGTGTACAAGTGCTGCAAACCTCAGCCATACATCATCAGTAAGTTCGGTTATATTATCAACAACTTCAAGCGTATGATAGAATACATCCTTATGATGATAATCTTTCCTCTGCTCAATACCTGCCATCTTTGTTATTTCAGGAAATACTACATCCATCACACCCGTCAGATACATCAGATTCAGTGCAATACTCGGTTTACTCGATTGTAATATCTGCATAAATTCATTCGATATTCTTTCCTGTGAAACTACATCGTCTTCGTGCAGTCTCTGACAGTTTACTGAAATCGAACTTAGAGTATCATGGTCAATCGCAAAATGAAGCTTCGATGCAAACCTGAATGCACGCATTATCCTTAATGGGTCGTCATAAAAAGTTTTATCAGGCTCTAAAGGAGTGCGTATCATCTTGTGTTTTAAATCTTCCAGCCCGGTGTAATTGTCAATTACTTTTGTAGGCTCTGAAAGTGAAACTGCAAGAGCATTTATCGTGAAATCTCTTCTTGATAAGTCCTCTTCAAGCGTTCCGAATTCTACTGTGGGCTTCCTCGAACTTCTGTCATAACTTTCAACTCTCGATGATGCAAATTCAAGCTTTACGTCATCAAGCTGTAACAGGGCTGTACCAAAATTCTTATATACCGCAGTTAACTTTGTTTTCTTCTTCTTCGCAAACTTCTCGGCAAACTTTACAGCATCGCCGATTACCATTACATCTACATCAAGTCCCTCGTTGTTTATTCCTAAAAGATAATCTCTCACGAATCCGCCAACAACATAAGCATCTGCTTTCGACTTTATCGAAAAGTCTGACAGCTCTTTTATTATTCCGACGTTAAATTCTGTCTCTGTAAATTTCTTAAGCACTATTTTACTAAACTCCTGTTAGTTTCTATTTTTTCTAAAATCTTATTAGCTATTTCTATCGCTTCTTTTCCATCACGCAGTGTCACTTCAGGTTCTGTACCGTTAAGTATGCTCTTAAAGAATAATTCCTCTTCATACCTCATAGCATTCTTAATGTCCGTAGTTGGCTTCTCATAAACAATCTTATAATCTTTCCCGTTATAATTCACAGGCATTGAAAATATGTTAGTATCAGAATCCTCAGATAACCTGAACACTTCCGATGTGTTGTTTAAAAAGTCAATCGATATGTAGGCATTCTTCTGGAATATTCTCATCTTTCTCATCTTGTTCAGCGAAATCCTTGAAGCTGTTATGTTTGCAACACATCCATTCTCGAAGTTCAGTCTCGTATTCGCAATGTCTATCGTATCTGTCAGCACGCCGACTCCGTTCGCCTCTATAGACTTCACTCTCGACTTCACCAGATTTAAAATAATATCAATGTCGTGTATCATTAAATCTTTTATTACCGACACGTCTGTGCCTCTCGGATTAAACTGCGCCAGCCTGTGTGTCTCTATAAACAGGGGAGTGATATTATACTTTTCAACAGCTAATATCGCAGGGTTAAACCTTTCTATATGTCCAACCTGTACAATCGTTCCTTCCTGTTTTAAAACTTCAAGGTCTTCTGCTTCCTGCAATGTTTCCGTTACAGGTTTTTCTATGAATGTATGTATATTCCTTTTTAAAGTTTCCTTTGCTATCTCATAATGCGAAGTTGTCGGAGTTACAATTAATACTGTATTCACTTCGTTAAGAATTTCTTCTAAAGTATCATAAGCCTTAATCCCGTACTTTTCTGCTAATCCATTGGCTTCATCTTTGCTAACATCATAAATACCAATTAACTTCACATCCTTATTCTCTTCTTCTATTTCCTTTACGTTCTTAATGTGTAATTTGCCAAGATGTCCGCATCCTATTACACCTGCTTTTATTTTCATTCTATAATTTGTTTGATGGTTCTGCGTGTATAATCACATTG
>JBMOHR010000344.1:0-3050 GCA_049317745.1 Ignavibacteria bacterium
ATTACTCCTTTGTGGTCATCGAATGAAGAGTGCCAGTATGATATTGCTTTGATGCGGGGATACATTCCGCTGAGTATCGTTTCGAATGCTTCTTTTATCCATTCAGATTTGCTTCCCGAATTGGGATCTTCAACAACTCCAAACTCTGCAATCGCAAGCGGTTTGTTCTTCGATATTTTTTCCATCTGCCAGTATGCACTCTGAAACACACTTAAAAAACTTGTCCATTTCCAGCCCGGTTTCTGCGAGCCGTATATGCTCATTCCTATCCAGTCTATGTAGTCGTCGCCTGGATAGTATTCCTTCATCTTGTTCCAGCTTTTGTTCGGCTCAGATACTGCATTGACGTGAAACATCCAGGTTATATTATCAGCTTTTTCATCTCTCATTAGCTCTACCACGTGTCTGTGCGCTTCTACGTAAAGTTCGGCTCCGTCTTTCTTTCCGTTAAGTGCTCCGCTCCAGGGAAACCAGTTGCCGTTCATTTCAGGCGCAAACTCCACAAGCAGGGGCTTTCCGTACTTCCGTGCGTCCTTTGCCCATTGCCGTAAATCGTCATCATACGTGCCATCCGCTATTTCATCAAGTCCGTAAACAGGGTCTGCTCTCCCCGATGTCCAGTCGTGCCTTGGCATTATTCTTACGTATGGGACTGCATTAAACTGTGCTATCGTCTTTACGTTCTCAAGTGGAAATTTGATTCCCCAGAACCAGCTGTTTGAAAAACATACCCACACAGGATTACTGCCTGTAAGATTTATGTATTCAGTTATTCTGTCGCTCGTTACGCTGTCTTCGGTACTGCCCATATCAGGAAAGACCCCTGCGTATATTCCTGTTGAAGGAGGTGTTAGTTTTTTGCCTGTTACAGATTGCCCATGTGCATAAACAGGTATGAGTATAAATAATATTATTATTATGTTTTTAATCTTCAATCTTTTCTGTTAAGTTTAATCTCTCTAAATCTATTAGTAATTGTCCGTCATCATTTGTTAGTATACCTCTTGCAAACTTTACGTTCCAGAGTATTTCGTCGTGCCTGAATGAGTACCTTGAGTTTACTGTCTGTATGAATGTATCGTCATAAGCTTTGAAGAGTATTAAAAACTCCGCCTCCGATTTAAGAAAATCTTTCTGAGTCTTTCCGTACATCGGACTGTTCTCGTCTATTATGTGATTGGCCGTCCATATAGAAGGAAAGAATACAATTTTGTCGTACTCAAGTTTTAATGTATAAAACTTCCGTTTCTCTTCACCGTTCTCCGTTTCAAGCCACGACGCCATTACTTTAAGTTCCGCATCCATCATTACCGTGGAATACGCATTCGCAAGCCTGAACTGAAAAGCCGTTAATCCGTTTTCCCATTTTGTTATTATTGCATTACTGCTGTATTTAATGTTCGTTGCCGGTCTTGAAAACCGCCCGTACAGCAGACCCGTCGCAATCGCAAATACCATCAGCCCTATTCCTGCTTCAAGTGTCGCAATCACATTAGTGGAAAAATTCTGCGGGTTAACTCTTCCGAACCCTACCGTTGTCAATGTCTGTGCGCTGAAGAAGAATGCATTTATGAAACCGTGCAGGAATCCCTGTGTAGAATCTATTCCAAGATGCTCTACCCCTGCCCAGTAATAAGCAAACGAGAAAACTAAGTTGGCTAACACATAAAATATCAGCGAATGAAGAAAGAACTTTCCCCATGATTCGTTTATAAGGTAATGGTATAGATTAAAAGCCTCATGTCTGCTTATTCCGGTTTTTAAAACGTTAAAGCTTCCGTCCCTTTCTATTATTCTCTGAGTGTGTGTCTGGAATTTTGAACTCAGTCCTGTGTCTTCAATTCCCTTATTTTTATTCATTGCCGTTCCTCGCTTCATAACTTAGAAATGCATCCGCTGCAAATATGTTAAATACTTTCTTCGACATATTATATAAATATCCTTTATTCGATAACTGATAAGTGAACTTAAGCCTTTCTGCACGGCTGAATCCGCTTTCTGCAAGTGTGTTCTTAAGTGTCTTTGCCGTGAAGAAACTTCTGTGGTATAATGGATGATTTCCGCCCTTCCATTTGTTTCCGCTTAACCTGAACTTAATGCTTTTTAAGTTCGGCACTTCTATTAGAAGTATTCCGTCTGGCGTCAGTAATTCTTTTATCTTCTTTAATTCCTCAATCGGTTCTAAAAAATGCTCAAGCACGTGCCAGAGAGTTATCATATCATACTTCCTGTTTTCAGAAATAAGTTCTTCAACCCTTTTGTTATAAACACTCAATCCGAATTCATTCCCCGCAAATCCTAATGCAGTATTCGATACATCAATACCTTCACCGTTTATTCCTTCATCCTTGCATGATTTTAAAAATAGCCCCGATCCGCACCCTATGTCAAGTAACTTTAAATCCTTCTTTTCTTTGGATATGTCTTTTATGAGGTCAGTCCGTTGTTTATTAATCTCAAATATTTCCCTTAAATGAGGATAGTTCGAATCTTCTCTGTAATCTGTTCCTTTAAACTCAATCTGATAATAGTCCTCGTATATAATGCTCTCATCAGGCGGGTTCAGCAGATACACCAGCCCGCAGGAATTACATTCCACTACCAGAAATTCCTTTTCCTTAATCCGTAATCTATTCTCACTGCTCTTGCAGTTTGGACAAACTCTCATACCTTATTTAATTTCTATAATAAATATAATTTATTAAACCATTCATCTGTCATTCCTCCCCATCTGTCATTCCTACTCGCGAAGCAGATACGCGAAGCGTTTCTTAGCAGGAAACGTTCTTTGTTCAGCGAAGCTAATCTCTACTAAAGTAATCCTA
Organism: Ignavibacteria bacterium; assembly: GCA_049317745.1. Lineage (GTDB taxonomy): Bacteria > Bacteroidota > Ignavibacteria > Tepidaquicellales > Tepidaquicellaceae > CAIKZJ01. The sequence continues at coordinate 2,826 of JBMOHR010000344.1, forward strand.
TTTCCTTCAAATAAACTCTTCGCAAACGTTTTTAAATTCATAATTCTTCATTCATAATTCATAATTGCTCTTCTCTACCTCGAAACCCTCTCCTCCAGTATTGTCTTAATTTCTCTTCTTCCGTCAAGTACAGAGTGTATAAACACTTCGCCTTTTCCAACCTGATATACAATCCTGAACGGCTTATAATGAACCTCAAGATATTCTTTCATGTTTACTGACGCT
>JBMOHR010000345.1:0-3034 GCA_049317745.1 Ignavibacteria bacterium
CGGAAAGAGATTAGAGCAATTATGAATTCAGAATTATGAATGATGAATTGAGAGAGCAGAGAGTTTTTAAGGTTAGAGTTGTTAACATAAAAACAATAAAGCACGGAAAGAGACGTGTTAGATGAAAGTTGAAAGTTGTTTGTTTGAAACGATGTCAAAAAAGTTTTTTTGTTTGATGAGCAAATTGAATTTAGGTAAAGAATAGAGCATAGTGTATGTTCTTAATTGTTGATTTCATAGTGTATGTTCTAAATTGTTGACTTCTTTGTTTATTGTTATTATATTTGCATAGGAGAAAAATGTTTCAAAATAAACCTTTAAATTGAAAGGAATCATTATGAGAAAATCTACCTATTTGTTTACTGCTATATTGATGATTTTATCAATTGGCATTTACTACGCAGGATGCTCCAGTGATCCTGTTTCCACTCCCTCAGGCGGTACAACAACTTCCATTAAAGCAAACGGTTCTATTCAACAGATCACACGTACAAACAGTACGGGTACACTCGTTGTTGTTGACCAAAACGGTGCACCTATTACAGGTTTAACGGGTTCAAACGTTTCTGCTTTTATGAGATGGGGTGCTAAAGCTGCTGATTCAGTTTCGGGTGCGGTTACAATTACATCAAATACAGGTTCGGGTAAAAACATTGCCGGTTCTGTGACGATGGATTACAGCGGTAGTATGTACCAGAATCAAATTTTATGTATGCAATCAGGTGTTAAGACTTACGTTGGTGCTATGAGCAGCAATGACCTGACAGAAATCATAAAGTTTGATAACAGAGTTCTTGTTGCACAGAATTTTACAAGCGATAAGACTTTACTTAACAGAGCTGTTGACAGTGTTTACAGTCTTGGCGGTACTACTGCTTTGTATCAGTCTATTTACAAAGGTGTTCAGGATGTACAGGGTTACAATTCATCTTCGTACATTAAGTCGGTGATTGCTTTTACTGACGGCGGAGAGAATGCTTCTACTGTCACAAGAGCTCAGATGATAACTGAGGCTTTAACGTATGCAGTTCCTGTATTCTCGATTTATCTTGCTTCAGATTCGAATAATTCACAAGCAAGAGATATGAGAAATATTGCCGATACTACAGGAGGATTTTTCTTCTGGGCAAAACCGGATTCAACATGTAACTCGTCTTTGTCGGGTGTTTACAATACGATTAAAGGACAGATTGCCGGTTCGTATGCGATGAATATTACCTGGCCAGGCGGTACTTTGCCACCAACAGGTACTTTAATTACGATTACGATTTATGTTACACATTCAGGTATGTCGAGTTCATTCAGCAAGGCCTTCCTGATACTGTAGGTATTTTATTTATTAAGTTTTTAAAGGGTCACCAGGATTGAAAAGTCCGGGTGACTTTTTTTATTGGGGAGTTGATTGTTGTCAATTGATAGAAAGTGATGGGTAACAGAGTTATAAGGTGATGAGATAGTGGCAGTGGAAGTAGTAGTGGCAGGAAGAAAAGGATTGGCACACTGTATGTTCAATTTTCAATTATCAAATATAAATTATTAATGAAGAACTTTTCCCGCTAAATTCACGAAAGACACTAAATGAGAAGAGAAGGATTGGCACAACATTTTCCCTGAAAGAGCTGATGTTCACTGATTAAAAGATTTTTTAGGGTTAGAGATTATAGAAAAAGGGATGCCTGAATGGGCATCCCTTTTTTGTGAACTTTATTATTGTTGATTATTTTGTTAATAGCATTTTTCTGGTTTCGGAGAATCCGTTTGCTTCTAAACGATAGAAATATGCGCCTGAAGGAAGTTCTGATGCATTGAAATCTACGGTGTATGTTCCTGCGCTGAGTTGTTTGTTTAACAGTGTTTTCACTGCTTTGCCTGTGATGTCGAATACTGTCAGTTCTGCGTTTCCGCTTTTACTCATTCCAAATGTTATTTTTGTCGATGGGTTAAACGGGTTCGGAAAGTTTTGCGATAATGAGTACTGCGACGGAACGTTGTTTGTGTTTCCTGTAACGGATGTTATACCTGCCTGAAGTATTCTGATTGTTGCACCTGAAGTGTTTCCGCCTACTACGTATACACTGAAATCATTACCAATATCAATTCCGTTTGCATATGCTCCCGGTACTGCGATTGTCCAGTGAGATGAGCCGTTGTTTTTAACTTTGCAGACTGCCATTTGTGTCATAGTTCCTGCTGCGAGATATATGTTATTCTGACTGTCCATTTTAAGTTGTGCGTGAAGCATCAGCGAAAATGTGCTGTCTGCATCCATGTTAGCCCAGACGAGTCCGCCAGCCTGATTGAATTTTACAAAACAAGAACCGAATGAACCCTGGTTCGGATATCCGCAAATTACCGGCATATTGTCAGTGCCAACTTCGAGACGCTGTGCGGCAATAGTGTAGTTTGAACTCCATACTTCTGTACCTGCGGGGTTTAACTTTTTTACGATTGACTGTGTAGGGTTGAAAATGTATTCAAGGTTTACGATGTATGTGTTGCCTGAAGCGTCACCGCCTGCATCGCCGACTGTTGTGCTGAATACTCCGCCTAATGTCCAGAGCGGGTTTCCGTTTCTGTCGAGTTTGGCGTAACCGTTAACGCTGCCTGTAATTCCCCTGCCGATGACGAGTATTCCGTTGTCGGGAGTGAATTTAAAATTGAGCGGCATTCCGATTGCATTGAAGTAAGTCCAGAGCGGTGTACCTTCGGGTGATAACTTTTTCACTTTCAGGTTTAAACCGTTTGAACCGTTTATGCCTGTGCCTAATATGTATATGTTGTTATTTTCGTCTATTAAAACTTTCTTTGTCTGTGAACCGTCGAACGAACTTTCGAAAACCTGACGCCATAGGAGTGTTCCTGCTGAATTAAACTTCTCAACTATGCTTGCAGCTACTACAGGGTTTGAAAATCCTGACATCAGTGTTCCTGTAACGATGATGTTTCCTGCGTTATCAGTTTCAACCCAAGTTGCTTTTTCCCAGAGTGTAGTGTTAGTCTGGTCGAAAAATGCCTGCCATTGTAATACTCCATC
>JBMOHR010000346.1:0-3025 GCA_049317745.1 Ignavibacteria bacterium
TTAGTTCGGGACTTGATGTTGAACATAAACTTAACGTTAAAGGCGAAGATTTTGCTTATCACTGGATTGAATATCTTGAAAATCAGAAATCTGTTAATGTAAAAGGACTTAATGTCGCCGTTGTAGGCGGTGGTGCTATTGCCGTTGACGTTGCTGTTACTGCTAAATCCAAAGGTGCAGGTAACGTTGAAATGATTTGTCTGGAGAAGTTCGATGAAATGCCATTAACTAAACACGAACGTGATTTAATCCTTCAGTATGGAATTGAAATTACAGGCAGAACAAAAGTTGATGTTATAAACGGTCTTTCAAAAGGCAGCACTAAGAAAATTAAAGGTATTAAAACTTCTAAAGTCGTTTTACCAAAAGGTGAGAAGTTCCATCCTGCAAAGATGAAGACGGATAAGAATGCAAATCCTCAATCAAGAAAATTTGATGTTATTATAATTTCAATCGGAAGTAAATCAACATTTAAAACCGATAAGTTCAAAGGTGTCTTCTATGCAGGCGATATAGTTAACGGTCCGACTACTGTTGTTGAAAGTGTTGCAGCAGGTAAAAACGTTGCCGCACAGGTCGATGCTTATATCTTTAGTACTCCTAAACCTGTTATTAAAAAGAATATTAAGAGTCATATAGGATTAGACGGTAAGAATTTAATGCCTGTTTCTGTTAAGTCGGATTTCTTCGGCAGGGAAATTATTTCTCCGTTCCTTCTTTCTGCCGCTCCTCCGAGCGATGGATATGAGCAGATGAAAAAAGCTTACGAAGCCGGCTGGGCTGGCGGTGTTATGAAAACTGCATTCGATAACGTTGATATTCATATCCCCGCTGCTTATATGTTTGCAGTAACTAAATCTACTTATGGAAACTGTGATAATGTTTCGGGACATCCTCTCGATAGAGTTTGCAGTGAGATAAAGAAACTCGTTTCAGAATATCCTGACAGATTAACCCTTGCATCAACAGGCGGTCCCGTCTCAGGCAACGATGCTGAAGATATGAAAGTATGGCAGTCTAACACCAGGAAACTTGAATCTGCAGGCGTAATGGGAATAGAATACAGTCTCTCCTGTCCGCAGGGCGGCGATGGTACTAAAGGTGATATCGTTTCACAGGATGCAGAACTCACTGCTAAGATTATTGACTGGGTTATGCAGGTTAGCGATGCAAACGTTCCAAAACTTTTTAAACTTACTGCAGCCGTTACATCTATCTATCCGATAATGACTGCAATCAAAGAAGTCTTCGATAAATATCCGAATAAAAAAGCTGGCGTCACTCTTGCAAATACTTTCCCTGCACTTTCTTTCAGAAAAGGAACCAAGGAAAACTGGGAAGAGGGAGTCGTCATCGGTCTTTCAGGCGAAGGTGTTATTCCTATCAGTAACCTTACTCTTGCTAACGTCGCAAGACACGGTATTACTGTCTCGGGTAACGGCGGACCAATGGATTATAAATCCGCAGCTGACTTTCTTGCACTCGGTGCAAAGACTGTTCAGTTCTGTACTATAGTTATGAAATACGGATACGGAATCATTAATGAACTGAATTCAGGACTGAGTTATTTATTAAAAGAACGTGGCTTGAATTCTGTAGATGAATTAATCGGATATGCATTCCCTAACCCTATCACAGGGTTTATGGAACTTACTCCAGTTAAGAAAATATCTGCAGTGAATAAAGACCTATGTGAACATTGCGGTAATTGTGAAAGATGCCCGTACCTTGCTATAGAACTTAACGGAAAGAAAGTACCCGTAACCGATGCATCAAAATGTATTGGCTGTACAATCTGCGTGCAGAAATGCTTTGCAGGTGCTCTCTATATGAGGGAAAGAACCAAAGAAGAAATGAGCGTTTTAAACGAAGCTTAAATAATAGAACATTGAAGTTGTTAGATGTTAATGTAATATATTGAATAAATCTAAAGTTTGAGTTAATTTCAAATATGAAAGTTAAAACTAAAAATAGAATCCTTAGGGTAAATACTTTAAAGGTTAAATATCCGGCACTATTGCCTGATGCTTTAAATTCAACTGCTGAAGAATTTGAGAAGGAAGCAATAATGGCAATGGCAGTTAAATTATTTGAGATAAAAAAGGTCTCATCTGGTGTTGCTGCATCGCTTGCAGGGATAGATAGAACAACATTTTTGCTATCATTGAAAAAATACAATGTGTCATTTATTGATGTTGTTAAAACTGAATTACTTAGTGACATAGAAAATGCCTAAGAAGGATAGTTTAGTTATTAATACAAGTCCGATAATATCAATAATCTCGGCGACAGGAAGTTTACTGATATTAAAGGATATGTATTCTGAAATTTTTGTTCCTTTTGAAGTGTATTCTGAAATTATTGCTTCGCGTAAGAAGTACTTTGCTAAAAAGGAATTCTTTGAGGCAAAGTTTCTGAATGTTATTAAACAGCATGTTGAAGTCAATTCACATCTTAAAAATTCACTGGATGTCGGTGAAGCTTCAGTAATTCAAACAGCAATTAATAATAAAATCCCTGTTGTTTGTCTCGATGAAACTATTGGAAGAAGAATAGCTCGGTTATATGATTTGAATCTGACAGGTTCATTGGGAATATTGTTAAAATACAAGAAAGAATATGGGGATTTATCAATATCAATGTGCATAAGGAATATGAAACGAAATGGGATTTATCTTTCTGACAAACTAATAAGTCTTGTATTAGAAATTGCAGGAGAATAAGTAATTACCAAAGTCTCAAACATATTCTTTGCAACACAGGGATTTTATACATTTAATTTTTTAAACTAATTATATCAATACATTGGCAAACTCAATCTTAATAATAAACGGAATAATAATAACTCTCGGAGAAAATCCGAAAGTGCTGTACAATCATTCAGTATTAATTGAAGGTGAAAGAGTAAAGAAAATTGGTGAGACTAAAACATTTACAGATAAATACGATAAGATAATAGACGCACACGGAAAAGTCGTGATGCCTGGTTTTATAAACGCACATATGCATTTCTACAGCACTCTCG
>JBMOHR010000347.1:0-3024 GCA_049317745.1 Ignavibacteria bacterium
ATATCGAGTCTGTTTCTGAAACTATCATTGATTTCGTCGAGTGAATTTTCTGCGTAAGGGAAGTCTTTGCTGATTCCGCCGTGCACGAATACAATGTCTCCGATTTTTTCGATGCAGTTCTTGCTCCTGAGCCAGCGCCCGAGTTCTGTGTTAGCGGCGTACCATTTGCTGTAATCGAGTTTAAGCGAGTCTGCATTTATAAAATATTTCTGCCTTACATACCTGTAATCCTTATTCATATTCATAACTTCGTGATTGCCGAGTATGAAATGAATTTTTCCGCCCTGCATTTCTGCCTCGCTTTCGAGTTTGTAAAGAAGCCAAAGGCATTCAGTAACGTTCGGGCTTCTGTCGAACATATCACCCACAAAAACCAGATGTCCGCTGCTGAAAGTCCATTTGAAATCTGCATCAATCACTCCAGCGCCTGCTAATATAGACTGAAAGCCTTTGAAGTTTCCTTCGATGTCGGAGATTATAAACATTTTATCGGGTGCAGGATATACAGAGGTTTCGGTTTTGATAGTATCTTTCAGTTTAAATGAAAAACTTTGCAGGGTTTCGTCAACGTAGCAGGTCAGGTCTGTACTTCTGGAAATCGATTTCTTGTAAACGCTGAATCCGTTATCGTTTGGGCGCACTCCGTAGGAGTTAATCCTATCGTTTTCATACACAATAATCGGTCCGTCACAGCTGAAAAGAGAATCTTTATCGTCCTGAAGAATGGAATTATCATAAGATGAAAACACATCATTATTGCCCGCAAAGGACTTTAAAGAGAGCAGAATAACTATCAGAAATACTAAATACAGTTTATATGTCATAATAACGAATTTATTACAATATACTTATTATGAAAAGCTTATTCTATGATACTTAAGGAGCATATTCTCTTACAAGATTTATTAATTTCAGTCTTTAATATGATAAGCAGTTTTGGTAATTTTGCTAATGTATAATTTTATGCTTCAAAAACCTTCAGAGAATATAATATGAACGATTTTGTTTTTAAACCTTTTGATGAAATGACTGATGACGACTACCGGCAAGTGGGCTTTATGTCGGGACTGGAAATCCATCAGCAGCTTCTAACCGAAAAGAAACTCTTTTGCCGCTGTCCGGCGGGAATGTATAATCACAAGTTTGATGCAGAGATTTTAAGGCATATGCGCCCGACTCTTTCGGAGCTTGGTGAGTATGACGGTACTGCTTTAATGGAATTTAAGACGAAGAAAGATATTATTTATCATATCAACAGGGATACGGTCTGCACTTATGAGATGGATGATACACCGCCTTTCGAAATAAATGAACAGGCGCTGGACATTGCTCTTGAGATTGCTTTGCTTTATCAGAGTGCAACTACGGATGAAATTCATATTGCGAGAAAACAGTATTTAGACGGAAGTATTCCTACGGGTTTTCAAAGAACGGCGATTGTTAGCATTGGCGGAAAGATTCCTTATAAAGACAGAATGATTGATATCATTCAGCTTTCGATTGAAGAAGATTCGTGCCGTGAGGTCAGCGATGTCGGGCATCGCAGAGTTTACATTGCAGACAGGCTTGGTATGCCGCTGCTTGAAACTGTGACTGCGCCTGATATGAAGACTCCGGTTGAAGTAGCAGAAGTTGGAAAGATTTTAAGCAATATAGTTAAGAGTACAGGTAAAGTGAGAACGGGTGCAGGTGCTGCAAGGGAAGATGTGAACGTCAGCGTTACGGGCGGGACAAGGATTGAGATTAAAGGTGTTCCGAGCCTGAAGAGAATTCCTCTGCTTACTTACAATGAAGCAATGAGGCAATGGAATCTTCTTAGACTCAGAGAAGAACTTAAGAAAAGAGAAGTAACTACAGAGAGTTTCAGGTCGAAATCAGACCACGTAACAAGGCTCTTAAGAAAAACAACTTATACACCTATTGCTGCTGCATTGCAGGAAGAGAAAGTTGTTGGCTCTGTTATACTTCGCGGTTTCAAAGGATTGCTGAACTGGCAGACTCAGACTGAAACATATTTCTCGAAAGAAGTTTCTGACAGAGTGAGAGTTGTTGCTTGTCTGACAACTTTACCGAATATAATACATTCTGACAGTACATCGGAAACGATTTCGATTGCTGAATGGCAGAAAGTTAAAAAAGGAATCGGTGCAACTGACAAAGATACTGTTGTAATAGTTTGGGGAAATTCGATGGATGTTGATACTGCGATGAAAGAAATTGCCATACGTGCGAAAGAAGCAACCGTTGGTGTGCCTTCAGAAACGCGTCAGGCACTGAAAGACGGTACAACAGGTTTTGAAAGAATACTTCCCGGACCTGAAAGAATGTACCCCGATACAGATTTACCGCCAAAGAGAATTCACGATGAAAGAATTGCGAAGATAAGAACACAGCTTCCTGAATACTACTGGGAAAGACTGAAATGGTATCAGGAACTCGGTGTGCCGCCGGATTGTATAGAGCCTCTTGCAATTTCTAAACTGGCTCCGCTTTTTAAGAAAGCAGTAAAGGAATTCGGAATTAATCCGAAATTAGCGGCAGTAGTATTGATTCAGTTTCCGAAAAGACTGAGGAAGATGCAGGTGGATTTTGAAAGCATCGAGGAGAATGTATTTGAAGGATTGTTCAGGGCATTCAAAGAAGGACTTGTGGCAAAAGAGGGCATTCTTCCTGCGCTTTATGACGCAGTAAAGTATGGAGTGTTTGACCTCGATAATCTGCCTCCTCCGATTGAAGAAAAAGATATTAAAGGTGTTGTAGAAAATAGTCTTACAGAGATAAGAGTGAAAACACTTCGTGATGAAAATAATTTTGAAGATGTTTACAAAGGAATTGTGATGAATAAAGTACGCGGTAGGATTGACGGAACTGTAGTTTCTAAAGCGGTAACAAAATACGTAAAGGAGATTAAATAATGGCTGACGATTATAAAGGATACAAAGACGAAGCATTAGAAGTTTTGAAGAAGTTTGAAGCAATGGTATGGTGCGATGTTGTTGTATCAACTGCACAAACGAATTTTAT
>JBMOHR010000348.1:0-3017 GCA_049317745.1 Ignavibacteria bacterium
ACATTTTTAAAATATCTCCTTTCGATTTTATATTATTATAATTATTTTTTAAAAAACCCGGTATTAATGAGAATGATAGTACTCCTAAAGATGAATTCCATAAAAACTTTCTTCGTGTTATACTGGCTCCCATATTAAAATTTATGTTTATGTTCCGAAAGAACTACCGCAACCGCAGGTTCTTTTTGCATTAGGATTGTTGAATACGAATCCTTTTCCTGAAAGGCCGTCTGAGTAATCTACTTCAGTACCCGAAAGATATAAATAACTTTTCATATCGATAAAAACCTGAATACCGTCTTTTTCAATGATGGTATCTGTAGGTTTTGTTTCTCCATCAAATCCGAGTGAATAAGTAAACCCTGAACATCCGCCGCCTTTGACACCGATTCTTAACCCAAAGTTCTCAGGGATATTGTTTTCCTTCATAATTCTTTTAACTTCGCTGACTGCTTTTTCCGTGATGTTAACATCCTCTGTTACACCAGGAACGAATTTTGTTTCTTCTGACATGTTTATATATTTTGTTTTATTAATTTCATTTCTTTTAATGTTTTATCCAATATTTTCAATTATTCTCCCCACCTGTTATTCCTGCATGTTTTTAGCAGGAATCTCTACTCCTATAATTTATTTGTCTAAAATTTCTTCTCTTCTCCGTTACAGAGAATTTAATCTAATAGTGATTAATTTCTAATCTGATAAATTCTTTCATCTCTCATCCCCTCAACCTGTTTACCGCTTCTATAACCTTCTCAATCACATAATTAATTTCTTCATTGGTTGTTTCTCTTCCGATTCCAAACCTTACTGCAGATTTTATCTGTGAGTCAGATTTCCCTATTGCCTTTAACACATGAGACGGCTGTAAAGTTGCGGAAGAACATGCACTGCCTGTCGATAGTGCTACATTTTTCAGATGACTCAAAAGCACACCCGATTCAACTCCCTCAAAACTTATGCTCACGTTATTCGGAAGTCTCTTTTCTTTACTTCCGTTTAAATATGTAAATGAAATTCTTTTTAAAAAGTTCTCTATAAGTATATCGCGCTGAACAATTTCTTTCTGAAAATCAGAATACATCCTCGACGAAGCAATTTCTGCTGCCTTGCCAAAACCAACTATACCGGGAGTGTTCAGTGTCCCGCTTCTTATTCCGTGCTCGTGACCGCCGCCGTTTATCTGCTCTGTCAGTCGGATTTTCTTATTACTGTTTATATATAAAGCACCTGTACCTTTCGGTCCGTATATTTTATGGGCTGAAATACTCATCAGGTCAATGTTGAAATCATTTACATTTATCGGAATTTTCCCGAATGCCTGAACTGCATCAGTATGAAAAAGTACTCCCTTTGATTTGCATATCTTCCCGATTTCAGGAATCGGCTGTATCGTGCCGATTTCATTGTTCGCCATCATCACACTCACAAGTACCGTATTATTGTCAATTGCTTTCTCAACATCATCTGGATCAATAATACCATATTCATTCGGCTTAACATATTTTATAGTAACACCCGATGCGCTTAGACTCTTGCAGACATCAAGTATTGAAGGATGTTCTATTTCAGTAGTGACAATGTTTATATTCTCTTTGAAGTTAGATTCGATTACACCTTTAAGTGCAAGGTTGTTGGATTCTGTAGCACCGCTGGTAAATATTATATCTTTAAGATTGCTGCTTATAAGGTCTGAGATTTGTTTTCTTGAATGTTCAACTGCTGCACTTGCTTCATTCCCAAAATGATGCTTTGATGCGGCATTGCCAAATTTTTCACTGAAATATGGAAGCATTGCCTTTACCACTTCTGCATCGACAGGAGTAGTTGCATTGTAATCCATATAAACAAATTTATCAGACAAAATCGGAGACCATTTTAGTTTTTAAAATATTCTCAAATTCATCCTGCATCTTAGCAAGCGGGTCCTTTATAGTACAGTTATCGCTGACGTAACAGGCACTTGCATCATCGTGCATACATTCAACTATTGAAGTGTTGGACTCAACAAAGCTGTATAAGTCAAGCAATGGGATTTCAGACAGTTTTTTAAGTAATCTGTAACCACCGTTAATACCCTGAACGGATTCAAGTATACATTCCTTCTTCAGTTTCTGCAGAATCTTAGCCAGCAAATCGTGAGGGATATTATACTTCTCCGAAATATCCCTGACCCTCGTGATTTTATCCTCGGATACAGAAATATGCCTTAATGCGATTAACGAATATTCTAATTTTTTTGAAAACTTAACCATCTAATTTATTAACACTTGTTAAACAGGACTAATGTAGTCGTATTTTAAAACAAATGGAATAAATATTAAATTCCATTATTTTTGCCCGTTGTATGTATGGTTTGCAGTATTTTATTTAATTAATGATTTATTTTTCACCTGACGGCAAAATTACAACATTTTTGCGAAGTTTACTTATGAGTGAATAATAAGCATATTTCTGAATTAATAATTTTTTTGAGGCACAAGTGGCAAAAGTGTCAAAAAAAATAGTATTATATATGAGAGCATGATTTATTCAATCAACATCTGAGTCTTATTGCTGATCTACCTAAACCTTCTTTTTCTAATTAACTGCTGTCGGTCCGTCGTCGGTCAACCATCGATCTGTCGTCGGTCAGATTCGTATCAACCTTGCCCTGTTGTTAACTTGTAGCTGGATAGAAAGCAAAAAAACCTGTAAACAATCGGTTAACAAAGCCTGTTGCCTGCAATCTCCTGAATCAACCCTAATAAATCATCCTTAGTAAATGGCTTACCAAGATAGTGAGTACAACCGCTTGCCAGGAATTCTTCCCTGTCACCATTTAACACGTATGCAGTAAGTGCTACTACAGGTATATTTTCGCAACCTTGTATTTTTCTTATTTCCCGTGAAGCTTCCAACCCTGTCATCGCTTTTCCGAGATTAATATCCATCAGAATAACATCATACATCTTTTCCTTTACCTTTGCTATTGCATCCAAACCGGTAACAACGATATCTAAGTTGTAATTATCCTT
>JBMOHR010000349.1:0-3015 GCA_049317745.1 Ignavibacteria bacterium
ACAAAGACTACGTTCTTGTTCTTCTCTTTATGAAATACGTTTCCGATAAAGGCGGCGCTCTTGTCGATATTCCCAAAGGCGGCAGTTTTTCCGATATGGTTAAACTCAAAGGTCAGCCGGATATCGGCGATAAAATCAATAAAATTATCGGTGCTCTTGCCGATGCTAACGACCTCACTGGAATTATAACAGTAGCAGATTTTAACGATGATGATAAACTCGGCAAAGGCAAAGAAAAAGTAGACCGTCTCAGTAATTTAATATCCATTTTCGAAAAGCAAGAACTCGATTTTAGCAGCAACCGAGCCGAAGGCGATGATATCCTCGGCGATGCTTATGAATATCTTATGCGCCATTTTGCCACCGAAAGTGGTAAGAGCAAAGGTCAGTTCTACACTCCCGCAGAAGTCTCGCGCATTATGGCAAAAGTTATTGGTATCAGCAAATCCCGCAGTCAGTCCGAAACTGTTTACGACCCCACCTGCGGCTCAGGTTCTCTTTTGCTCAAAGCTGCCGATGAATCTGCTCACGGAATTTCAATCTACGGTCAGGAAAATGATAATGCCACCCGTGCTCTTGCAGTTATGAATATGTGGCTTCACGGTAATCCTACTTCCGATATCAGGCAGGGCAACACTCTGGCAAACCCTGAATTCACTAATGCAGAAAAGAATGAACTCAAAACTTTCGATTATGCAGTTGCAAATCCGCCGTTCAGCACTAAATCCTGGACAAACGGATTGAATCCTTCGTCAGATGTTTATAAACGTTTCGAAGGTTACGACAATTTTCCTCCGCAGAAGAATGGCGATTATGCTTTTCTCCTGCATATGATAAAATCTCTTAAATCAAATGGAAAGGGCTGCATAGTTCTTCCTCTTGGTGTTCTCTTCCGTGGAAATGCAGAAGGTGATATCCGCAAAAAGATTATTCAGAAGGGATACATCAAAGGCATCATCGGACTGCCTCCAAACCTTTTCTTCGGCACAGGTATCGCTGCTTGTTTAATCGTTCTCGATAAGGAAAATGCACAGTCCCGAAAAGCTATCTTTATGATTGACGCAAGCAAAGGATTTATGAAAGATGGTAACAAAAACCGTTTACGCGAACGCGACATTCATAAAATTGTAGATGTGTTTAACAATCAGCTCGAAATCTCGAAGTTCTCAAGAAGTATTCCTCTCTCTGAAATCTCAGACCCGAAAAATGATTATAATCTGAACATCCCTCGCTATATAGATAGTCAGGAACCCGAAGACCTTCAGGACATCGAAGCACATCTTCTCGGCGGTATTCCTGATTCCGATATCGATGCCTTAAGCGAATACTGGGATGTTTATCCAAACTTAAAAGCATCTTTGTTTAAAAATAGCAAACGTCAAAAATATTCTGAGCTCTGCGTAAAGTCCGATGAAATCAAGAACACTATTTTTTCTCATCCTGAATTTACTTCCTTCTCAAAAAAGATGGATACATTGTTCGGTAAATGGCGGGCAGAAACTTCCGAACACTTAAAGTCATTAGGGAAAAGTCTTCATCCAAAGAAGGAAATATTTAATATCTCTGAAAATCTCTTAAAGTATTACAGCGATAAAAAGCTCACTGATAAATATGCAATGTACCAGCATCTTATGGACTTCTGGGCTGAAATAATGCAGGATGATATGTACGAAATCTCTGCCGACGGATGGAAAGCAGGGAATGACATCAAACGTCTCGAAAAAGTAACAAAGAAAGGCGATAAGGAAATAATTAAGCAGATTGCTGGTTTCGAAGGTCTCGAAGGCCGCCTCATTCCACCTTCCTTAATCATTCAGGAATTCTTTGCTGAGGAACAGAAAGCTATAGATGAACTCGAAAGCAAGTCTGAATCTCTTATTGCCGAAATGGATGAAATACGCGATGAAAATAATGGCGAAGACGGTTTGCTTACAAATGCTGTTGATGATAAGGGAAAAATCAATAAAGGAAACCTTGCAAAAGCAATAAAAGAACTCGGGAAGAAAACATCCGATAATTCAGATGAATACGATATGCTCAATAAGTATAAAAAACTTATGGAAGATGAAGCTGAAATTCAGTCAAAGACTAAAACCGCAAAAGCCGAACTTGAAGAAAAAGTAATTAAACAGTACCCCAAACTAAGCATTCCCGAAATCAAAGAACTAGTTGCTGATAAAAAGTGGATGTTCAATATTGAATCCCTTGTTAAATCCGAAATGGATAATATAAGCCACAGGTTAACTCAGCGTATTAAGGAACTTGCCGAAAGATACGAAACACCATTGCCAAAACTCACCAGTGAAGTTGAAGAACTAACTTCAAAAGTAGAAAGCCATTTAAAGCAAATGAATTTCAAATGGTAGAGACAAACCAAATACCAAATGGATTTAAGAATACCTCGGTGGGAATAATTCCAACAGATTGGGAAGTCAAAAAACTTTCAAATATTGCAGATATTCAAACCGGCAGTACACCACCCACAATTAATAGAGCTAATTATGGAGATGAATATTTCTTTGTTTCTCCTTCTGATATTGGATCTCGAAAAATTATTAAAAACACTGAGAAAAAGCTATCAGCTACAGGATTTAATATTTCTAGAAAGTTTCCTAAGTTTAGTATCCTTTTTACCTGTATTGGTTCTACAATAGGTAAATGTGCTGTTGCAGATCGAGAATTGACATCAAATCAACAAATAAATGCAATTATTCCAAATAAAACTTATAATTCTGATTATTTATATTACATTTTAAATTTATTCTCAAATATTATTAAAAAAAGTGCTGGTGAAACGGCAGTTCCTATAATTAACAAAACAGATTTTGGAGAATTTTTAATTCCTCTTCCTCCAACAATCACAGAGCAAAAAGCCATAGCCACTGCATTAAACGATACCGATGAACTCATCTCAAAATTAGAAAAACACATTTTCAAAAAACGAGCCATCAAGCAAGGCGCAATGCAGGAATTGCTAAAACCAAAAGAAGAATGGAGAATAAAAACATTAGATGA
>JBMOHR010000350.1:0-3007 GCA_049317745.1 Ignavibacteria bacterium
AAGCAGAGATTCCCCGTCTCTGCTTTTTTTGTTATATGTGTTAATTCTTAGTTATTTTTTCTGACTCGTTTACACTTTTCTTTTTCTGAATAATGCAAATTAAAGTAATACAATCAGTTATATGTAGTCACAAAACTATCAATGTGTCTATAAAATATACAGTATTGTTACTATGAATTTACAGTCTATGAATAAAAAGTGAAGTCAGATTAGTGTCTGAGTGTATCATGGTAGTATATCACTAGCATTGCCCATGCATTGTCAATACGCTACGAATACGCCAGCAATACGCTACTAATACGCTATTTTTGTGTTTCTTTTTTTGAAAGGTTGATTTTCGGTCTTTTCAGAGGTCTTTCTCTTTGTACTGATTATTCCTGTAATTGTTCCTCTGAATTTCTGTATTTACAAATTTAAATATTCTTCTTTTAATTGTCAAGCCCTTTTTTAAAAATAATTTTTAGCCGTTTCCTTTTAGTCATTCATTTGTTATTGCTAAACATCTATTTTTACTTAAATCAAATCATAATGTTATGGCACGTTTTGATAGCGGAGTTTTTGGTTTCCTAAAAGGCAAAATTGGCAGCATCGTTGCCCGTATGAGGTACGGCGAAGTTTACATTGCAGAGAAGCCCCTTAAATACAAAATTAAGAGCGAAAAGCTTAAATTAACTCAGAAAGTTTTTGGCAGAAGGCAAAGACTTAATACTCAGTTGCGCAAAAACAAGAAGATTCAGGCGTTCTGGAAAGCGGTTGATGCCGAAGGTCTTAATGACAATACTAAACTTATGATTAGAAATAAACCTTTCGTCTCTTATGAACGTTTGCTTCCCGGTTGTGGCTTCACTCCCGTTAGCGATGATAAAATAATCGTTAACAACATTCATTTCGAAGGTTTTGATATTGTATTCGATTTTAAAATCGGGCGTGCTAATCCTAAAAAACTTTTAGCACCATACGAAGTATTTTGTATTCTTTTATTCGATAGATTGCTTCATAATTCTGGAATGGGGCTTATTAGAGATAAAGTTATTTTTGGTGCAACTGGATTCAACACTTTCGATATCGAAACTTCTGACTCTGCTCAAACTTTCAGGTTTATGTATATTGATGAAATTCATTCAAGAAGATATATAGCTGAAAAAGCTTATGTAATGATTGCCGCTATTAAGTTTAATGAAATGAAGAATAAATACGAATGGACTGACACCTACTTTGAAGAACTGCAAAACTATGTTCCGGAAAATAAAAAGACTAAATGGAATGAACACATTTACAGGTTGGATGATTGAAATTACTGCTTCTTTTCTTTAAAAAAATCCACAGCATAAGCCGTGGATTTTATTCACTCAGGGTAAATACCCCGCCACTTGAATTTGTCTCATAACCCGTTTTTCACCAACTGTCATTCCAGCGAAAGCTGGAATCCAGTGCCTTTTTGAGGTTTACATTTTTGTGATTCTTTGATTTTTATAGTTTTGAGGCACACTCCACTTGCGGCGAAATCTTGTAATGCTTTACACATACAAAGTCCCAGAGGGACGAAATAACAATAGCAAAAACATTTACAAATCTCAAAGTCCCATAGGGACGACATATTTGTTAAATAAGATACCCCGATGCTTGCGGCAGGGAGTTTTATTGTTATGCTTATCTTATTAAATTATTTCGTCATTACCATTCTTCTGGTCTGACTGTATCCGTTCACACTTAATTTATAAAAATATACTCCGCTGTTTAGCCTCGAGCCGTCAAAAGCAACATCATACGTTCCTGCCTGTAATCTTTCGTTCACAAGAGTCTGCATTTCGCGTCCCCTCGCATCATATACAACTATCTTCACATCTCCCGCATTTACAATTGAGAATTTAACATTTGTACTTGGATTAAACGGGTTCGGAAAGTTTTGCCCGAGCGAATATGCAGATGGTACTTCTGTTGAAATGTTTTCTACTCTTACGCCGCCATTTGTTGTAATATAAACATTTCCACTCATTCCACAACAAAATCCTGTGTTATCATTTATAAAACATATAGAGTTCATTCCTTCATTTGTATTAGAAAAATATTGATTTGACCACGATAATCCTGCGTCAGTAGAACATAGTATATAATTTAGATATCCACCAATATAAATGGTTGAATTGTTTAAAGCATAAACAGCACCAATTCGATTCGGTATTGTTCTTATAATACTCCAATCAATTCCTTTATTCGTAGTTTTTAGTAGAATTCCTTTAGTATAAGTTGTTCCAATAACGTATCCTGTATTGTTATTTATAAAACTGGAATTTATATAATCATAACCTGCACCATTAGAATCAGTTTGATATTTAAAAGACCAGTTAGTACCTCCATTTGTTGTTCGGTAAATTCCGCTATTTGCATCACCCATTATACCCGTATTAACATCAAAAAAATGTATAAGATCAATATGTGTCAATGCTGTATCGAGTGGAGTCCAATTCACACCACCGTTTGTAGATTTTGCTCTCATACCATATCTTCCGCCTACATAACCTGTTTGTTCGTCTAAGAATTGAATTGCATTAAAGTTAGGTGTATTCGTTGCTGCTAAATAACTTGCCCACGTTAGTCCTCCATCTGTCGTTTTTCTAATGTAAGAATTTCTTCCGCAAACAAATCCTGTATTTACACTAATAAACGATAAGGCATAAAGATCATCTTCTAATATAACGTTCAAATTAATTCTATTCCAATTAGTCCCACCATTTGTTGTTTTTAGGAAAATACTCACATACGCACCTGTAAGGTCTTCCCCAACTATGTACCCTGTATTATCATTTAAAAACCGTATAGCATTTAATGCTGTATAATGACCTGAATAATATTGCTGCACCCACTGTGCATTTGCATTCATTGTTACGAGCATTACTAAGACGATAAATAGTTTTTTCATAATTTGATGATAATATTATTTAATTAAAAGCATTCTTTTAGTTTCTGTAAAACTATTAGTGATTATTCTGTAAAAATAAATCCCACT
>JBMOHR010000351.1:0-2996 GCA_049317745.1 Ignavibacteria bacterium
CCTGTACCTTCAAATTTTCTGCTTAAACCTTCGCTTGCCTGTCTGAACGGCTCAAAGATCTGCTTGTGAAATTTTGGGTTAACACCTATGCCTGTATCTTTTACGCTTATTTTTGCAAATTTTGCGGATGCTGAATCGATGATGTCTAACTTTATTTGAATACTGCCTTTCTTTGTATAGGTGACAGCATTCTGTAAAAGGTTGTTTAAAATATCATTCGTCATCTTTTCGTCAATACTGCAATTAAGAGTCTCAAAGTCAGTTTCAAACGTCATCGCCAGTCCTTTGCTTTCAGCACTCTTTTTGTAAATCAAAACTGTGTCTTCAATTATAGTAACCAGATTACCAATCCTCATCGAAGCACTTAACTGGTTAGATTCCAGCCTTGAGAGGTAGAGTATGGAATTCAGAGTATTGGTTAATCTTTTACCTCCTTTAAAGATTAAATCTGCCATTTCTTTCTGCTCTTCGTTTTCAAGCTCAGCTCCGAGCAATTCCGAGAACCCAAGTATCCCTGTTAAAGGGGTTCTTAGTTCATGGCTCATATTAGTTAAGAAATTCGATTTCAGATTATTTGATTCTTCGGCAGCCTCTTTTGCATTGAGTATCGCTTCTTCGTATGCTTTCCTCTGAGAAATATCCATGAATGTACCTACAATGCGTATAGGCTTCCCGTCAGGACTTACTTCGAATAATTTACGTTTATCAAGTATCCATTTGTAACTTCCATCCTTTGTCTGCATTCTAACCTCTGACTGATAAGAGTCCTTTTCCCCTCCAATATATTCACTCCATATCTTTTCAGTGATTTCGATATCATCCTTATGTATTAAACTATCCCACCAGTCTTTGTCTTTCTTCTGAACATCATCTCCGTAACCAAGCATACTTAAGAACATTTTATTAGTTATAACCTGACCGGTAACCAGATTAATATCATAATATCCGAGTTCGGAACTGGCAAGAGCAAGTTCAAGGCTTTTCTCTTTTTCCTTTAAAGTATTGTCAATTATTCTTCTGAAAGTAATATCTCTTAAAACTGCAAATACATAATTCTTGTCATTAATTCTAATCGAGTTTAAACTTACTTCTGTGGCAAAGGTAACACCGTCAGAGTTTATATGTATCCATTCAAAAAACTGGGGTTCACCGTCTAGTGCTTTTAAAATATACTCTTTTGATTTTTCTTTTGAAAACTTTCCATCTTCCTGAAATTCAGGTGAAATATGAGAAGGAGTCATCTTAAACAATTCTTCTCTCTTATATCCGAATAATGATTCTGCATTTTTGTTTGCGGCTATAAAGTTCTCGCCATCCATAATAAACATAACATCGTTGGCATAAGTGAAAACAGATTTGAATTTTTCTTCCGATTCACGGAGTTTAGATTCGAAATCCTTGCGGGAACTTATATCCCTTGAAATGCCCTGCAGGTAAACCTTCCCGTCAAAATCGATTCTTGAAGCACTTACTTCAACAGGGAAGATCCTGCCTGACTTAGTGATGTGAGAAGTTTCAATCAGCATTCCTTCAGTGTGATGCAGTGCATTTATGATTTCCTTTATGTCTGTCCTGTTTTCAGGTGCACGTATATCACTTATGTTTAAACTTTTCATCTCTTCAAGTGTATAGCCGTATGTCTCTGTAGTTCTGGTATTTGCATCAATAATGTTTCCCTTGTCATCGTAAAGAATTATGCAGTCGTATGCATTGTTAAGTAACATATTGAATCTTTCAAGCTGAATGTTCTTCTGTAATTCACTCCTGTACAGTTCATGGAACAGATGTTCTTTGTTTTTTCTGTTAAGAATATAAGTCACCAGCAGTGCCAGTAAAACTGTAACGAATGTTATCATTATTATGTACCCGCTCGTTATCATCGCATCCTTCTGTAATTCCTCGGTGTCGGTTTTTGTAATCAAAATCCAGTTTGTTCCCGGAACTTCATTTATAAATACGTGCACATCTTTTCTCGTGTAATCGTAGCCTCTGTAATTGCCTCTTAACCCGTTTAATGCTTTAACAGATATTAATCCTGAGTCACTTTTTGAGATCTTAAAATTCAGTGTATTGTTCCTATTACCTTTTATCTCAGTCAAATAAAGAACATTTTTATCGTCATCCCTGATTAAAAAGGCCTCTGAAGATTCTGTAGGAAGCGGCCATTCCTCTATGAATTTATGCAGACCTTTGTCAGGGTCGAAATCTATCATTAATACTTTGGTAACTTCGTTTTTGTTAGTTGAAGATTTGACTAAAGGTATGAATAGCGCTATTCGTGTATTGTTCTCATGTTCTTCTGAAAAGAAGTCTGACATAACTATATCTTTTGTCTCTATACATTTATTGAATGCCAGTATTCTTTCTTTCTCGATTATGAATTCTTTCTTTTCAGTAAAAATAAGAGGTGTTTTATTCCTGTCGTATAGTATTAGTTCCGTTATATCATCGTGAATAAGCATAGACTTCAGCCAGACTTTTATATCGGCTTCGGAAGAATTCCCTCTCTCATATTTCCCCAATAATTCTATATGCGAAACATCATTCATCATTTGTCTGGCATCGTCATATTTATCTTTTCTCCAGTAATTAATGCTTGATATTTTTGAGTTGGAAATGTTTTCTAAATTCAGAAATGCATCTTTAGAAATATTGGATTGAGTGTGGTAATAATTTAAAATGCCAAGTATTACAATAACTGTTAAAATTATAAAAGCGGAAATAATAAGAGGCTTCGATATCTTATTAATAGTATCACTGTTTTTTAAAGGTAAATTCCCGGAACTTTTGTCCATATAAATTTACAAAATATTAGAAAATTATTATTAAAGGGACTTTGACGAAATTTACTTTAAACAAAAGAAAAAGTAAAGATTGAAATTAGAGTACATTGTTTTTACTGTCAAATCAGGAAAAATGATATATTTATAAATCAACTTGATTATAAATTTGTGAAACAATATTTTAAAGGAAACTTTTAAAAATTATGATAGATA
>JBMOHR010000352.1:0-2992 GCA_049317745.1 Ignavibacteria bacterium
GAGCAGAGAGAGAGGGATTCGAACCCCCGGTAACCGTAAGGCTACAACGGTTTTCAAGACCGCCGCTTTCAACCACTCAGCCATCTCTCTGTATTTTTCTATAAACGTGTAATATATTACTTTCAGATGTTTTTTTCAATGTATAATCGTATCATAATTTTAAATTTTTTGGAAGACAGGAAGTACACTATTCCGAATATGTGCCAAGTAAATACAGATTAATCGATTATGCAAAGCAAAAGGAAAAATTATGTCATTATAAATATTAACTGAATAAGATATTTTTGCTAATGGAAGAAACTGTAAACATATACGACAATAAAGTAATACTCGTGGATAAGCCCCTGAACTGGACTTCAGCAAAAGTTACTAATAAAATAAAGAAAACTTTTAAACTGAAGAAAGTCGGACACTCTGGAACGCTCGACCCAAGAGCCACAGGTTTATTAATAATATGCACGGGGAAAAAAACCAAGACAATTACTGAGATGATTGGCTTCGATAAAGATTACGAAGGGATTTTCAGGATTGGGGCAACAACTCCGACTTATGACACGGAATCTGAAGAAACTGACATAAAGGATGTATCCCACATAACAGATGATATGATTAATAATGCGAGAGATAAATTCTCTGGAGAGATTTCACAGATTCCTCCTATGCATTCAGCAATTAAACTTAACGGTAAACCTATTTATAAACTTGCAAGAAAAGGAAGAACTCTTGTTCTTGAACCCAGGAAAGTATTCATCAGAAAATTTGACGTTGAAAGAATCAGCGATACAGAGTTAAAGTTTTTTGTTTCTGTTTCAAAAGGTACATACATACGTTCACTTGCGTTTGATTTCGGGAACATACTCGGTGTAGGCGGATACTTGAAAACACTCAGAAGATTAAGGGTTGGTGATTTTAATGTAAGTGAAGTTGATGATAATTCAGAAGAACTGGATTTAATGAGGTTTAAAGTTTTAGAGGATAATACTGATATTAATTCTGTTCCACTGAACCTTTAGCGTCGTTCTTTTTAACCTCGTTTAATAGTTTATTAATCTTATCAGCATAGTCCATAGTGTCATCATAATAGAAAATAATTTCAGGTACATATTTAAGACTAAGTTGCTTACCGAGTAAGAACCTGATGTGTTTTTTGCGTTCATTTATAATTTCAACCAAGGTTTCCACAGGTTCCTTATTCCCAAGAAATGACACGTAAATTTTAGCAAGTTTAAGGTCGGGAGACATAATAACCTTTGAGACAGTAATTAACCCGGCATTCAGGTCCATAATATCTCTGGACATTGCCGAGTTCAATCTGTGCTTTATTTCTTCTGCAACTTTTTCTGTTCTTATAGACATTTATTTAAACCGACTCTAACTTTCTCTTTGTTTCTATTAATTTATACCCTTCTATTACATCGCCAACTTTAACATCACTATAGTTTTCAAGTCCGATACCGCATTCATATCCTGATTCAACTTCCTTAACGTCATCTTTAAGTCTCTTTAATGATGAAATGGTACCGTTGTATATTTCCAAGCCGTCTCTGACGAGTCTGACCTTGTGGTTTCTGATAATTTTGCCGTCCTGTACATAACATCCTGCAATATTACCAATCTTAGGCACTTTGAATACAAGTCTGACTTCAATAGTTGCCGTAATCTCTTCATTTACATCAGGTGCCAGCAATCCTTCAAGCACAAGTTTAACTTCGTCGAGTGCATTATATATAATACTGTGAATTCTTATTTCAACACTGCTCTTCTCAGCAAGCTTTCTTGCATTAAGGTTAGGTCTGACATTGAAACCAATAATTACAGCATTTGATGCTTCTGCAAGCAATACGTCTGACTCAGTAATCTGTCCGACTGCTTTATGAATAACTTTAACAGTTGCAGTTCCGGGTTTCGATAACTTATGCAGCGAATCTGCAAGAGCTTCACCTGAACCGTCAACGTCAGTCTTGAGAATAATATTAAGTTCGACTGATTTACCTTCTTTAATCTGATTCGTAATATCTTCAAGCGTTGTATGTTTAATCTGCCTCATGTCCTGTTCACGTTTCAACTGTTGTCTCTTTAATGCAATCTGTCTTGCTTCAATATCTGACTTTAAGACAACCACTGCATCACCTGCCTGCGGCAATCCTTCAAATCCGATTATCTGTACAGGAGTAGAAGGACCTGCTTCTTCAAGTCTCTTATCTCTTTCATCAAACATAGCTCTTACTCTTCCTGCAAATACACCTGCTACAAAGTTATCGCCGACTTTAAGCGTACCTTTTGTAACGAGTATTGTTGCAACAGAACCTCTTCCCTTATCAAGTCTTGACTCGAGTACAACACCTCTTGCATCACGATTCGGATTTGCCTTTAAAGCAAGCATTTCAGATTCGAGCAATATTTTCTCAAGAAGAGTTTCAATATTCTGTCCTTTTTTGGCAGATATCTCTACAGATTGATATTTACCGCCCCATTCTTCAACTAATATATTCCTGTCAGCAAGCTGAGATTTGATTCTCTCAACGTTTGCTTCTGGTTTATCAACTTTATTTATCGCAATAACGATTGGTACACCTGCTGCGAGTGCATGGTTAATAGCTTCAATTGTCTGAGGCATCACACTGTCATCAGCGGCAACTACAAGAACAACAATATCGGCTGCCTGTCCGCCGCGGGCACGCATTGCAGTAAATGCTTCGTGACCCGGTGTATCGAGGAATGTTATATGTTTTCCGTTATCGAGTTTAACTTTATAAGCACCTATGTGCTGAGTGATACCACCCGCTTCACCTGCAACGACGTTGGCTTTTCTTACGTAGTCAAGCAATGACGTCTTACCGTGGTCAACGTGACCCATGACTGTAACGACAGGTGGTCTTTCGACGAGCGTACTTTCTTCGTCAACAGTATCTTTTAATAAATCTTCTTCATATTCTGACTGGAATTCAATCTTATAACCGAACTCTTCTGCGAGTAACTGCAGTAAATCTTT
>JBMOHR010000353.1:0-2979 GCA_049317745.1 Ignavibacteria bacterium
TTTAGATTTTTGTTTTCAATATTGCCTTCATCATCTCAAGCTGCCTCTTCACACTTCCATCTATCATCGAATCCCCAACGCTGATTGTAAACCCGCCGATTAACGCTGGGTTCACTTCAAACACTGGCTGCGAATTCTTCTTCGTCAACGCATCAATTTCTTTCTTGTACTTACTCTTCTCCGCATCTTTCAGTTCTACTGCTGAAGTAAAGACAGGCTTTATAATCCCCTCTTTATCATCTTTCACTTTCAGAAAACTCTCGAAGAATTGTTTTATAAAACTCTCTCTTTGATTTTTTATAACCAGAAGCATAAAGTTTAAAGTCAAAGCCTCAACCTTATCCTTAAAGAGTAAGTTGATAATTTTGATTTTCTTTTCCTTGCTGATTACAGGACTGTCAAAAAGTATTTTCATCTCTTTACTGTCAGCCATCAGTGACAATACGCCTTCACAGTCAGCGGCCACCTTCGAAACATTCTTTGCTTCTACTGCTGCCTCGTAAAGAGAATGCGAATATCTATGTATTAGTTTTGCCGACATTAATTTTTCGGGATTTTTTTCATAAAGTCATCGATAAGCTCTATCTGGTTTTCCCTGTTAAGATTTTTAGATAAAATCTTCTCAGCCGCCTGCAAAGCTATATCTGTTATATCACCTCTCATCTGCTCTATAGCAGTTGATTTCATTGCTTCTATCTGCTCTTTGGCGCGTTCAATATTCTTATTCGATTCTTCGTTTGCCTTACTGACGATTTCGTCCTTCAGCTTCACTGCAAGTTCCTTCGCATCGCTAAGAATTTTTGATGCCTGAGCATTCGCTTCTGAAATTATCTTCTTGTTCTTCTCAAACGTTTCCGCAGATTCTTTATTCTGCTTCTCGGCATTCTCAAGGGCTTCCTGTATTGTCTTCTCGCGATTGTTCAGCGCTCCGATTATCGGCTTCCACGCAAACTTCTTTAGCAATAAAAGAAATAGTATGAACACCACTATCGTCCAGATAATCAATCCCGGGTTTACAGAAAGTAACGATGGCTTCTCGTGCGCATCGCCGCTCAATAAAATACCGACAAACAAATTATGTAAAATAATTAGTATCATCTTATGTTTTGTATTTTATAATAAGAGATTAACTCTTGATAGCTAAAAGTATGCAGATAACTAATCCGAACAGTGCCACACCTTCGATAAGTGCTGCTGCGATAATCATCGATGTTCTGATCTCTCCCAATACTTCAGGGTTTCTTCCGCTTGCGTCCATTGCTGCGCTTGCGATTTTTCCGATTCCAAATGCCGCACCGATTACTACTAAACCGGCTCCAATACCTGCTGCAAAAAATGCATAATCCATGAATTTGACTCCTTTAATTTATTTTAATTTTAATACAAAAACTTTTTAATGCTCCTGATGCATTGCCATATTTATAAATATGACACTCAGCATCGTGAAAATATATGCCTGCAGCAATGCCACAAACAATTCCAGAAAATATATAAACAGCGTGAACGGAATAGCAATCGCCACTCCCGCCCAGTTCATTATAAATATCAAACCAATCAAACTCAAAATAATAATCGTACCCGCCACAATATTCGCAAACAACCTCATCAACAGCGCAAACGGCTTCGTAAACAACCCGATAAACTCAACCACAATCATAATCGGCAGCACAAACACAGGAATCCCGTGCGGCACAAGCCCCTTGAAATAACCAAACCCGCCGTTCTTCTTCATACCCTGAAACTGAATCATACCAAAAGTAATCAGCGCCAAACCGGTCGTCACCGAAAGATTCTTCGTCGGCTGAGCCATAAACGGAATCAAACCAATCAGATTTGCAAAAAGGATAAAGAAGAAAAGTGTAAGGAAAAACGGCAGCAAACGCAAACCCTCTTTTCCCATATTCGGAAGCACAATCTCATCACGTATAAAAGTAACAATCACCTCAATAAAATTTCCAACACCCTTCGGAGCACCGCCCTTTGCGTTCAGCGAAGCCGCACGCGTCAGCACCAGAAACAAAATCCCCGACGAAAGAAACATCATAAACAAACTCTTCGTAATCGAAAAATCTATAGTCATCCCCCCAATATGAACCTTCGGAAACTGCGGAAGCGGAAGCTTACCAAGAAAATAAAAGTCAACGTAATCGTGGTCAACAACCTTCTCAATAATATCAAGCTTACCCTCATCATCCTTACCGCCGCCCGGCTCACTCGCAAACACACGCCCAAGCCCAAACAGCAACGCAAACACAACAACGAATAAACCTACTTGTATAAACCTTTTAATCTTCAACTCTCTTTCTGCTTATTAATTCTTTTTACCAAAATTATTGTTTCTAAAAATAGAAAAGTGAAATAGTAACAAAACAGTGCAAATATAAAAGAAATTTTATTAAAATTAAATAACATAAGACCTGCCACAACCATAATTAAAATCACAAACAACCTCACCGACATACTACCCAAACTCGCAATAAAAAACTTCTGCGTACTCTTATGCTCCAGCGAACCCAGAATCACCCTGAAACCCACCACCGAATTCAAAACATTAATCACACCCGCAGCCCAAATCCCCGACACATCAAAATCACCCCTGCCCATCTTCCAAACATAAACCCCCGCCATCGACGCCGCAAAAATCCCAACCACCACCAGCGCATAAACCCTGTAAAGCCCCGCGTTACTTCTTTCCAAGCTTCCTCTCCTCTTCCAGCTCCTTCAGCACGGCAAAAATCTTGTAAAAAACACCCACAAACCCCAGAAACACAAACACCAAAGTAAAAATGAACTTCGTCTCAAAATATTTATCCAGCCAAAGCCCTCCAAACAAAAACACAATAATCGTCGCCGAAAGCTGAATCCCCAAACCCGAATACTTCAACACCTTCGAATCCGTCTTCAGCACGGGCTTAAACAAAAACTCCTTCACCGCCCCATATTTGCCCTTTTTAGGCTCTTTTTCATCCATAAAGTAGA
>JBMOHR010000354.1:0-2970 GCA_049317745.1 Ignavibacteria bacterium
AGTCATGAAATAGAGACAAGAGATTTAAAAACGAACTTCGCAATCAGGATGATTGCGTTACACTCCGTAATATCACATTCAATTAATGCCAATAATTTAGTTCTTGCTTCTTATGTATATATGCCATATTTTATTAAGGCATAAATAATAGAGTATGCATAATGAAATATGAATAATCAGGTTTTTGAAAATATAGAGGTAATTGCATTCTTTCACGATTTGAAGATTGAGATTGTCAGGTTCAAGTGGAAGAATGATGTTTACAACATTTCGAAGGTAAACTCGACGTGGAAGATTCCGAGGGCGGATTCTTATGAGTATCACTTCAGTGTGTTGTGCGACAGGCAGAAGGTTGTGTGCGAGCTTTCGTACAGTCTGATAGATTTTAAGTGGCAACTGATACAGTACGAACTATACCTTTGAGTGTATCAAATATAAAATATCAAAGATGCATATTTAAAATCAAATATTTCGGGTCCTGTTTCCAGTGCAGGTTAAAAGGTATACTTTATGATTCTGCTGATTTAGCAATTTGTGACAGATTTGTCACAGAAAATGCCGGATATAGATGATACCAAGGAGAGACCAAGATAAATTTTTGTGTATATTGACCAAAATGTCAGTCAGGAATGTCACTTTTAAGTATATCGTCTACAATATAAATCCAAGAATTCTATTTTATCAGAATCATCTTCCTTGTTTCGGAATAATCACCTGCAGTAAGTTTATAAAAATATACTCCGCTTGGGTTTACCGAACCGTTCCAGTGAGTTCTGTATGTTCCTGACTGAAGCCGCTCATTAACGAGTACTTCCACTTCCCTGCCGGTTACATCATACACATTAATCTTTACCAATGATGCTTCAGATAGTGAAAAAATAATCGTTGTTGATGGATTAAACGGATTAGGATAATTCTGGTAGAGTTCGAAACTGTGCGGAGTAATGCCCTGTGTGTTTTCCACAAGCAGGATAGTGCTGCCGCTCATCATAGCCTTCTGACAGAATACGTCGTAGTTACTGATTCCGTTGCGTGTGTCTTCGTAGCAGATTACAAAACCGTTTTGCGCAGGTGCAATCTGCGGTTTGTACTGATTGCCCGTTGCAATGCTGATTGGAGCATCATCAACTCCCCAGAGAAGAGTTCCCGCTGAATCTACACGCTGAGCATAGATATCATAGATTGAAGTGCCTGCACGTCTGTCGTCCCAGGTGAAGATGGCGCCGTAGTTTCCGTCTGACATTATCGCAGGGTTTATCTGTGAATACTGTGCATCGCAGATGTTTTTACCGTTAACATTCCATTTTATGTTTCCCGTGGAATCTATTCTTTGTCCGTAAATATCTATGTTAAAAGGAAAGTCAGGTCCGTTGCGGAAGTCGTACCACGCAACTATCACGCCGCCTTTCATATCGGGCGCAAGTTCAGAGCGGTACTGCTCGAAGTTATCGTGAGAAAGCGCTACGGCAGTATCGACCATCGAGAAAGTTCCGTTTGCACGAAGCCGCTGTACATAAATATCGTTTGAAATAGAATCGCGTCTGTCTGTCCAGGCAACGTAAGCACCGCCGTTATTATCTTCCATAACTTTCTGGTATTGCTGGGAAAACCTTTTTGTGCAGACAGGGATTCCGTTTGTCAGCCAGAGGGCAGTTCCTGATGAATTTAGTTTCTGTGCGTAAAGGTCAGTCTCGGTGGTGATGCCATTGCGAGGGTCGCCCCATACGGCTATGAAACCATTATCTGTAGTGCGGCAAACGGCAATGTCAGAAGGGTTCCCGGGCTGCTGACTGACGGATACGCCTGTTCCCCAGAGGTTGTTCCCAAGACTGTCGAGCCTGTTTGCTTTAATTTCATAATCGTTTGAAGATATTTCGCTCGAATAATAAGAATAAAAACAGCCGCCGCTGTAATCATAAGCAATGCGCGGAGTTGCCTGACGGTTGCCGTAAGATGCGACTACGAAACCTGTATCGCTCCAGAGTTTAGTACCGTTCTTTGCGACGCGCTGTGCTTTGACGATTGTGTTGTATATAGATGGATTATCTTCCCATAAAATTATAATACCGCCTTTACCGTCTGTGCAGATGTCGTAGTACCTTTCAAGAATGGGCTTCACTGCAATCGGAAGTCCGTTTGTATCGCCCCATTGCTTAACGCCGAACCTGTCGAAACGTTGTGCATAAATGTCTCCGTAAGATGAACTTGCATTCACGCGGTTATCCTGCCAGACGATGATAACTCCCCCGTCCATATCGGATATGATTTTCGGAGTTGCCTGATTGTTTGGAGCAACGGCTACTGAATTGTTCACAGTGTTGTTGGATGACCATTGCGAGTAAGCAGGCACGAATGCCAACGAGAGTAAAAGTAAGTATATAATCTTCTTCATTAAATAATTTTATTGTTTTCTGAATGTAAGGTTTGCAGATGCCTGTGCCTTTGGCAGGACAAGAACTTCTGCGATGTTTAAGTAATCTTCGCGTGTGGCGATGAACTGAACTACCTCGGCTATATCTTTTCCCGTAAGCGGTTTCATACCTGCGTATGCTGTGTCTGCACGTTTTCTATCGCCGTGGTATCTTACGACTCCGAATTCTGTATTCACAAGACCAGGATCAACGGTTGAGACTTTTATTCCCGTTCCGATTAAATCTATGCGCATACCTTTTGTGATTGAATCGACGGCTGCCTTTGAGGCACAGTAAACATTTCCGCCGGGATAGAGTTCGCGGCCTGCGATGGAGCCGATGTTTATTATATGCCCGTACTTTTTCTTAAGCATAAACGGAATTATAGTCTTTGATACGTAGAGCAAACCTTTGACGTTTGTGTCGAGCATTTCCTCCCAGTCCTGAAGAATGCCTTCCTGAATCTTGTTCAGACCGCGTGAGAGACCTGCATTATTGACGAGGATATCAAACTTCTTCCATTCTTTCGGCAGACCGATAATTGCGTCCTGCACATCTT
>JBMOHR010000355.1:0-2949 GCA_049317745.1 Ignavibacteria bacterium
CTTTTGGAAGGGGTGGACGTCCGCATAAGCGGACGGACGGGGTAGGTTAAACATAAACCTGTAGTTCAAACAGCGCGTTCATTAGTCCCTATATATCGGGATTTGAAACAATATCATCCACAGTTCTCCTTGCTCAAGCTCCTCCCTGCATAATTTAAGCAGGGATAAGGATGGCATTAATTAAAATCTCTATATGCCGTAGGCATTATATATGCTAGCACTTGAAATTGCACAATCACACTACCCTTCAGGAATACTCTCCAAGTAATTCTGAACTTTTGTTTTAATATTTGCATAAACCGATTCGATAGAATCCGCAGCGGGTTTTAATATTTTCCAATCTATATTAAAACTGTATCCATGGATAAAATAATGCCGGGCTTTCCTTAAAATAGTTAATTTAGGTGAAATTTCATTATCGAATAAAACAGGAAGATTTTCGTATGGCGGATCGCAGAACCTTTTGAATAATTCCGAATGCTATTCTATAGTACCGGGGAGAGGAATATCATTATACTTTGAAGTGCGTTTCATTATGTTTTCAATACCGGAATAAAATTGTGCAACGAATGTACTCATAGCCGATATTTGGACAATATCAGGAGTTTTGTTTCCAATGATATTTACTAATGAGGAGATTTCAAATATCAGCTGGTCAATATTTCTAAGTTCAAAATTTACTTCCTGCTTATATTTATCTGGATTCATAAATCAACTTTAAATCCGGTTTTATAATCTCATTGAATTCATTCTCTACACCAATGTCAACTATATCAACATTCAGGAAAATTTCATTCTCAATCTCACCGGCAAAAAGCAATAAATCAGTTCCTTTAATTCCTTCAGTAGCAATATCTATATCCCTGAAATTATTGCCTGTAGCAGCACTGCCGAACAAATAAACTTTCTTTGCCCGGAATTCCTTTGCTTTCTTAAGTATTATATTTAAAATTTTTTCTGACATCGTATTTAATATAGTAATATAAATTTGTGCAAAAAAGGTAAACTATACAGTGTTAATCTTGTTTCCTTCAGACAACATACAGTCCCGATAAAGAGAATCGGGATTTTATAAAAAACTCTCAACTGACAACTACTTTATAAGCAGCATCTTCTTTGTCTCAGTAAAATTGCCCGTCGAAGATCCGCCGTGGCGGACCACCAGTTTGTAGAAATACACGCCGCTGTTTAGGCTCGAAGACCCGCCGCGGCGGGCGTCGAACGCGGCTTCGTACGTGCCAGGCTTGAGCGATTCGTTGACGAGTGTCTGGACTTCGCGCCCCTGAATATCATACACTACAAGTTTTACATCTCCCGATTTTACGATTGAGAATTTTATGTTTGTTGTTGGGTTGAACGGGTTCGGATAGTTTTGCTTTAATGTATATGCCGACGGAACTTCTGTTGATGTTTGATTGATACCAACGGAGCCACCATCAGAAGTATGCAATACCGAACTCCCTGCAATCCAGCCAGTCAAAGAGTTGCGCATAAACATATCAAAGAAATATGTAATAGGAATTTGTTGTTCACTCCACGTCTGACCTGCATTTATTGTTTTCAAAAGGAAGCACCAATTTGCAGGATTTCTTTTCTCACCAATCGCCCATCCTGTATCGTTTGATGTAAAAGTTAAGCCGGTGAAAACTCTGTTCGAATCACGATATTGTAAATTCCAGTTATTCCCACCGTTTGTAGATTTGAATATTTCTCCTGCTCGGCTGGTTATCCATCCTGTATTATTATTTCTAAAATATACTGAACTCGTCCAGCTGTTAGTAAACTGATTTTGAGACCAGTTTAAACCTCCGTTTGTTGTTTTTGCCGATGCCCCCAAACCAACTATCCAACCAGTATTTGCATCGAAGAAGAATCCTTTATATACTATGATATTATTTGTTAAAGGAACCCAATTTAATCCGCCATTTGTAGTCTTACAAATTCTCTGGTCTCCAAAAGCATAACCAGTGTTTTCATTCAGAAACTGCACCTGAAGAAAATCATCAGCATTACTACATTCCGGGCAGTATCCGATAAACCAGTTAATACCTCCGTTTGTAGTTTTCATTATTGATGCAGAACTCCCGACTGCCCATCCTGTTAAATCATTTATAAATTGAATATCTGTAACATTGTAGATAAAGTTGTTAGTTAAAAGAGCCCAATTCAGACCACTGTTGGTTGTTTTAATAACTATATTATTTCCTGCAGCCCAACCGGTATTATCATTAAGAAAGAATACCGCATTATAACCAGAACCCGAAAATGGTGCACTTTGTACATACCAACCTGTTTGTGAGTAAGAAATTGCACTCATCAGAATTGCTAAAACGAAGAAACTTAACTTTTTCATAATCGTAAAATTTATATTAATGAATTATCATTTTAAACCACAAAAGGGCTAAAACTTAAAATGATGATTGCGTGAATCAACGTTTTAAATCCCAACCCTTTTTGTGTTTTGTCCCTATAATAAAGTTTTTGAATTTACATTAAAAAACTTTCCCTGTTTTCAAATTATTGATTATGGTTATTAGTTTCAAGTTATTAATGTTTAGGGTGAGGGGATTTATTTTGTATTCGTGCAGAATTAATATTGATTGTTCAACCCCTTTCAGGGGTTGGAGTGTTTTTGTGTGTGTTTCCCCCGGCTGCGCCGGGGGTTATTCATATTAAACCCCTTGCGGGGTTTTGTTTTTGAATGTGATGTATGTATTCCAGGTGTACGCCGAGGGGTTATTCATATTAAATCCCGTCCGGGGTTTTTCAGGAAAAAGAATATTATAATATGATGTGGGTTTTAAGATTGTTTTAATGCGTTTCCAAGGTAGACGTAAAAGAGTGAACGCTTCGCATTTTAAGAGCGAGCCTCTTCGAGGGTTGGGAACTTGGGTGAAAGACGCTGGATTCCAACTTTCGTTGGAATGACAGAGCGGAAAAAGTAGATGT
>JBMOHR010000356.1:0-2945 GCA_049317745.1 Ignavibacteria bacterium
TGTTTGGAATGTTCGGATGGCAGACCGCTGTTATTTATGTTTCCACAGGATTATTCATTGCAATTCTTTCGGGATACGTAATCGGAAAACTAAAACTTGAAAAGTATGTTGAGGAATGGGTTTATGAGATTAAAAGCGGCAAACAGAGTTTAGAAGATGAGACGATTACTTTTCGGGATAGAATAGAAAGCGGGTACATAGCTGTAAAAGATATTGTAGGAAAAGTATGGATATATATTATTATAGGTGTTGGTGTTGGTTCAGCTGCTCACGGATATGTACCTGAAGATTTTATGGCAGGCATAATGGGAAAAGAGGCCTGGTGGTCTGTTCCTCTTTCAGTACTTATCGGAATTCCATTGTACTCAAATGCAGCAGGAATAATACCTATAGTATCCGTTCTCATTGAAAAGGGTGCATCGCTTGGCACGGCACTTGCATTTATGATGGCTGTTATCGGGCTTTCACTTCCCGAAGCAATTATTCTAAAAAAGGTTTTAAAGCTCCCTATGATATTTATATTCTTTGGAATCGTAGGAGTTGGTATTATGATAGTAGGCTACATATTTAACTTAATATATTAGATGGAAAAATTAACAAAGAAACTTTCGTTTTTAGACAGATATCTGACTCTTTGGATTTTTGTTGTAATGCTTTTAGCAGTACTTACAGGATATTTCTTTCCGGGGATTGTCGGGTTCTGGAATAAATTCCAGTCTGGTACAACAAACATACCAATTGCAATCGGATTGATTCTGATGATGTATCCGCCTCTTGCAAAAGTAAGGTACGAAGACCTTGGCAAGGTATTTAAGAATTATAAAATTCTTACATTATCTCTTATTCAGAACTGGGTCATTGGTCCTTTGCTAATGTTTTTTCTTGCAATAACATTCCTTCAGGATTATCCGCATTATATGGTGGGACTGATATTAATCGGACTTGCAAGATGTATAGCAATGGTAATAGTATGGAACGAACTCGCAAAAGGAGATACTGAATATGCGGCAGGATTAGTTGCTTTTAATTCTGTGTTTCAGGTTCTGTTCTTTTCTGTGTATGCTTATATATTTCTGACAGTTCTTCCGAATATGCTGGGGATAAAATCATTTGCCGTTGATGTCTCAATAGGGCAGATTGCGGAAAGCGTATTTATCTATCTTGGAATACCTTTTATTGCAGGAATGCTGACAAGACTGATTCTTGTAAAATTAAAAGGTAAGGACTGGTATCACAATAAATTCATTCCCAAAATCAGCCCAATAACTTTAATAGCGTTACTCTTCACCATATTTGTGATGTTTTCGCTTAAAGGTGATGTAATAATCAAAATTCCGATGGATGTTGTGAGAATCGCAATTCCGCTTGTAATATACTTCGTTATTATGTTTTTCGTATCGTTCTATATGGGAAAGAAAGTTGGTGCCGATTATTCGAAGACAGCAACACTTTCATTCACAGCGGCAAGTAATAACTTTGAACTTGCAATCGCAGTAGCTGTTGCAGTGTTTACTATTAATTCAGGTGAAGCATTTGCAGCTGTTATTGGTCCGCTTGTGGAAGTACCGGTTTTGATAGCTTTGGTTAACGTTGCTTTATGGATGCAGAAGAAGTATTTCCCGAAAGCAGAAGAAGGAAACATTAAATCACCTGACTTATGCCCCTGATAAATATTAAATATAAAAGATAAAATATCAAAAGTACAAATTAAAGATTAAATATGAGTGTAGTTAGACTAAATAGTAAATATAAGATTGAAGCATTGACAATAATGATTGTCTTAATAGTTTCAATATTGCTTTTATCCTGCAGTAAAGAGAAAGTATTCGGAACGAACGATATCACATATACGGTTTATTATTTTCATCCGACAGCAAGATGCGAAAGTTGTATTAACATAGAGAACTTCACGAAAGAACTTATAACTACAAAGTATACAACTCCCATTGCGATGAAATATGTAGCACTCAATATTGAGGATAAGGAAAACGAACATTTCAGGAAAGACTTTAATCTTAAGTTCAGTTCTGTTGTAATAGTGAAATCCAAGAAGGGTGAGACAGAGAAGTACAAGAATCTTGACAGTATATGGACATACAGCGAAAACAAGTTCAACTACTTTAATTATGCTGACAGGGAAATTCTATCTTTTTTGAAATGATTAATGACGGTAGAGACAATGGAACGCGGATGACGCCGAAAGAGCCGATTTTCGCTGATAGATTTTTTCAGAGTTAGAGACAGAACAAAAAATATTTTTAAGGAGAAAGTGGAGCGCGATGACGCGGAAAGAGCGAAATATCGCAGATTATTTTAGGGAATGAGATTTACTAAAGGATATGTTGGAGTAGAGATTCCTGCTAAAAACACGCAGGAATGACAAGGTTGGTAGTTTTTTTGTTAGAGATAGAACAAAGCATATTTTTAAATATATTAGTGAGGAATTATGAAAAAATTATTTGTAGTAACATTATTGTTAGTCGCTTTTACTCTTATTTCCTGCAAGAAGAGCAATACTGAAAACACACACCAGACATCGGGTGTTTCAGGCAAAGATTCAGTTAAACACAAAATTGAATTTGTTGAACTCGGGTCGGTAAACTGCATTCCTTGTAAGAAGATGCAGCCAATTATGAAGTCAATAGAAGAGAAATACAAAGGGTTAGTTAAAGTAACGTTTCACGATGTATGGAAGGATGAGGCGCCTGCAAAGAAATACGGAATAAATTTAATCCCTACGCAGGTATTTCTTGATGCAAACGGAAAGGAACTGATGAGGCACGAAGGATTTTATCCTGAGGAAGAAATAGATAAATTTCTACAGTCACAGGGAGTTAATTACAATTAATTATGGTAGATATAATTTTTGAGTTTCTAAGCAATGCTTTAACGGGAAATGCGTATACTGCTGTCTTTGCTTCGTTTGGATGGGGAATAGTAAGTGT
>JBMOHR010000357.1:0-2902 GCA_049317745.1 Ignavibacteria bacterium
TTCGACCCTCCGCTTGGGCTTATGGGAAAATCATTCCCGCTTGCAGGCGGACTGATAAAGACTGCTGACATCCCCGACGATATTCTTGAAAAGGAAGTCATAGTAGTTGAAGGAAGAGCTGAAGTTGAAGAAATCCTTAACGAACTCGTAGAAGGAAAGATTAACGCTAAGTTCATCGATATTCTTTTCTGCCAGGGATGCATCAAAGGACCTGCCATCGACAGCGATCTTAACTATTACTCAAGACGCGAGAAAGTAATTAACTACATTAACGAAAAAATTAAAGCCTCGGATAAACAGGTATGGAAAAGCAATCTTTACAACAGCAGAAACGTTGATCTCTCACGTGAGTTCACTGACCGCAATATGCGTACGGAAACCCCTACTGAGGAAAAGATTAAAGAAATACTTGCCGAGACAAATAAGTTTACAAAACAGGATGAGTTAAACTGCCGTTCGTGCGGCTATACTACCTGCAGGGATTACGCAATAGCAGTCGCAAAAGGTCTTGCTGAGAATGATATGTGTCTGCCTTACTTAATCGATAAACTCGAAAAGGCATACGCAGAACTTCAGGATACTCAGGAACAACTGCAGTCTGCAGAAAAACTCGCTTCAATCGGACAACTCGCAGCAGGTGTTGCTCACGAAATCAACAATCCGCTCGGCACTATATTGTTATATACCTCTTTGCTTAAGAAGGAAGTTCAGAAAAACAGTGCCGGGTCTCAGTCGATTGAAGACCTTGATTTAATAACGGAAGAAACAAACCGCTGTAAGAATATAGTTTCAAACCTTTTAAACTTTGCAAGACAGGGAAAACTGAAACTTACTGAATTCGATATCTCAGACCTCATCAATTCAATCCTGAAGATGGTGAGAGTGAAACCTGAATTCAAAGGTATTTCAATTACTACAGAATGCGAGGCAGACGATACAACAATAACAGGTGATTCTGACCAGCTTAAACAGGTATTCCTTAACGTGATTAACAATGCCTGCGAAGCTCTCGAAGAATCTGAAGTTAAAAAGATAAACATAAAAATATCAAAAGAAGAAACAGATTTTATAATAGAAATAAAAGACTCGGGTGCGGGCATCCCAAAGGAAAACATGGGGAAACTTTTCACTCCTTTCTTTACTACGAAGAAAATGGGAAAAGGCACAGGCCTTGGTCTTGCAATCGCGTATGGAATTATCAAAATGCATAAAGGTGATATAAGAGCTTTGAGCGAAGTGGGTCAGGGTACGACATTCAGGATCAAATTGCCTGTAAATTTAAAATAAAATTAATTAAAGTATATAATTCAAAGGAGAATTCATGTCAGAAGTAAAAAAGAAAGTCCTGCTGGTTGATGATGATGTTGATCTTATCGAACAGAATAAGATGCTGCTCGAATCAAAAGGTTATGAAGTAGTAACAGCAGAAAACGTAAAAGATGCATGGGATACTTTTCAGAAGGAAAAACCCGATGCAGCTGTACTTGACTTAATAATGGAAGAACACGATTCAGGTTTTGTTCTTGCACATAAGATTAAAAGGGATGCGTACGGAAAAACAATCCCTGTGTT
This sequence comes from Ignavibacteria bacterium, assembly GCA_049317745.1. Lineage (GTDB taxonomy): Bacteria > Bacteroidota > Ignavibacteria > Tepidaquicellales > Tepidaquicellaceae > CAIKZJ01. The sequence goes on from JBMOHR010000357.1 coordinate 1,573, forward strand.
CCTGCTGACATCAGCCACTTACGTTACAGGTATGAAGTTCGGTGTATCTTCAAGTGAAGAACAGGAATGGATTAACTGTGACGCCTGGTTTAACAAACCAATTAACATAGACGAACTCTCAAATAAACTTGAAGAGTGTCTCGAAAAATACGGAAAGTAATATAGTTATACACAACCCGCTTAACTGCGGGTTGTTTTTATTCAAACTAATGTGAAAAGAAAACGTGGAAGAACAGAAACCCAAAGTTCTTATTGTTGATGACGAAAAAGGATTACGCATAGGTACACAAAGGCTTTTGCAAAGCGAGAACTATGAAGTTGATACTGCAGACTGCGGAATGCTCGGAATTAAAATGGGTACTGAAAACGATTACGACCTTGCTATCCTCGACCTTAAAATGCCTGACATTGACGGCATATCAGTTTTAAAAGCAATTAAAAAAGCACGTCCGAATACTGTCTGCTTCATCGCAACTGCTTACGCAAGTTATGACACTGCAATCGAAGCGACTAAACTCGGTGCATTTACATACATACCAAAACCTTTCACACCCGACGAACTCCTGAGAAACCTTCGTGCAGGTTATGAAAGAAGATTGTTAATAATCGAAGCAGAAAGATTAAAGAAAGAACGCGAAGAAAGACTTCTTGAACTCGCGTTCGAAAAGTCACGTTTAAATACTATCGTAAACTCACTCGCAGACGGCGTCTTCGTCGTCAATAAAGAAGGCGAACTCGTTCTTTACAATCCTGCGGCAGTTAAATATCTTGAACTGAATGAAATTATCATCGGCGAAAAGATACTCGGGATACTTCCTACAAAGATCAGCGATTTACTGAAACATTTTCTCGGCAAAGAAGCTTTTGAAAACCATACAAACTCAGCCGAAGTTGAACTTAAACCCGACAGAGAACTTGTAGTAGAAATAAAGTGCTCCCCTGTTCCTCACCCTGACGGCTCTCTAGCAGGTGTTGTTACCGTAATAAGGAATATCACGGAAATGAAGAAAGTCGAATACGTTAAGTCGCAATTCGTTTCTATGGTTGCACACGAACTCAAGACTCCAATGGCAGCTGTACTCGGATTCCTGAACATTATTCTCGACCCGAGTTTAAAGATTACACAGGAACAGCAAGTCGATTATATGTCCCGCTCCAAGAACAGACTACAGGGACTTCTTGAAATGGTCAACGACTTACTCGACATCTCAAGAATGGAAATGAAAACCAAGTCGCGCGAACTTAAAGAACTCAGTGTCGGAGGAATAGTGAAAAGCACAGTCGATTTCCTCGAACTCGAACTTAAGAAAAAAGGTGTTACCGTTACTTC
>JBMOHR010000358.1:0-2895 GCA_049317745.1 Ignavibacteria bacterium
AACCCATTCAACCCGGTAACCAAAATTAATTTTGCATTACCGAAACAGGGATTGGTTACTTTGAAGATTTATGACGTACTCGGTAGAGAAGTAAGAACACTCGTAAACGAAGTTAAATCAGTTGGAAATTATTCAGTTGATTTCAACGCATCAGAGTTCTCAAGCGGTATATACTTCTACAAACTTGAATCAGAAGGATTCAGCGACATCAAGAGAATGATGCTTATTAAATAAAAAGGGTAAAATTAAACATAAGATACACAAAGGCGGTCTGTTTCAGACCGCCTTTTTTATTACAATCATTCCTCGTAGAAATCATCACTTTTCAAAGAATATTTAAACATTTATATATTGTATCTAAAGGGAGTTTGGATTAAATTACAATAGATTTCAATTCCTTAGGGTGGGTATTCGAAAATCTTACTGGTTAAGTGTTTTTATTCATTCTAAAGAATAAATTTATATAAATTAAATTCTTTTATTTATAAACTAAATATACGAAAATGAAAAAAGCTCTCTCCGTTTTGGCAATTTTGGTGCTCGGTATTGTTATCTTTACCGGACAGAAAATTGACAATGATAGTCCCAGATGGTCGCAGATTTCTTCAATCCTGTATCCTGATGGAAAATATGTACCGCTTCCAAGTCAGCCCGACCGATTTGTAAGTTTCTCAAACTCTCCAAGATATGTCAACTCACCAAACGGTGTAACGGCAATAAATCCAAGCGTTAGAGTTCTGCCTTCAACAACATGGGCACAAGCAGAGTTATACCTTGCATCGAACAAAGCAAACAGAGATATCATGTTCGGTTCATCGAATAACGTTTCAGGCAGTTCAATCAATTCAGCTTGTTTCGTAACAACAAATAATGGAACAACTTGGGGCGGTTATCAGCAGATTAATTCCGGTAATTTAAACGATCAGCGCGGTGACCCGGGTCCTGTTGTTGATAAAAACCTGAGATTTGTATTCTCTCACCTTGTTTCTGCAACAAACTTCGGTGGTCTGACAGGTATGGGTGCAAACTACTCAACTAACAGTGGTGCTAATTTCTCAACAACCTGGATGCTCGAAACAAATGCCAATGTTGATAAGAACTTAAGCGGTACTGATGATTCTCCAACAAGTCCGTATTATGGTAATTCTTTCACAGCATGGTGTAATTTAGGAGCACCTGCAACATCAAGATTTGCAAGAACAACAAACGGCGGCGTTACCTGGGATCCAATGGTAACTCTTGCTTCTTCTTCTACAAATTACTATCAGGGACACGACGTAGCCGCAGGTCCTGAAGGTAATGTTTATGTTATCAGCAGTTATGAAGGTACAGCTTCTCCATGGAATTCAATAGGAATTACTTTCTCTAAATCTACAAATGGCGGCGTTAATTTCACTACTGTTAATCAGGCAGTAACCTGTAACGGTGCAAGAAATAACGGTACATTCGGCGGTTGGGGATTAAGAGTTAACGACTTCCCGAGAATAGATGTTGATAAATCAGGCGGTGCATACAATGGCTGGATTTATATGGTTAATATGCAGTTTAATTTAGCACCTGCAGGTTCAGACGAAGACGTTATTCTTTATCGTTCTTCAAACCAGGGTACAACATGGTCAGCCGGTATCAGAGTTAATCAGGATGCTTTAAACAATGGCAAGAGACAATTCTTCCCTGCAGTTAAAGTTGACGATTACGGTGGTGTTAACATTATCTATTATGATAACAGAAACTTCTCGAATGCAGACTCTGCAACAGTTATGATTTCACGTTCAATAGATGGTGGTACTACATTCACAGATTTTGAAATCACTGACCATCACTTCAAGCCAAAACCTGCTTCAGGTATGAGCGGTGGTTATATGGGTGATTATATTGGTATCGCAATCGGTAACAATAAAGTTTTCGGTTTCTGGATGGACGATAAAGCTGGTGCATCAGGTTTCTACAATGCATGGGCAGCATCTTTTGATTTAGGACCTGCAATCTCTCATACAAACCTGGGTAATACTGAACAAACAACAGGTACAAGAGCAGTTAACTGTGTTATCACTCCATCAGGAAGCCCGATAACACCTTCAACAGTAAAATTGTATTATTCACTGAATAATCCAACTCTTACTTCAAACGTTATAATGACAAACTCAAGTGGTAATAACTGGACAGCAAACTTACCTATGTCAGGTGCTGGACTTTACAGATATTACATCACAGCAACAGACGCAATCAGCAGAACAGCTACCTATCCGGGCGGCGCACCTGCAAACACAGTTCAGTTTATAGCATCTCCTGATACTGTAAAACCTGTGATAGTAACAACTCCTCTTGGAGATGTTCCTAAAACAACCTGGCCTGTATCAGTTTCAGCATCAGTTACAGATAACATCGGTGTTGACTCAGTATGGGTAAAATGGTACAAGAATAACACAGGTACAGGAATTAAACAATTCAGACTATTAGTCACAACCGGTTCAAACTTCGCTGCAGCATTTAATTCATTACCTGCAGACGTAAACTTCAACGATTCTATATTTTACAGAGTATTCGCAAGAGATAATTCTTCAGGTCACAATGCAGACTCAACAGCATTGTACAAGTTCAAGATTATCAACTTAACAAACGTATGTATCGGAACGGGAACAACATCTTCGAACTATCCATTCACAACATTCTGGATGGACGGAAGAACACAAATCCTGTTTACCGCAGCAGAATTAACAGCAGCAGGTATTGGTGTAAATGCATCTATTACAAAAATAGGATTTAACGTACTTACAGCAGACCCTACAGCAATGAGCGGTTTCAACGTAAAGTTCCAGGCAACAACACAAACATCACTTACAGCATTCGTAACAACAGGTACCTGGTTCACAGGATTCAGCGGTTCATACGCAG
>JBMOHR010000359.1:0-2886 GCA_049317745.1 Ignavibacteria bacterium
TTTTATCAGTTAAAATCAGTTATCATCGTCTTTTATCAGTGTGCTATTTTCTGATGTGAGTTTCGCTTCCTAAAATATCAGTATATTATTAGCCACCGCCTGAAACTCCTTCTTCGTCATTATACTGTCGCATCCCGACTTAAACAACTGCTCTCTCATTTCATCGGTTATTGATGTCATCACAGAAACTATCTTCCTCTTCTGATTTAATTCCGATATCCTCGACTCAATTATGAAAGCAATATTTTTCTCAACGTCCGTATCCATATCAATAATCATCCAGTCGATGTGACCATCCTTTTTATCCTCAGATATTGTTATCTGGTGGTTTAGTTTTGTTAATGTTAATGTAGCAATGTGAATAAAGTCTTTAAATCCTTTATCATTCGATACCAGCAGAACTTTTCTTGTCATATTTTAATTATCCGTTATACTGTATGTATGTGTTTAGTATATCTATCTTTTCTTCTTTTAGCTTAACGTCAACCAGCATCATATCCCTCATAGAGACTAATCCAACTAATGAATGTTCTTCAATAACAGGTAAGTGCCTAATCTTTTCCTGTTTCATTATCTTCAGTGCGTGCCCTATTGAGTCGTTCGAATCTATCACAATCACATCCTTCGTCATCACGTCGTCTATAACCGTCTTATGCAAATCATATTCCTTCACTATGCATCTTCTTAGTAAATCTCTTTCAGAAAAAATTCCCAGCAGCCCTGATGTCTTATCAAGTACAGGCACTGCTCCTACATTATGCAAATCCATAAACTTCGTAACCTCGAACACACTCATTCCTGATTTTACAAAAAGCAGTCTCTCGTCCTTTAAATATTCCTTTAAAGTTTTCATTTCCTATCTCCCTTTATTATTTAAATTAAAATAATTAATTAACTCTATTATTGCAAGATTTGAATTAAGATTAATTAATTTTATTAAATATATGAAAAATAGCAATATGAAGTCAGGAATATGCCCTGAATGTAGCTGTACAGATGTATTTACGGATTCCGCCCTTCCAAAACGGGGTGACAGAATGATTATTCCGATTACAGGTATGAGAATGCTGTTCACAGATTGTTATGTTTGTCTTAACTGCGGATACTTTGAAGAGTACATCGTGGACAAAGATTTGAAAGACGATAAGAAAATATCAAAGATTAAAGAGACCTGGGGCAAAGTTAATCTATCCTGATGACAGGATATCAATATACACTATAAATTATCGTATATTATTGTTACATTTTTATAACCTAAATATCATCGGAGGATAAATGAGAAGAATACCTACTTTCTTAATCGTTATTGTTATGCTGTTTGTTTCTGGAAATTCCTTTGCTCAGTACAACTGGGAATCTTTTAATATAGGTACTTACGAAAATCTTAACAGCGTAAGTTTCCCGAATATCAACACAGGGTATATAGTCGGGAATATCGGCAAAGTTTATAAAACAACAAATGCAGGTTACAACTGGACGTTAACAGCTTTTCCTTCAAACGGAAATAATTCTTATGTATACTTCCTGAACTCTGCTATTGGTTTCGTCAGTAATCAGGGTGGATTTTACAAAACAGTGGACGGCGGAAGTAACTGGGCTGTGATTACATTGCCTACAACGTATAATATTACTTCGGTTCATTTCTCATCTGCAAGTACCGGCTGGGCTGGTGATTACTGGGGAGATATTTTAAAAACTACTAATGGAGGCGATAACTGGGTTAACACTACAGTTATGCCTGGTTATAATGCAAAAGTATTTTTCATAAATGATTTTACGGGCTGGAGTGTCGACTCGTATGGATATGTTACAAAAACTACAAACGGCGGTACGAACTATGCTCAAACAAGACTCGCATTTGATACTTTGTCATCTGTTAATTTCATAAGCTCTACTATCGGACTTATAGTAGGGGATAGCGGAAAGATTTTTAAAACAACAAACGGAGGAAATGTCTGGGATTTAATTTCATTCGATGTTTACGGAAAACTCAACAGTGTCTATATGGAGTCTCCTCAGAAAATAACAATTTGCGGTAACAGCGGACTTATTCTCTTTTCAACAGACGGAGGAAATACCTGGACATACCAGATTTCCACTTCCAATAATTTCAATCAGGTCACTTTCCCGCAAACATCTTCTCAGGGCTGGGCGGTTGGTGAGTTAGGTACTTTCGCAAAAAGAGTCGCACTCTCTTCAAATACCTGTATCGGAAGCGGTTCTATTAAATCTGCTTATCCGTTTTATTCCTACTTTATGGATTCAAGAACCGATATGCTATATCTTGCCAGTGAAATAAGCGCAGGAGGAGGGGGCGTTGCCGGTAGTATCAGTAAAATCGGATTCTACTTCGACTCATTATACAGTTCGCAGACGCTTAACGGATTTAACATTAAACTTAAAAACACAAGCGTTGCAACGCTGACTGGTTATGACAGCACGGGCTGGACAACTGTTTACAGTGGTACATATACAGTTACAGGCTTAGGACAGACGTACATAGACCTGCAAACTCCTTTTGCCTACACCCAGGGCAGCAATCTGCTTATTGAAATATGTTTTAATAATTCTGCATACACAACAAATACCTTTGTTAATTCTTCTCCTGCACCGGGAAAAACTTTTCACGGGCATCAGGATTTAGGCGGCGGGAATGGATGTGTTGACATAACTGCAGGAAGTGTGATGGCAAACAGGCCGAACATTTGTTTCTTTACTTCTGTAATTTCCGGAAATCAGAATCAGCATTCAAGCGTTCCGAAAGATTTTAAACTGTATCAGAATTATCCTAACCCGTTCAACCCGATGACTAAAATTAAATTCGACATTCCGAAATCATCCTTCGTAACATTGAAAATTTATGATATACTCGGAAGGGAAGTTGCT
>JBMOHR010000360.1:0-2865 GCA_049317745.1 Ignavibacteria bacterium
AAAATGTGTATATTGTTTATTGTATTTTAAAATCGGGATGTGGCGCAGTTGGTAGCGCACCTCGCTTGGGACGAGGGGGCCGCTGGTTCGAGTCCAGTCATCCCGACTATTCTTAATAGTCTAATAATCATACCCATCTTTTTATACTTATTTAATAATACTAATTTTTTAACTTAATTTATGGAATTTGATAAAAATATTAATATTAGAGATGAAGTAATAAAGTTTTTTGAAGAAGATGGTTTACTTAGAAAACACTTCCCTAACTTTGAATTCAGAGAATCACAGCTGAAAATGGCTATCTCTGTAGTTGACTCGCTTGAAAACAACAGACACATATTCATAGAAGCTCCAACGGGAATAGGTAAGAGTTTAGCATACCTTGTCCCTTCTATTTATTATGCAAAGAAATACGGGAAAAAAGCAGTTATATCCACACATACTATTAACCTCCAGGAACAATTAATTGGAAATGATATTCCCCTGCTCAAGAATATTCTGCCGTTTGATTTTGAAGCATCCCTGCTTAAAGGGAAAACAAATTATGTATGCCCGAACAGACTGCGTAAAGCATATGAAAACTCAAACCCATTGTTTGAAGATAATGAATTATTAACTCTTGAAAAGATTTATAGGTGGAGCAAAAACACGGCAGATGGTACACTTTCAGATACTAATTTCACTATAGAGCCAAACGTATGGCAGAATGTATGTGCTGAAGTCAATGTTTGCACGAATAAAACCTGCGGGGACATCAATGATACCGAATGTTTTTTCCAGAAAGCTAAACATAAAGTCTATAAATCCGATGTAGTTATTCTTAACCATTATTTATTCTTTACACTATTCAACGCTGCTTCCAAAGACCAGAAAAGCGGATTCCTCTACCTTAATGATTTTGTGATATTTGATGAAGGCCATACCCTCGAAGATGCTGCCGCAGAAATGCTCGTCCCAAAAGTATCCAGAGAAATGGTGAAATATCACCTGCTCAGGTTATACAACGATAAGAAGAAGAAAGGTTTTCTTGTATCATTTCCTGCCCTGCAGATTTTGCCTGTGGTTCAGAACTTAATGGATATAAATCAGAACTTCTTCTACGAATTAAGAAGAAAGGTGTTTACCCGGCAATTTGATAAATACGATAAATTAGCAAAGAGGATCAGAGATACAGGAATTATAAAAAATCAGTTAAATGATGAAATCCAGACGCTAATAAGGCATCTAAAAGAACTTAAGAAATTTGCAAAGAATGATATTGTTGAAAATGAGATATCGGATTACATAATCAGGTTTGCTGAGATGAATCGGATTATAAACGATTTTATCGAACTCAAAGAAAACGATTATGTATATTGGGTAGAACTATCAAACAACTCCCTTGAAGCCAACACTACACTCTGTGCATCTCCGTTGGATATATCCGCTTATTTAAGGGAACATCTGTTCAAAGAGAATAACTCTGCCGTAATTACAAGCGCTACCTTATCAATCAATGATAATTTCAGTTATTACAAAAACAGACTTGGTGGCGAAGTTGCTGATGAAATTAAATTACCTACACAGTTTGATTATTACAGACAGGTAAAAATAATTATACCTAATGACAATAACCTGACTCCATTGAAGGATAGCAACCCTGCTTACGTAAATGCACTGACACAATGGATAGAAAAGACTATTAATAAGACTAACGGCAAAGCATTAGTGCTCTTTACGAATAGTTTACTGATGAAGGAAATAGGAAACAGACTTAGAAATAACCTAAATGAGCAGGGACTGGAATTACTAATTCAGGGAGAAGGACTGTCCAGAAAGAACATACTGGACAGATTTAAGGCAGACATAAATTCAGTACTTTTTGGACTCGACAGTTTCTGGCTTGGGGTTGATGTCCCCGGTGAATCATTAAGTAACTTAATACTAACAAAACTTCCATTTACTGTCCCCGACCATCCATTGATACAAGCAAGACTCGAATACATAGATTCTAAGGGCGGTAACAGTTTTATGGACTATTCTTTGCCTGAAGCAGTACTGAAATTCAGACAAGGTGCAGGCAGACTGATAAGGAGTAAAACCGATGAGGGTATAATTACTATTCTGGATTTCAGAATTCTGTCAAAACAATACGGGAAGTACTTTCTTAATGCTCTTGAGGAATGCCCGGTTGACATTATTTAAGCAAAATCTGTTTAAGGCAATGGATTAAACTTCTACATTTAATCTATATAACGAATTAATTATCTTTAGGAATGACTACAGAAAATAACAAAAATGAGAAGGTAGAAGATACCAGAGGCGAAAGCAAAAAGAAAGATATTGCTGTTGAAAGAATAAATGAACCTCAGGAACAAAATTTAACTGCTTTGGATGATGATCCTATGGCAATTGATGAACCTAAGGATGTTAGCACTCCATTACAGAATCCGGACCATAATTTCCCGTACTACCATAATGTTGATAAACGCATTTTCAACAATGCCAGAGCGCTTACGGTTAAAATACTTGTCAGGTGTGAAAGGTCTGATGCATATCTCGATAAATTAATTGATTTCGAAATAAGGAATAATGATTTAAACGATCTAGATAAAGCACTATTAAATGAACTTGCACACGGTGTCATAAGATGGCTTAGAAGAATTGACTGGTTCCTTAATGGGTTTTACAGAGGACAATACGAAAAATGTTTATCTGATGTTAAGAATGCAATGAGAGTTGCGTTATACCAGATTCTGTTTCTTAACAAAATTCCTTATTCTGCAGCCGTAAATGAAGCTGTAGAGTTTATAAAGAAACTTAGAGGTGATAAACATGCAGGAGTAGTAAATGGTCTTTTAAGAACGATTATAAGAACTTTAGACA
>JBMOHR010000361.1:0-2858 GCA_049317745.1 Ignavibacteria bacterium
ATTGACGATTATATAAAGTTAATACCTTTATCCCCTTTTTACAGAATATTTAATGATGAAGGAAAGTTTTTTGATTACAATGATGACCCGGACTTTATACTGAGTGAAATAGATAAATGGAGTCCTGAGGATAAAGAAGGATATTTGAAGTTTATTAAGACCACTAAGGCAATATTCCAGAAAGGGTTTGTAGAATTATCAGACAAGCCGTTTTTAAAATTTACTGATATGTTAAAAGTAGCACCTGATTTAATAAAGCTACAGTCTTATAAATCAGTTTATAAGTATGTGAAAAAGTTTATAAAGAATGATTTTCTCAGGCAGTGCTTCTCTTTTCATCCTTTGCTTGTGGGCGGTAATCCTTTTGACACAACTTCGATTTATACGTTAATACATTATCTGGAGAGACAATGGGGAGTGCATTATTCAGTAGGCGGGACGAGTACATTAGTTAACGGAATGGTGAGATTGTTTACAGACCTAGGCGGGAAGATGTATTTAAATTCAGAAGTGATAGAGATTATGGCAGAAAGCGGAAAAGTGAACGGGATAAGAATGAATGACGGAACTGAAATTAAAGCAGATATAGTAATTTCAAACGGTGATGTTGCAAATACTTACATGAAACTTATTGATTCAAAGTACAGGAAGAAATATACAGACGGAATGATGAAGAATATGAAATACAGTATGTCCTTGTTTGTGATTTATTTCGGAACGAAGAAAAGGTATAACGATACTAATTTAAAGCACCATAATATAATACTTGGACCAAGGTACAAAGAACTGCTGAACGATATATTTAACAAGAAGATACTGGCAGATGATTTTTCGCTTTACCTTCATATGCCTACGATAACTGATTCATCGCTGGCACCTGAAGGATGCGAATCATTCTATGTGCTTTCACCTGTTCCGCATTTAGGAGGAGATGTGAACTGGGAAGAGAAAGCAAAGGAATACAGAGACAGGATAATGAAATTCCTTGAAGACAATTATCTGCCGGATTTACAGGTGAATATAATTGCAGAGCATTATGTTGACCCAAGGTATTTTCAGAATATACTGAACAGTCATCTTGGTTCAGCATTTTCAATACAGCCTGTCTTAACACAGTCAGCCTGGTTCAGACCGCATAACAGGTCGGAGGATTTTGAGAACTTATACTTTGTCGGGGCAGGAACCCATCCGGGAGCGGGATTACCAGGGGTTTTATCTTCGGCAAAGATAGTTTATAATTTAATCAATGAAGAACAACAATAAATGAAAATGGAAAACAACAATAAAATAGTACCAGACTTCTTAAGCGGTAAATACGAAGAGTACAGAGAGTACACAAAACACTATGCAAAAAGTTTTTACTTCTCGTCATTTGTTTTACCAAAGGAAAAACGGAATGCAGCATATGCTGTTTATTCATTCTGCAGGTATGCTGACAATATAACGGATATTTCTAAATATGAGAGCGAGGAGTTTTTAGATAATAAGATAGAATACCTGCTCAATATTCTTGACGAGGTATACAAGCACGCAGAGGACGGGTCAAAGTATATATCTGACTTCACATACACGATAAAGAAATACGATATACCGAAGGAATACTTCAGCGAACTTGTGGAAGGTGTTGCGACAGATATACGAAAGAAGAGATATTATAATTATGGAGAGCTTGACGTATACTGTTATAAAGTAGCTTCGGTAGTAGGTCTGATTATGACGAAAGTATTCGGGTACACAGATGACAGAGCACTTGTTTATGCGATAAACCTTGGAAAGGCAATGCAACTGACTAATATATTAAGAGATGTAGCAGATGATTATTCGATGGGAAGAATATATTTGCCAAAAGATGAATTGGATAAGTTTGGATGTTCGGAAGATGATATAAAAAGCAAAGTGGTTGACGAAAGATTCCGGGCTTTAATGGCTTTCCAGATAAACAGGGCAAGAGAATACTATAAGGAAGCAGAAAAAGGGATTAATATGCTGACAAATGACGGTTCAAGGTCAACGGTTAAAATGATGAGCAGGATTTACGCGGGAATACTGGATGAGATTGAGAAGAACAATTACGAAATATATTCAAAGCGGCATTACGTAAGTACTTTTTCAAAAGTGATAATGACGATGAAGATGTTTGCAGATAAAAAAGCATCAAGGAACAGCAAAGAAGCGAGGTTTGCGAAGAAACCATTTTTAAACACAGGTAAGTAGGTTGTGAAAAGTGCTGGTATAATTGGTGCCGGAATCGGCGGTATGTCTGCGGCAATAAGACTTGCAGGAAGCGGGTATAAAGTTACCGTATTCGAAAAGAATACATCGCCCGGCGGTAAGGCAGGCAACATAGAGTTTGACGGATTCCGATTTGATACGGGTCCTTCTCTCTTAACTATGACGGATGTACTGAAGGAACTGTTTGAATCTTTGGGTGAGGATATTAATGCATACCTTGATATAAGGAAACTTGATAATCTTTGCAAGTATTTTTATTCTGACGGTACGGTGCTGAATGCATACAGCGACAGGGATAAATATTTTGATGAAGCAATTAGAAAGATGAATGTTGCGAAGGAAAGACTGAGTGCACATTCGAATTACACTAAAAGAATTTATAATTTAACCAAAGATATATTCCTGTTTGACAGTTATAAGGGTATGAAGTCATTTCTGAGCTTCAAATCGCTGAAGACTCTATTACAGATTAGAAAGATAGATTCATTCAGAACGATTCACGAGGCGAATGCAAGTTTTTTTGAAGATGAAAGATTGGTTCAGTTATACGACAGATACGCAACTTACAACGGTTCAAATCCTTATTCGGCTCCTGCTACTTTGAATTTAATCTCTCACGTGGAAAA
>JBMOHR010000362.1:0-2855 GCA_049317745.1 Ignavibacteria bacterium
TAAGTTCAATCAAGAGTTATGAAATTCTAAAAGGTGTCAGAGGAAAGAAATCAGTCGATATAGATTTTGTGGAGGAGAATATACTCAAGTTGTCACAGCTCGTAACTGACTTTCCTGAGTTTACTGAGATTGATTTAAATCCGTTTGTGTTCTCACCTAACAGGAATAAATCGAAGATACTCGATGCAAGAATAAAGCTTGGATAGAGTTTAGAATTGAATAATATAAAAGCAGAAAAGTGATATTCCTTTTCTGCTTTTTGTTTATAATAAGTTTACTTTGAAGATTTATCCAGGAAGTAATCATATGTCGCCTTGGATATATCGGTAATTATCTTTTCGGAATCATCATAAGACTCATAAGAATTGGTCACAAACACTGCTATCGAATACTTCCTGCCGTCAGGAAGCACAACTATACCAATATCATTTACTGCATACGTCATTCCTTCATTGTTAGTATCAGAAGAACCCGTTTTATGTGCAATGATTGTTCCTTCAGGTAATAATCCCTTAAGGCGTTTCGGTCCTGTTGTGGTTTCTGTCATTATTTGCCAGAGATGACTTAGTGATTTATTCTGTGCATAAGTATAACTGAATTTATCAAGAAGCATACTTGCTGCAATTGGTGTTGTCCAGTTTGCAAATTGCGCTTCAACTCCTTTGTGCATCTCTTCTTCAGTCTTTGAAATTGAAACATCATTGACTCCTATTGAATGTATGAAATCATTCACTCTTGAAGTACCACCCACAAGCTTTAATAAAATATCGCATCCGTTGTTATCGCTTTGTGCTACCGTGTATCGCAGTATCTCGTCAAGAGATACTTTAACATTCCCGTCAGGATACTTATCCCTTAAAGGACTCCAGGTATTTGGCATTAGTTCTGATTTGGAAACAAATACTTCCTGTGATAAAGAAAGTTTGCCTTCCTCTACTAAGTACATTACAGCCAGTGCAATATGAAACTTGAAAACACTTTGCATTACTAATCGTTCATTCCCGTTTACTGTCAGAGTGTCTTTCGTATCAAGACTGCTGATTGCAACACCCACTTTCGCACGTTTACCGCTTAATATGCTCTCGATTTTAGAACGAAGTAAATCAATCTGCGAATACGTGTTTGTAACTGATAGTAGTAAAACCAGCAATATTATATACTTCTTTATCATCATTTTATAAGGAGCATCCTTTTTGTTTCAGTAAAATCATTTGTTGTAAGTTTATAAAAATATACTCCGCTTGAAAAGCTTGATGCATTCCATACAGTTTCATACTTACCTGATGTTTGTTTCTGGCTTATTAGAACATCAACTTCACGGCCGAGTAAATCATATATGGCAAGTTTTACGTAACCATCCTTTGGTATCTGGTACTTTATGTTTGTAACAGGATTAAAAGGATTAGGATAATTCTGATCCATAGAAAACTCTGTCGCTGTTTCATTGCCTGTGATACCGACTGTATGAGTGGTTGATAGTCTTATGTAATAAAGCTTTGCGAGAGATTGCCCGTTGCCATTTGCGTTAACGTATGTTCCCGGGATTGAATCCCTCAATGCACATACATTTGCAAATATATTCTGCGTTGTCTTCTCATTCCACGTTGAAATACTCGGATAAGACCAGTCCATTAAAGGTGCATCAGGTGTGAATTTATATGGTTTTGAGAAATTATAGTTGCTCGTTGCCTTTGTTACATAGAGTGCTTTAAAGTTTGTGGTGTCAGGAACTGTACCGCCCCATTTGTTTGTAAATGCCTGAAACACAATCATAATAGTATTGTTGTCAGACGATATCCCAATGACAGGTCTGCTAAGACTGCCAAGCTGGTCGTTAATACCAGTCATAATAGAATCGGGCGGCGGAATTGGAACGTTTAGTTTGCTTGCTATTGTAATACTTTTATCCGGATTTGTACCAGGCAGGTCTGAAGCCCAGAACATAATTTTGGCAGGTGCTTTCTGAAAGTAATCTCCTGAAGACGGATCCTGCTTGACGGTTTCAAAAGTGACGCAAGGAACATTGTTTTTGTAAGCAATTGAAAGTCCGCGGAATGCTGCAAGACTGTCAGCGCCGGCACCTTCAAATTTAGCTGCATATATTTTTATTGGCGAAGAGAATGTAACTCCATTGTTAGTTGTTTCAATAAAATATACACTTCTGTATTCCGATGAACTGTTCTGAATATATGCAATGCCGATTCTTCCGTCAGTACCTCTTGCAGCTGTGTAAGTTTCGGGAGAATTGTTTGCAAAGTAAGTCCAGGGTGTCCATGTAGTTGGGCCTGATGTTATAAACGATGAATCGCTCGTAAAACTCTGTCCCATAAGCAAGAACTTTACCTGCAGGGATAGGCTTGAAGTAAGACAGAACTTTCCGAAGAAATAATTCCCTGAATTTGATGGTGGTTCATAAGTCATAAACGACCCAAGTCCGGGTGCTGCATCTAAATGTACCATATTATGTGTTGCAGTATAAGTGGATGTAGAACCATAGTTGCAGATAGCAGCGCATCCATCACTTGCAACGGCTATTGACGGGAATCCTGATTTTCTGTCGTTTACGTTAGCAACGAATTCCCACGTAGTACCTCCGTCGCTGGAAAAGTAATACTTCGACCTTCTGTTTGGGTATGTATTTGGGTCGCCTAATGGAACTGACATCATCACAGCGTGCATATTATTCGGGTTTGCAGGGTCCTGAGCTATCCACTGAGGGCTGCTGTTAGAGCCAAGGTCATATATCGTCGTTCCAGTCGTGTTGACGAAAGTTGTGTTCCAGTTTACCTGTGAATAAGACACAGAGCAAACTGAAATTGTGAATATCAGAATAAATAGTTTTAGTTTGTTCATAG
>JBMOHR010000363.1:0-2844 GCA_049317745.1 Ignavibacteria bacterium
CAGAGTCAAAATTCTCATAAATTGCGTTCAGAAGTGAATCTTTAGTTTCCTTTCCAGAAAGTGTATTCTTTACGATAGTCTTCGTAAGTGAAACATATCGCGACTGAGAGCGGTTGGAAATATCGTAACCTGTAAGTTCACTATAAATCTTTCCGTATTCTGTGGATGCAGATTCTATCTCATTCCATATATTTTCATATTTTGCTTTCAGTTTCGGGTCTGCATTAACTTTTGCTTTAATGTTTTCTTCGAAATCCTTTTTTCTATCCATCATCACTGCATCTTTCAATGCCTTGTCCTGTCCGATAAAAACTTTCTGTGAGTTCAGGTTACCATAGAGTGCATTCTGGTATGTTGATACTTTATCAGGATTGTTTTTCAGGAACTCAGTAAGAAAATTTACCGAATAGTTAAGTGACGCCAGTCTTGCGGGAACCGTATAATCTCTTGCGAATATAAGTTGTGCCATAGTTTTCAGACGTTCAGTGCTTCCGGGATTACCAATCACGAAGAGTGCTTCGCCTTCTGAAGCACCGTTCTTGCTCCAGTTGAAATGGTGAGTTGATTTCAAAGGTTGTCCATTATCATAAACTCTGAAGAAGGCACAGTCGAAATCATATCTCGGGAATGTGAAGTTATCAGGGTCACCGCCGAAACTTGCGATAATGTTTTCGGGAGAGAAGACCAGTCTTACGTCGTTTAATCTTTTGTAGCAGTAAAGCATATACATTCCGCCGTTATAAAAAGTAATCACGTTACACTTCAAACCAGTTTCACCAGAATACTTAGCTTCGACTTCTTTTATCTTATCGCTCTTAAGTTTCGACTTCTCTTCATTGGTTGTACCCGCGTCCATTGCAGAAGTGATTTCCTTAGTAACGTCAATCGTTTTCTGAAGCTGGTCGACCCAGAGTCCCGGAACGGGTCTTTCGTCGCCGAGTTTTTCAGCGTAGAAACCAGTCTTGCTTAAATCCTCGCCGGGTTTTGTAACGTTTGAAACGTATCCCCTGCCGCAGTGGTGATTCGTCATCACAAGACCGTCTTCGGAAATAAAGGAAGCGGAGCATCCGTTACCGAAACGCAAGGCAGAGAGTTTAACGTCTTCGAGCCATTCGGCAGTTGCTTTAAAACCGTATGTTTTTTCAAAATACTCAACAGGAGCGTGTTCGAAAGTCCACATCTTACCGACGTCGTAAATTTCGGATTTGGTATTCTGTGCAAAGCTGATGTTTAGTGTAAAGAGAAAAGCAAAAAGTAAACTAAATAATGCGTAAAATAATTTATTTCTCATAGTGAATAATAATTTTATAAATAAAGTTAATATTACATATTTTAGGGATTCGTTTCAATGGTTTAAGATAGTATTAAATTGAAATTAACCTGTTATTGTAGTATATTGTACGTCATATTTTTATTAAAAGTTTAGAATGAAAAGAATATTAATAATCCTGATCTTACTGATGATATCAGGTTTGAATCTGCAATCGCAGACGAAGAAGTTTCTGTTCGATGCATCGAATTACCAGACGGCAGGA
Organism: Ignavibacteria bacterium; assembly: GCA_049317745.1. GTDB lineage: Bacteria > Bacteroidota > Ignavibacteria > Tepidaquicellales > Tepidaquicellaceae > CAIKZJ01. Next base: position 1,536 of record JBMOHR010000363.1, read on the forward strand.
AATGCAGACTGGGTCATTGATGAAGACGGCAGCGTACCGGGAAGGTTTCCAACCCCTGCGCAATCGACAATTACGCAAACTACTCCCGAAACTTACTGGACAGGTGCAATATCATCCTGGGGAATAGCACTCGTGAAACTTGGTCATCAGGTAGAAACACTACCATCGACCGGTTTAATAACATACGGTGTCGGGACAAACCCACAGGACTTATCTAATTATAATGTTTTTATAGTAGACGAACCAAATTCACCTTTCACCGCGGCAGAGAAAACGGCTATGCTGAACTTTGTTTATAACGGCGGCGGGCTGTTTATGATATCAGACCATAACAATGCTGACAGGAACGGCGACGGCTGGGATGCACTCGCAGTGTGGAATAATTTTATGAGAACAAATTCTGTTGGTGTTTTGCCGTTTGGGTTTAAGTTCGATTCGGTTGACGTATCACCTGCATCGACAAACAGACTTACCGCCTGGTCTACGAATCCGATATTAAACGGACCGCAGGGAGCAGTATCACAGTTGAATTTTCATAACGGAGCAACGATGACAATCTATCCGACAATCAATGCAAACGTAAAAGGACTAATCTGGTCAACAGGAGTTTCGCAGGGAACAACAAGTCTGATGTGTGTATCTTCAACATACGGCTCGGGAAGAGTTGTGGCGCTCGGCGACAGTTCACCTGCAGATGACAGTACGGGTGCAGCAGGTAATAATCTTTATAACGGCTGGGCAGAAGCAAACGGAAACCACAAGAGACTTCATCTGAATGCATCTTTATGGCTGGCAAAACTAACGGGAGTATCAGGAATAGAAGAAAACAGTACACCTGTAAAGTTTTCGCTTGAACAGAACTTCCCGAATCCTTTCAACCCGACGACGAATATTAAGTATTCAATATCAAAAAGTTCAGACGTATCGGTAAAGGTTTTTGATATTGAGGGAAAAGAAGTAGCAGAATTAGTGAATGAATTTCAGGTAAACGGAAGTTACAGTGTTAACTTCAACGCGGCAAAGTACAACCTTGCGAGCGGAGTTTATTATGCAGTGCTGAACGCATCGGGCAACAAAGAAACGATAAAGATGCTGCTTGCGAAATAGAGCAGAAACTATATTCAGGGAATTTTACCACAGAGTGCACAGAGCACACAGAGTTATATTCAGGCTAAGAGCAGAAGAGCAATTATGTGGTTCAAAGTGATGAGGTCACAAGGTAACTATAGAGAAGCAGAAATAGATTTTCATAAAAGCCGGTTAAATGCCGGCTTTTTTAATGGAAATATTTAATGCGTGCTATACTAAC
>JBMOHR010000364.1:0-2841 GCA_049317745.1 Ignavibacteria bacterium
CTATAAATTAAATTTGAGGATTGAAAGGAAAGTAAAGAAGTTCTTCTTGTCGTTCATATTAAAAGAATGAAGCTTAACGTTTATATCTACTGTGGCTAAAGGAGATAATCTTAAGTCCAATCCTGTGCCAATGTTAACACCAAAAAGCGGATTGCCTGGTTCTGAATTTGATTTAGGGTCTTCAAAACCCCAGTCAAAGAACTGAACATTAACAAAATAAAATCCAAGTTCTGTCTCAATGTACGGGTACAGTGTATTCTCATAATTCAATAGTGAAAATCTTGTTCCGGAACTTAAATAAGACACAAATCCCGTTCCTGTATTCCTGTCTTCAATACTTGCATTCATTGTAGTAAATAATCCTTCACTGTATTCAAATTGCAGGAATAAATTTCCAATTACTGCACTTTCTTTCAGTGTAGGATATTTCCCAATGGGTGCCTGAGCGCCAAGTCCTGCACCGATTGAGAACCTGTCGATGAATTCTATACTCCCGTTTTTATACACTGACTGCGAATATGCAGATGAGATGTAAATGAAAAATATAGTTAATGTTATTAATAATTTTCCCATTACCACTTACCTTCAAAATTTCCAATATAAATTGATGCACCTATACCCACGGAAAGGTAAGTCCTTGAAGGGGCCTCCATAAAACCGCTATAATAATCAGCTTCACCCTCAAAAAACAAATTAAATGTTCTTGATAATTTATATTCGTATCCAATACCAAAATTTAAAACAGGCGGAATCACATGCTCTACCAGTATCCCTATCCCGGCTTTTAAATACATAGGGTATTGTGGTTTCATTGCATACAGTTTTACACCTGCTACAACCATATTTGAAGATTGATTCCCTTTATCGATATAGACAGGCGGATATTGTTCTTTTACCTTTTCAGTATATTTTATCGAACTGGTATTGACATCAAAAAATGCAGAAAACATTTTTCCTATATCATACTGCACTGAAAATGTAACTCCAAATCCGTCACCGTAGTAACTTGCGCTCTTAGAGTTTTGCACTGAAGTATACACAGGTTTCACTCTAAATGAGAATACATAATCACTCGAATCCGCTATAACAAGTTTATCATTTGACGAGATGTCTTTTAATGATTGCGAATACACTGATATTGTGCCAATTAAGATTAATGCTGATACAATAATTAGTCTTTTCATATATTCTGAAATTATCAAAGTGTGAAAGACATATTTAAGTTACCAAGGAAATAGCTTGAGGTTTGTGAACCGCTTAGAGACATATATTTAAGGTTAATACCTGTCGCGACTATTTTTGTAAAACTATAATCAATTCTCAAAGTTAGTCCGTATCCTGATTTAACATTTACTAATTCATTTATGTTAAAATCTACGGACGGTCCAAAGTATAAAAACATCCTTCCGCTATTATCACTCTTCCCGAAAAGGGGACTGAATGAAAAGTTTTTTGATGTTACATCTTTGTTAGTGTTTTCATGTTTAATGTATTCAGGATAAATGTTTGCAGCGAATTCTATAAACAGATATTTCGTAATTGGTTTTAAAGTAAACCTTAAATGAAAACTGTATGAGTTTCTTATCGGCACTTTACTATCCATATCAACTGCAACTATTCCGTAACCGACTCCAAACCTTGATTTTATATTATTTACAGAATCAATTCCAGACTGGGAATGCGCTGAACATACAGAGATTACGAAAATTGTTAATGTAATAAGTAGTTTCTTCATAGTAATTATTAAGTTGGGACTAATTTATACTTTCATAAATAATAATATCTTATGTGAATAAATAAAACTATGCATAATAGGGTACACTAAAGATGATGGAATATAATTATGTATTAGCTGATGAACCTATGCTTTGGTAACCGGTATCCCTAATTTACAAGTAGAAGTCCATGACCATAGCGGAGGTAAATCAGGAAGGTTAGCGGTAACAATGGCAAAGTAAATGATGGCGTCACTGAATTCGTTTAAAGTATCCCTTTGTATGGTTTTATTGGCTAAAAGATGCTTTACGGGCTTACTTTGAATAATGTCTATAATCCTTTCCTCTGCCGATACAAGAACATATTTCTTCTTTGCAGAATCATTAACAGGATTGTATGCAAAGATGACTGTTTCCATATAAAGCGGATAATCAGACAACTTGTATTTCGGATGCTTGTATATTGAATATTCTATCTGCAAACCTTTAGGCTTAAATGCAGCTTTAAAACTTTCGAGGGCTAAACTGCGATAGTTAAGTACATCCATACCCGGGGTTATATCGTTGGATGTAGTAAGCATATTGGGGTCTGACATTTTAATATTTGCTTTCAGTATTTTTGTGTAAGAATTCTTCCCCGGCATTTTAGCAAACTTCCATACATCGTTTAAAACTGACGACCGCTTTATAACTTTAGCAAGTTCAACTGCGATTTTGAAAGTTTTACGGGCATTCTTCAAAGGTACGGATTTAGTAGTCTTGTACTTTTTAGGTTTTGAATATATAACTTCCTTTCCGTATCTGTGACGGATAATAAACTCTCCAACCTTGCCGCTTGGAATCCCTATCATAGGATTTTTAAGAATACCCATACTTTTATGCTTTAATGTTAAAACAGTGATAATGCCTTGCTGTAATACCATAATAGTTAATCTATTGGATAGTTACAATTCTAATCTTTAATTTATGAAACAAATAGGGAAGGTCTCTCAGACGTGTCTGAAACGTATCTGAGAATTTTAACTTATTGTATTAACAGTAATAGATAAGCTTAGGATATTAGCTGAAAAACAGCTAAGGGATATAGAGAACAGTAATATTTGGCGTTGAAAATCCATACCTGCAA
>JBMOHR010000365.1:0-2834 GCA_049317745.1 Ignavibacteria bacterium
GGCAGCGGTTCTGAAACTGTACTCGGAACGGCAAACCCGAAAGAGTATTTTGAAAACGTAACCGATGCCAGATTATCCGTAAATGATATCGTATTCGGTATGAGGTATGAAATTGACCAGCCTATTGAATACGGTGTTAATTTCAGAGGGATTAAGAAAAGGTTTGTTGAGTACAATAACAATACTGTAGGCATTAACATGCGTGCAGGTGACTTCTTTGAGATTGTCGGAAGAGGTTTGTCTATGAATTCGTTTGAAGACAGAAATCAGTTTTATGATACAGGAATTGACGGAGTAAAGTTCGCTTACAAAAAGACTTTTGGCGACAAGAAACCTGTTAAGATAAAAGGTATGTTCCTCGGCGGAAGAATTCTGTTCAATGATTATCTCGTTCCTACAAGAGTTGAAACTTACGACATAAGAAATGGTAACTTTGAAGTTTCGCCGATAAAGAACCTTAATGTTGGTACAAACTATGTTTATGCGATAGGTTCAATTCCGAATGCGTTCGACACTACTGCAATAAAATCGTACATTCCTGAAGTATACGGAACTTTCACACTCGGTAATTTTCAGATGTTTGCTTCGTATGCCAATAAGCATACAAACACTACACCGAATAATTCATATCCTACTGCATTACACGCAAAAGGTGACGGATTCTATTCGTCATTGTCTTACTCAATGCCAAAACTCGGATTCACACTCGATTATAAGAATTACAGGTTTGACTTAACCGCACCTGATTACAGAGGCAACGACAGACCTACGCGCATGCTTCCGTTCCAGAACCCTCCTACAGCGGTGAAGGAACATGCATCTACACTGCTTTCAAGATACCCGCACGTAGTTGATTTTAATGATGAAGTAGGCGGTCAGTTTGACGTTGTGTATGCACCGAACGATAAAGTTACTATTAACATAAACACTGCCGCTGCATCAAGACATTATAATTATAAAAATATAGGAACAGGCGCACTTATAGTTTATAATAGAATTGACAGAAGTTCAAGTTATATACCTTCTTTCGACGATGCTTTCTCACCATGGTATGAAGCATATGTTGAAGGTGAATGGTATGCTTCGGATAAACTATATGGTAAGATTGCTTACGATTATCAGAACTCCGTTATATACGACAACTTAAATCCTGTTGCATCTGAAAAACAAAAGATTAACACTATTCCTGCTGAGTTCAGGTATACATTCACTAAGAACTATACACTTAAGGTAAATTTCGAAAATCAGTTCGTCTATAATTCCAACATGACAACCAAAAAAGATTTCCTTAATGAGTTAATCTCTCTGAGTGTTTCAAAGTCTCCTGATTTAAGTGCAACAGTAAGTTATGAATGGACAACCAGCAACGAAGAACCGACAGGCAAAACAGCCTGGGTACTCGGAGAAGTATCGTATAAACTCAACACAACAAACTCCGTAACTGTTTCTTACGGAACAGAAAGAGGCGGAATAAGATGTACTAACGGTATATGCAGGTACGTAAGACCTTTTGAGGGTTTCAGAATGACAATTAATTCAAAGTTTTAAAAACTGAACTGTTATTTAAAAATGTTTTATATTTATAACAACGAATGAAAAAGCTAACAACAACAATAATAGGTTTATTCCTGGTATCAGTGATGTTTTATTCCTGTGAATCAAACGATAATCCTGTTATACAAAACACAAATAATAATGCCTCAAAGAGTAAAGTACTTATGGAGTTCTTTACTGCTGTTAATTGCCCTAACTGTCCACCCCCGGGTCACTTTCTGGATTTAATAGACAGTCTGAAAGGTGTTACGATAAATGACACGAACGTTGTCATTATCAGGTACCATTCAAACTATAACGGATACGACCCGTATTATCTGTTTAACCCAACAGGCAGTGCAGCAAGACATAATTATTACGAGTATTTGTGGAATCCTGCAGGTACGTTAATGGGAACAAACTTACCTAATTATGATCAGAATGTCTGGTTAAATAACATAAACAGCAGACTTGAAAAGAAAAACCCTCTTGAGGTTGGTCTGGCGAACACTTACGATACAACATCAAAGACAGGTACGGTAAGTATATCTTTAAAACTTTCTTCTGCAAGTCCTGACAGCGATTTAAAGCTCTTTGTTCTTTTCACCGAGAATGAATTAACGTATACAGGTACTAACGGAGAAAGAGTTCATCAGAATACTTACAGACAAATGGTAACCGATAATGCAGGTGATGCAATCACTCTTCAGCCCGGTGTACTGGAAAATGTAACCAAAGCTTATACCTTAAAGCCTGGAATTATTACTGCAAATTCAAATGTAGTTGTTTTTGTACAAAGCCAGAACGGAAAGACTGTTTATGGTGTTGAAAGAATAAAATTTTAATTTAAACATATTATAATACTGCCCAATGACAAAAGTAAAGATAGTTCTTTTCCTGATTTTCTTGTTTTTGGGCAGTCATTATTCCTACTCACAAATAGATACTTCCAGAAATGTAGTTCCTGACACAACCGACTTAAACACTTTCAAATATCAGGAGAAACTTCTTGAGAATGTTCTTGAGGATTCGGAAGATTCCAAACTTCTTGACCAGATGGAATACCTGAAAACGAAACCTGTTGACCTGAATAAAGCATCCCGTGAAGAGCTTGAAGTGATTCCATATATGACTACTATGGTAGCGAAGAAAATTTTTGACTACAGAACTTACAACGGTAATTTCAAATCAAAGAGAGATTTGCTCAAGATTGACGGCATATCACAGGAACTTTACGAAAAGATAAAAGTATTTGTGGTTGCGAAGAATTCCAAGACAGATTACGTTAAGGATGAAACAGG
>JBMOHR010000366.1:0-2816 GCA_049317745.1 Ignavibacteria bacterium
AATGTAGATGGAATAACAAAAATGACTGGTATGGATGTAACATTTGTAACGACGGCAAAAACAGACGAAGAAGCATACGATTTATTAAAAGGATTCGGAATACCGTTTAACAAATAAATTATTATAAATAGAATAAATGGCAAAAAAATCACATATCGCAAGGCAAGAAAGAAGAAAATTGATAGTTGCAAAGTATGCTGAGAAAAGAAAAGAGTTAAAAGAAAAAGGTGATTATGAAGCATTATCAAAACTTCCAAGAGACAGTAGTGCAACAAGGTTGCATAACAGATGTTCGATGACAGGCAGATCGCGCAGTTATTACAGAAAATTTGGAGTCTCGCGTCTTGTATTCAGAGAGTTGGCCTTGCAGGGAAAAATTCCCGGAGTAATTAAATCAAGCTGGTAAAAATTAAACAGGAGATATTTTAGAATGTCAATGACAGATCCAATAGCGGACTTTTTAACAAGGGTTAGAAACGCGATAGGAGCCGGAAAGAAAACAGTAGATATACCGGCATCAAATATAAAGAAGGGTATAGCCGAGATAATGAAAAACACTCATTTTATCAGTGATTATTCTTTAATTGAAACAGACGGAGTAAAGAAATTTATATCTCTGAAGTTAAAATACAATGATGGTGTAAGTGTAATAGAGGGACTTAGAAGAATCAGTAAGCCCGGTATTAGAACTTATAAAGACTCTGAAAATATTCCGAGAGTCAGAAACGGTCTTGGAATAGCGGTGATTTCAACATCAAAAGGCTTAATGACCGATAAACAGGCAAGAGCTCAGAAAATTGGTGGTGAAGTAATTTGCGAAATTTGGTAATAATTAAAAAATCGAAAATTTAGAAATATGAGTAGAATAGGCAAAAAGCTGATTGAAATTCCCGGAAATGTTAAAATCGATATTAAAGATACACATATCAGTGTAACCGGACCAAAAGGAACATTGAGTATGGTTATCACCGGAGATATAAACGTTAAAATCGAAGGTACTGAATTAACATTTACGAGAGATAATGACATTAAAAAGAATAAGGCATTACATGGATTATACAGGGCTTTATTAATGAATATGATTATTGGTGTGACGGACGGATACAGCAAGAAACTGGAACTTGTTGGTGTTGGTTATAAGGCAGAATTGAAAGGAAATTTACTTGTATTGGCTTTAGGATATTCTCATCCGATTATATTCTCAGCACCTGCAGATGTAAAGATTGAAGTTCCGATACCGACAAATATTCTTATAAGTGGAATTGATAAACAATTGGTTGGCGCAGTTGCATCAAAGATTCGTTCGTTCAGAGAACCTGAACCGTATAAGGGTAAAGGTATTAAGTACGATACTGAAAAGGTCAGAAGAAAAGCAGGAAAAACTGCAGCAAAGTAAAATTTTAAAAGTTAAAATTTAGAACACGTGAATAAGAGACAATTAACCAACAGACAAAAGATAAAATTCAGAATTAGAAAAAGAGTTAATGGAACACCTGAAAGACCAAGATTAATGGTATTCAGAAGTTTATCACATATCTATGCTAATTTGATTGATGATGTTAACGGAGTAACATTATTCTCGGTTTCATCAACACAAAAAGAACTTGCCGGAAAAATATCATCAATAAAAGGAAGAACAGCCCAGTCAAAAGAAATCGGAAAAGCATTAGCAGAAAAAGCTAAAGCAAAAAATATCGACGCTGTTGTTTTTGACAGAAATGGTTATTTATATCACGGTAGAGTAAAAGCTTTAGCAGACGGTGCAAGAGAAGGTGGTTTAAAGTTTTAATTAAATTTGTTATATTTAATGGTTTAGAGTTACTTTCTCGGATCGTCTAATGGCAGGACAGCGGCCTTTGGAGCCGTTAGTGGAGGTTCGACTCCTCCTCTGAGAACGAATAAATAAATGACTTGACATTAATGTGTATTATTATAATTATGGTCAAGTTCTTTTAAATAAAAACTTTATGTCAACATCATTTGGATGTTAAATATAAGGTAGTTAACGAAAAGCGAAAAAATAATTTAGTTTAATGGCGAAAAAATACATAAAGGCAAGCGAACTCGAATTAAAAGAAAAGTTAGTCTACATAGGCAGAGTAGCGAAGGTCGTAAAAGGTGGTAGAAGGTTTAGTTTTAGTGCCGTCAGCGTAGTTGGAGATGGAAAAGGACACGTTGGTATTGGTCTCGGAAAGGCAAATGAAGTTACAGACGCTATCAGAAAAAGTGTGGAAGATGCCAGAAAGAGCATTATATCAGTACCTTTAAGGAAAGGTACTTTACCATACGAGATTATAGGCAAATATGGAGCGGCAAAAGTTTTATTAAAACCTGCTTCACCAGGAACAGGGTTAATCGCTGGTGGTGGCGTAAGAGCAGTTCTTGAGTCGGTGGGTGTTCAGGATGTTTTAACTAAATTATTAGGATCGTCAAACCCTCATAATGTGGTGAAAGCAACAGTGAGTGCTTTAAAGAATCTGAAGGATGCAAGAATGATAGCAGACAAACGCGGTATCGGTTTAGCAGAACTTTTTTCAATGTAAATGAATTATAATCGTAATGGAAAATAACTTAAAAATAACACAGACAAAAAGCATAATAGATCAAACTGTAAGGCAGAAAAGAACTATTGAAGCATTGGGTTTAGGCAGACCTAATTATTCAGTCGTTAAAAAAGATACACCGCAAATCAGAGGAATGATAGAAAAGGTGAAACATTTGGTGAAAATTGAAGTATTACAATAAAAGATTTTAAAAGTTTTCAGCAATATCAAACAAATAAAAGCAATACAGTTAAAAACTATTTAAAAACAAAA
>JBMOHR010000367.1:0-2805 GCA_049317745.1 Ignavibacteria bacterium
TATTATAATATAAGAGAGAATGCAGAGAGAAGGACGGAGGCGTTTTTTATTAAGATTAGTAATGAGAAATGACGAAACTTAGAAACAATCTTACTTATAATTAATATTACACAAATGCTTAAATTAACAAAAGAACAAATTAACGAAATTTATCAAGAATTAGACTGCGGGTTATTGTGCTTTTTTAATCCTGAAACAGGTGAGATAAAATCGTTACCTGATTTCGATTCCAACCCATACGCAGAAGAAGAGATGTGGGAAGAAGAAATTAAGGAAATAGAATCTAATTCTGAAAAGTACCTTGAGTTCGAAAAGATGTCAAGTCGAGATAGTTATAGAATGATGGAAGATTTTGTAGATGAAGTTAAGGATGAAAAGATACAAGACCTTCTTGCAGACGGTCTTGGCAGACCTAGGCCTTTTCATAACTTTAAGTTTGTAATAGATAACGCTGGAGAATACAGAGATAAATGGTTTGAGTTTAAGGAAAAGAGATATTGTGAATGGATTGAAGAACAAATAGAAGGATTTAATAATACAATTGATGAAGACGACGAGGATTAATTTTACATGATTTATTTGTAGGAGTCTTTTCTCTTTTGGATATCAAGCAGAAAAACAGTTCTTGATGAAGCATCTATTAAATAGAAAACCCTTGTTGAACCAACCCTATAACGATAAACACCTTCGTACTCACCCTTAAGTTTTTTTACATTCAATCCGAAGTAAGGATTCTCCTTTAGCTGAGGGTATACATAATCTGATAACTTTTTAGACAACTGCTTAAATTCGGGTTTAGCAATATTACGGCTAAAAGTGTCGGTCTCGGCTATTTTATATTTAGCCGACAATTTTATATTTACCTTTCTTTATATCTTCAAGGCTGCTTTTAAGACCTTTTAATAAGTTTTTATCAGAGACAATATCGTTCATCTCTTCGTCCGAAACATATTGATCTGTCAAAAGGTAAGAAAAAGCTGCGTTTTCAATAAAGTTAGAAATGCTGCGATTTTCCCCGTTTGCCGCTTTTTTAAAGACCTTGTAAACTTTGTCTTCAATTCGTAATGTTATAGTTTTTGCCATTATTCGTTTTTATTCAAAAGTAAACATATTTATTCAGATTATCAAGTACCAACTCTAATCAATATTACAAAATCCTCTGTTTCGCGAAACTAATTTTATCTACTACAAATGAGTAATACCAGAAGTAACTTTTTTCAGTAACTTACAAACATCTCTGATGTCATCAAGGCTGCATACACCGACGGATATTCTGAACCAGAGTGAATCGGGATTTGCGCCAAAGGCAAAGAAGGGAACGACCGCAATGCCCGCTTCGTCCAGAAGGAAGTTAGTAATATCGGCAACGCTGCTTATGGTTTTTCCTGCAGGGGTTTTATAACCAATGAGATTAAGTTTTACAGAAAGGTACAATGCTCCTTGAGGAGCTATGGCATCAACATCAATACCTGTTGCTTTAATTTCGATTATCGTTTTATATAGTAAATCGAGTCTTACAAACAGTCCGCTTTTAAATCCCTTCAGATATTTTTCCACTTCTGCGGTATCTTTAAGAAACTTTGATACGGCAACTTGTTCAGGTTTAGGACTCCACGCGCCTATATGGGCAATCATTTGTTTCATCTTTGCGATAACCGGTTCGGGGCCGAAAGCCCAGCCGAGCCTGACCCCTGTTGCAGCAAAGCACTTAGAAATACCATCGACAAATATTATATAATCTTTTATTTCAGGGCATACTTCTACCGGGTTTATGAACTTAGTATTGCCGTAAGTAAGGAGCCAGTAGACGATATCATAGAAAACGTACAGAGGTTTATTATCTTCAGCAATCCGTCTTTTGTTTTCTTCGACTATGAGATTGAATATATCCTTTGTATTCTCAGAAGAATAAGTCGTTCCAGCGGGGTTTGAAGGCGAGTTAAAAGTAATCAAAGAAGCAAAACTCAGAAGAGGTTTGATTTCTTCAGGGGTCACCATAAAATTATTTTCGGGTTTTGCCTCAAAAGTAATTTCCTCTGCTTCAACGAGTTGAACATAATTATAATTATTCCAGGAAGGCACAATGTTTATAACTTTATCGCCTTTATTAATCAGAGTTTTAAAAAGAATGTACGTTAAAGGGCGCGAGCCGCTGCCTGTGATGATTTCGCTTGGGTTGTAATCGAATCCGCCAAAGTATTTTAAGTGAGCGGATACTGATTCAAGCAGTTCGCGCATACCGCCAACGACGGGATAATTAGTATACTTTGATTTATAGGCTGTGATTATTTCCTCCTCAAGTATTAACGGAATTGGAAAATGTACAGGGTCAAAATCCCCAATCGTGAGATTAAAAATCTTTTCGCCTTTATTTCGGCGCTCGTTTATTTTTGCGGCAATATTACTGATTGAAAGCGAACTTAGTTTATTCGCAACGTCAGATAATTTATGTATAGAATTATCAGGATTCAATAGTGTATTTACCAAATAATTTCTTGAATAACAAATTAAACAGAAAACTTCATACTTAATACATATAAATATAACCGGATATTTAATATTTTGTAGAACTTTTTAGTATAAGTTTACCTTATAAAAGTAAACAATAATTGTTTAAGAAAATTCATATATTTAATACATATAAAGATAATAATTTAGAGTGATAGATTTTTTAATAAAAATGATGGAAGTCGATTCGACTTCGGGAAAAGAAGAAAACATCGTAGGCGTTATTCAGAAGTACTTTTCGCCGGAAAAAGCTGTGTGCGAAATACAGGATATTCCGAACGGGAAGAAGAACGTTTA
>JBMOHR010000368.1:0-2798 GCA_049317745.1 Ignavibacteria bacterium
GTCTTTCCTGTTCCCGGAGGGCCTAATAGAAGAACACCGCGGGGTATTCTACCGCCAAGTTTCTGGAACTTAGCAGGGCTTTTCAAAAATTCTATAATTTCAGATAACTCCTGTTTGGCTTCATCAGCACCAGCAACGTCTGCGAATGTAACTTTAATCTGTGCACCAGACATCATCTTAGCTTTCGACTTTCCGAATGAGAAAATACCTTTAGTACCGCCGCCACCATTCTGCATACGCCTCATGATGATAATCCAGAAAGCAATAATCAGAATCCAAGGAAGTGCACTAAGCAACGGTGTTAACCAGCCGCCATCATCTTTTTCAAAAGAATATGTAGAAATGTTATCGCTCCAGGATTTAATTAATACTTCATCAGCATTAGTGTATGGTAAATACAATGATATTTTATCAATCGTAAGTTGTCTGCCGCCAACAGTTATAGTTTCGGGTGCTTTAAGTTTGCCAATAAATTCATAATTAGTTTCGGCTTTCTTTATGGTTGCAGATTCAATCTTTTTCTCTGTAAGTAATCTCTGGTATTGATCAAATGTGACCTCATTGGTTTTCGGGTCATTACTTTTAGTATAAATCATAATCAGGAAAAATCCGACTAAAATAGCCGACCATCCCAATACTATCTTGAATACTCTGTTCCAATTAAAATCTTCGGGTTTTTTATCTTTATTCGTTTGTGCCATACTTAAAAAATTTAATATTTATAACACATAAATTCCTTTTAAATTCCTGTATTTCTGAGCAAAATCGAGACCATAACCGACAACAAATTTATTCTCAATTTCAAATCCTAAATAGTCTATCTTAAAGTTAAATTTAGGTGTATCCTTTTTAATCAAAAGACTTGCAATCTTTACTGAAGTAGGTTTCTGCTTTTTTATGGTTTTCAGGATAAAATCCATCGATAATCCTGAATCTATAATGTCTTCAACAATAATCACGTCTCTCCCTTTTAATTCGCAGTTTAACTCTTTCAGAGTCTTAACCTGCCCTGAAGATATTTTACTGTCTCCGTAGCTGGAAAGTTTCAGGAAATCTATTTCGCAGTTAACTTTTATTTCTCTGATTAAATCAGACATAAAGATAAATGCACCGTTTAAGACACCGATAAAAATCGGGACTTTATTTTCATAATCCTTATTAATTTTATTCGCAAGTTGTTTAATGCGTCTCGAAATCTGAGTTGGTTTAATGTAAATATGAAGTTTAGTCTTTTCCATAAATTTTCTATTGAATTATACTTTAAATTATTGTTTTTCACAATAATAATAAAGGTATTTTAAAAAAGAAAACCCACATACTAGAAATTAGCATGTGGGAATAAAAATCTGCGAAACTATAAATTAATTATTTTCTTCTTCTGCGATTCTTTTGGATTTTCTTATTGAACGTTCCTTATTCATCTTTTTATCCACAGAAGGCTTGACAAAGAACTGTCTTCTTCTGAATTCCTTTAATATACCAGCTTTTTCATATTTCTTCTTAAATCTCTTTAATGCTTTATCTAAAGATTCACTATCCTGAATTATAACTTTAATCAAATGAAACCCCTATTTTTTAATATTTATAAAAGATAAAAATACTATTTATTCTATAATTAATCAATTCCTTAATTAATATATTACTTTCCCTGGTATGGGGTCTTAAGAAATCGGTTTGCTTCATTCTGACTGCCTGCAAATTCCTTCATATCAAGAACTTTTTTATAATAATCAACAGCTTTCCCCCTGTTACCAACTGCATCGTTTCTCATTCCCTGCATTAAAACTGCAAAAACTTTGAAAGAGGTATCTTCATTGTCAATCTTATTACTTATGTTTTCGCACTCATTAATGTACTGTTCCATTTCCTCAAGCCTGTTTAATTTAAGTAAACTTAAAGAAATATAGTAATCGGCTTCTCTCAGCACTGCTTCATACTCAAAGCCACGTTCCTTACTGATATTCTTATTTCTTACTTTTGTCCATCCGTCTAACGCTTCTGTGAACTTCCCAAACCCTGAATAACAATTGTACAACATCTTTTCAAAAACGGGGTTTGTTGGGAACTCTTCAAACAGATTTTTACTGTACAGTTCTGACTCAACAAAATTTCTTTCATACTGAAGGTTAAAATATGCAATAATGTATTTTGCTTCATACATAGCCAGTCTGGAATTTTCTGAGGCATCCTTAATCTGAGCGACTCCCCTAAGTTTATCTCCCTTTGGGAATATTATCATCAAAGGTTTTAAGAACTGATATCTATCAGGTATATATTCGGCAAAATAATTATAAATGCCAATACCCAGTAGTGCTTCTTTATTTTTAGGAGCAAGTTCAAGTGCTTCGTCGAGCAGGTTCAGTGCCTGCCTTCCGTCATCAGCAGCGGAGAGCCAGTTCTCCCGCAGACTTTTTGTAAGACCTTTATAGCCGAGAGATGCTCCTTTGTATATCAAAGCATCAACATCTTTTGAGTTTTTATCGAGCAGTTCATCACACAGGTCTACTGTCTTATTAACTTTTTCCTCAAGTTTTTCATCCAGTGAAACATTTTTCCTGTCCAGATTAATCTTCCACCAGTCTGATAAAACTGAAAGGAAATATCCCTGTGGTTCTTTAGGATAAGCACTTACATAGCTTGATATTTTTAAGTCAGCAGAATCAAAGTTACAGGAATAGATACTTTTGAGAATGGATAATCTCTTTTCATCTTTCGTTTGTGAATTTGCGTTTAAAGCAAAGATAAGAGCAAGTAACAGAAATATGAATTTCCCTATTTTCATTAATTAACTCTTTTAA
>JBMOHR010000369.1:0-2785 GCA_049317745.1 Ignavibacteria bacterium
TTATAGTAAAAGAAACAAAGTTTTCAGAAAAGACAGTAAGCAAAAGTCTGTCACACCTGAGTGATTTATGTGTTGAATTTACTAAGACTGAGGCACATAAGAATGAAATACTTAACAGTGAAATCATTCATTGCAATTACCTTCTTTTGAAAGGGAATTTTAATCTTCTGGATAGAAGAGCAAGTTACGTAGAATCATTATTATCGAACCAGATTTACTTTGATCAGGATATATTCCGACACTCGTTTGATTTCCAGAAACTGAAATATAGTATATCACATACATCAAAGGATAATCTTAATTCATTAACAAAATTAAACGAACAAAAAGAATTCACTCTTGAATCATCGAAAAATCTCATGGTTTATGCGCTTGCAAAGAATACTATTAATTTATTCAATTATTTCATGCAATGCTTCAAAGATAAAATTATGGTAAAGAAATTTCCAGTTAACCTTGAGGATATGTACAAATTTACCAAAACCCATGAATTTAACACATACAATATATTTCAAAGAACAACTATCACCTTATTTCATAAATTATACTTATTGATAACCAAACCTGAAAGTATTAAACTTTACCAAGATTATAAAAACTATTATGATAAAGTTAAGAAATTATACAATGATGATTTTAGAAAAACAAATCTCGGCATCTTTCTCAGTTTTTGCTCCAGCAGGCAAACACTTCCGAATGGATATGATTTTTTCACGAATGAAGTTCTAAACCTGCATTTGGAATACATTGAAGGATATAATTACATAAACGACAAAACAAAATACCTTCATTCAATCATTTACAGGAATTATGTTCTATTGTGCAAGAATAAAGACAGTAAACCAAAACTTGAAAAGTTTATACAGAACCATACACAAAAGCTTAATCCAGATGACAGAGAAAACATGGAAAATTATGCGTGGGCTCATTTTCACTACTTAAACAATGATTTAAGATTATCTTTAAAATTTATTAATAATCTTAAGAGTCCTAAGTATTATTACAAACTGGACACATACGCATTAAAGACAAAAATATTTTATGAACTCAATGATTATAGCAGTTTAGAGGACAACATTCATAATTTTAAAGAATATATTGCAGATATAAAACAGATAACAAAGAATGACAGAGAAAGGTACGACTACCTGATTATGTGCCTGAATAAACTAATGAAAGCACATAAGAGGTTTGATAAAAGCGGAAATATAATTGAGTTTGAATATCTTTTAAATATTATCTCAAAGAAGTCCAGTTTTGTAATGAGCAAATGGATTACTGAAAAAGTAAAAGAGTTTATTGAAGAATATTATAAGAGTATTTAGAACTTAGAATTCAAGAAAATAAGGAAATGGTACTTGTCTAAATTTATTAATTTATATTATGTGGTAACGATAAATCATTTAACGCCACATATAATACTCTGATATTACATATAATTAATTTACCATTAAACATTGTATTTGTTATTTTGAATGGTAATATCGGCCTGTAAAAAAGTTTGGAATTTAAATAAATAATTATTATTATGGATAAAGTCATTGTAAAAATAAATTTATAACTATGAGCACATATAAAATTGTTTTATTGTTTGTAAGTTTTGCGGTACTTTCTGTTTTATTGTCATCGTGTGAATCGACAACAGTATCAAACCCTTCTAATCCGGCAGATAACTTTCAAATTAATGTCTGGGATTATTCTGAGAATCATTATTTTGTTGACACTCTTTACAAACGCTGCTTTAATGAATATTACAATGATTCAATTACAAGTTATACACTGGAAAATTCAATTAATTTAAATAATAATTATTTTGAGGTATGGGTACAGTGCAACACAACAAATATGTATAGAAGATTTTGCGCAGGAAAGGTGATGCTTGGTGCACGACCACAACAAGGGTATGATACATCAATAACAAATCCCAGATCTATAATTGATAATAAATTTGCGGGATACTTTTATAAGCTGGATAATTCTCAATATTATGTTAATCCGAATGCCGGTTTTATTGGTTTAAAAATTAATATTCCAGTTGAGTTTCATGTCGGAGTAGTGTACAGAACAAACAGTACTTCAAACAATATTTTTGGGAAGGGTTCTTTTGAATCTTCTTCCGGCGATACTTTAATACTAAAACTTGTAAAGGGCAGCTATTCAGACCCTTCGATAGCCCCAGTTTGCTGGAACCTCCAAATGAAAAACGTTTATAAGACTCCATACACAAACTTACAGATGACATCAACTGTGTATTTAAAGTATAATGTGAATAATGTTTATCGCGATACAATTCCGGGTACAACAACACCATTGATAACGATGTTGAAACTTGACAGGTATAACAATGCGACATTAACACCTCCACCTGACGGTAAATTCGATTGGCTGCTAAACAGAACAATATTTCCTGAAACAGGATACATAGTTTTCCCTATACTTGAGCCCTTCGGTAAAGGTATAAGAAATTACGGATTGGATTCGACTTACACTTTCACAGAAATATATTCACAAAAGAAAATATTTACGATGATAAGTTATAAAGCAATAATGTACAGGCTCAGTGGAAATGCTGTTTATTAATGATGTTCGTTGTCAATTGAAAGATTCAGAGGAAAGAGTAAAATATTTAATTATAATAAATGAATGTGAAAAAACTTTTGGTTATCTTAGTGATGCTCGTCACAATGAATGCCAGTGCACAGTGGCAACCCGATGTGCGGCTGACGAACAACGATTCGGTTTCTAATACATCTCAAAATAGTGCGTGGTGCGTTGCATCAAGCGG
>JBMOHR010000370.1:0-2776 GCA_049317745.1 Ignavibacteria bacterium
GTTGAGAAAACATTTTTGATTAAATACGATGACGAGAGATTCTTAAGATAATCTACCTGAGCTTTGAGTATGAAGTAATTATTAATCAAAGCGTATATAAGTAAATTCGATTACTCTTTTTTCAGAGCTTCGGCACCACTGACAATTTCAAGAAGTTCTTTCGTGATAGATTCCTGTCTTGCCCTGTTGTAGCTTAAGTTTAATGCCTGGATTAAGTCGCCTGCATTGTTAGATGCGGCATCCATCGCAGTCATTCTTGCGCCCTGCTCTGAAGCATTTGATTCGAGTAATGCTTTCCAAAATTGTATGTTTAATTCCTTTGGAATGAGTTCCTGAAGTATTTTCTTTGCTTCAGGTTCGTATATGAAACTTGCATTCATCAGTTTCTTGTCAGTGTTTCCCTTTTTGCTGAAAGGAAGCAGTGTTTCAGTCGTGATGTTCTGCTTGATTATTGATTTAAATTCGTTGTAGATAACTTCTATGAAATCGTATTCACCCGAGACGAATAAATCTTTCAGATAAGAAACGATTTCGTTGGATTCCTGAATGTTCAGGTTCTGAAACAATCCGGGATAGTTTTTTATAACGTTGTAGTGTCTTTTATTAAAGAAATCAAATCCTTTTTTACCGATAGTGACGAGTGCAGTATCTTTTCCGATTGTGTTCAGGTGATTAACCGTAAACTTAATGATGTTGGAATTGAATGCTCCGCAAAGTCCTCTATCTGCCGTAACCAATACCACCACTCTCTTCTTAATTTCTCTTTCCTGAGTAAGTGGGTGATCACTAAGATGTGCCAGTGCGACCAGTTGTCCCATCAGTTCGCTCAGCTTGTGTGCATAAGGCCTAGTCGACAGGATTCTGTCCTGAGCTTTACGCATCTTTGCAGCCGAGACCATCTTCATGGCCTTAGTGATTTTCTGAATATTCTTTACAGCCTTAAAACGAATTCGTATTTCTTTTAATGTAGCCACTTAATTGTTAATCCCTTTTTCTTTAAATTTCTTTATGACGAGTTGTTCCAGTTCCTTAAAATCTACTGTCGACGATTTAGGTTTTGCCTGGCATAATGCATCGTAGATTGAATCAATCTCTTTTTCAAAATACAGGTTTATGCAAAAACTAATTCTGTTTCTTTCGTTATCAGTCGGGACATAGTCTTTTAATTCATCGATTGCAGTGTAGATCTTCTTAATGAGAGCTTCACTATCGGAATAATTGACTTCTGCCGGTGCTTTTGTAGTCATGATTTATAAATTAATTGATTGTTTAAATCTATTAGTAAAATCATCGAGTATCGAATTCAGTTTGCTCACAACGTTTTCAGTTAAATCTTTCTTCTCTATTATTTCTGCCAGTACATCACTGTGAAGGTTTTCCATCTCAGTTAAGAAATCTGCTTCAAACTGTTTGCACTTGTCGACAGGTATTTCGTCGAAGTAACCTTTTGATGCTGCATAGATTACAACAACCTGTTTCTCAACACCAAGCGGTGCATATTGTTTCTGCTTTAAGATTTCCACGAGTCTCTCACCTCTTCTGAGCTGCTGCTGTGTTGCTTTGTCAAGGTCAGAACCGAACTTCGCGAATGCTTCTAGTTCTCTGTACTGTGCAAGGTCGAGTCTTAATGTACCTGCAATCTTTTTCATTGCCTTAATCTGTGCGCTACCGCCGACACGCGATACCGAGATACCGACGTTTACTGCTGGTCTTACACCGTTATTGAAAAGGTTTGGCTCTAAATAAATCTGTCCGTCTGTGATAGAAATCACGTTCGTCGGAATGTATGCAGATACGTCACCTTCCTGTGTTTCGATTATTGGTAATGCTGTTAAACTTCCGCCGCCGAGTTCGTTCGAAAGCTTTGATGCTCTCTCGAGTAAACGCGAATGCAAATAGAATACGTCACCGGGATAAGCTTCACGTCCCGGAGGTCTTCTAAGAAGCAGTGAAAGTTCTCTGTATGCTGCTGCCTGTTTTGTTAAGTCATCAAAAATTACGAGTGCGTGTTTACCGTTGTCTCTGAAGTATTCACCAAGTGTCGCACCTGAGTAAGGCGAGATGTAAAGCATTGGCGCAGGATCGGATGCAGGTGCAGAAATAACCGTAGTGTATTCCATTGCTCCCGCTTCTTCAAGTCTCTTTACCACCTGTGCTACTGTCGATGCTTTTTGTCCTGTTGCTACATAAATACAGAACACATCTTTGCCCTTCTGGTTTATAATAGTATCGATTGCGATTGCAGTCTTTCCTGTTTGTCTGTCACCGATGATTAATTCTCTCTGGCCTCTGCCAATAGGAATCATAGCATCGATTGATTTCAAACCGGTCTGTAAAGGTTCTTTAACAGGTTGTCTCTGAATAACACCAAGTGCCTTTCTTTCGATTGGTGACATTAAGTCAGTCTTGATTTCTCCCTTACCGTCAAGTGGCTGTCCAAGCGGATTGATAACACGTCCCAGCATTGCATCGCCGACAGGTATGGAAATAATCTTTCCGGTTCTCTTAACGGTGTCGCCTTCTTTTACCAGATGGACTTCTCCGAAAAGCACGCAACCTACATTATCTTCTTCAAGGTTAAGCGCCACTCCGAATACTCCGTGCGGAAATTCCAAAAGCTCACTCGCCATACATTTCGAAAGTCCGTAAACTCTCGCAACGTTATCACCTACTGAAAGCACTGTTCCAATATCGTAAATATCTACTTCGTTTTCATACCCTGACAGCTGCTTTAATATTACTGCGGATACTTCACCTGCTTTTACATTCATAATTT
>JBMOHR010000371.1:0-2765 GCA_049317745.1 Ignavibacteria bacterium
GATGTCTGGTCTGTCAGAACATCGGGCACGATTCCTCTTTTTAAAATCTCAGGCAGAACCTCTGCAGCATTTCCAACAAGCCCTACTGAAAGCGCCGTACCTTTTTCCTTAGCATCCATCACTAGTTTAATCGCCTCGTCCAGATCCTTCGCAAGAACATCGCAGTAACCCGTATCAATTCTTTTCTGAATCCTTGTAACGTCAACATCCACACCAAGAATCGCCGCACCGTTCAGAGTAGCCGCAAGTGTCTGTGCTCCGCCCATACCGCCAAGCCCGCAGGTCAGCACAAACTTTCCTTTTAAATCAGCATTGAAATGTTTCTTCGCACACGCAGCAAAAGTTTCATACGTACCCTGAAGAATTCCCTGCGTACCGATGTAAATCCACGAACCCGCAGTCATCTGTCCGTACATAGTAAGCCCGAGTGCCTCAAGTCTTCTGAACTCATCCCACGTTGCCCACTTCGGAACAAGCTGTGAGTTAGAAATAATCACTCTCGGAGCATTCGTATGTGTTTTAAAAACAGCAACAGGTTTCCCCGACTGCACAAGCAGAGTATCATCATCCTCAAGAGTTTTCAGTGTAGCAACAATCGCATCGTAGCATTCCCAGTTCCTCGCCGCCTTCCCGCTTCCGCCGTAAATAATCAGGTCTTCGGGTCTTTCCGCCACATCATCATCAAGGTTATTCATAAGCATTCTCATTGCCGCTTCTGCCTGCCAGTTTTTGCAGGACATCTCAGTACCCACAGGTGCTTTAATATGTATTGCCATAATATAATTAGAAATTAAATTTAAAAGGTATGATGCAAAATAACAGAATCCCCCCTCAAAATATATTTATTAATTTGGTATAAGTATTACTTTAAAAATCTCTGTGAACTCTGTGACTCCTCCGTGAACTCTGTGAACCTAATCCCAAAATCATCCCTCAAAAATGTGTATTATCTGAAATCCCAATACATTAAATTACTTTACAGCAAAAACGATAACATTGAAAAGAACACTCATAATACTTGCCATAATTTATCATTTGACATTTGCGATTGACACTTGTCTTTGTCAGAACTGGGTTCAGCAGAGTGTTCCGTTTACAACAGGATATTTTAATGATATGAAATTTGTGAATGAGAACACAGGCTTTATATCAAATTCTACTCCCTTATTTATAAAAACAACGAATGCAGGATATAACTGGCAGGTATTAAATGATTTTACTGTTTATTCTTTAAGCATTGTTGATAGTATGTATATGTATGGTGCTGGATATAGAAATGGATACGGCAAGTTATATAAATCTACAAACTGCGGTGTGACCTGGGATAGTCTGTTACAAAATAGTCCCATCTTCTCAAGTTTGTATTTTTTTAATCGTGACACAGGTATTATTTGCGGCGGTGATGGTGCCTGGGATTATATCTGGAGGACAACAGACGGCGGATTAACAAAGAATTTAATGATAACAATAAATTGGTCATCATGGACGAAATTATTCTTTGCTAAAGAGAAGGTAAACGGAGAATATTTTGGATTAATATACAATGGACCTCAATGGTATAAAACCACAAACAGCGGATTAAATTGGCAGCAGATGCCGAATTTGCCTATTTCTAATATTCGATGTATATTTTTTTTAAATAAAGATACTGGGTGGGTAACTGTCGGGAACACAGTAAATTATGTTTTATATACGACGAATGGCACCAGGCTCACACAAACCTTTCCTTATTCAACTGATGCTATTGATATATATTTCGCAAATCCAAGAAGAGGCTGGATAGCTTCAGGTCAAAATATATTTGCTACTTCGAATGGTGGTAATAACTGGGGAACACAAATAATTCCTACTGGAACTTCTTCAAAATTATTTTTTTTAGATAGCCTGACCGGATGGTCAACTGTTTTTTCCTATAACTTAGCTCACACAATTAACGGCGGCGGGCCAATCACACAAATAGTGAATAACGAACAAACAATAAAAGATTATAAACTCTATCAGAACTATCCGAATCCATTCAACGCAACATCAAATATAAAATATATAATCCCAAAGAGTTCAAATGTAAGAATAGAAGTGATGGATATTCTTGGCAGAAATATAAAGACATTAGTAAATGAAAAACAAACAGCCGGAACATATCAGGTTTTATTCGATGCTGATAATTTACCGAGCGGAGTATATTTCTATACTCTTTTTGCAGATGGTGCTATTATTGATGCAAAAAGATTGTTATACTTAAAGTGACCATGTTTTCTAAACATAAATCTATTAAATTATGAAACGACCGATTTTCAAGTTCGCCGTATATCTCGCAGTTCCTGCTTTTCTGTTGATTTCATACATTGCAATCCCTTCGTCTAAAAATAACATCGCATCGGTTACAAACAACACTCAGGTTACTAAGAAATCGGAAAATCCCATTACTGACAACGAGTACCACATCGGTGCTTTTGATAACGGCTGGTACTCTCAGTACGAGTACATTAAAGATTTACTCCATTTTAATGTCTGGCACAACTATGCCGAAACAGGTAAAGGATGGTATAACGATGTACGTGATAATTACCTCGAACCCATTCCTCCATACATTAAAAATATTGTCAGTACAAACAACAGCAAATCTATGAGGACATATATGGACCGCCCTGTTATGCAGTACGTTGTAGGCGGTCAGCGTGTCGACTATCAGTGCGAACAGGTTCCTTCTGATGACCCTTACTGGTATTATGCTTTCAGCGGTTCGCGGATTATCCCGGAACACA
>JBMOHR010000372.1:0-2750 GCA_049317745.1 Ignavibacteria bacterium
CTGCTCTCTCTACCTCAAAACCTGCATTGTTTACCTCCGATGCCGTGCTCCATTTTAATGAAACATTCTTTTCAAATATGCTGAAATTAAATCCCATCATCTTTACAGGCATAGGCGTCTGATTCGTGTTCGGATTAAGTGTTGCAGACTGTACAATGTATTCTTCACTGCTCGGATTCCCGAAGTATTCGCAAACCATAACAACGTAATTAGTATTTTGTGTTAATCCCGTTACATTGATATTTCCCGCACTTTGGGAAGCCGTTCCGTTATAAATGCAGTACCATCCTGTGCTTCCTATCTGAGTCCCGCTTCCAAATTCAGTATTCGCTGTATAAGTATTATTATCTACGGGCGACGCAGTACCTGTTGTACCAAGTTTTATAAACACACATCTTTTTGAAGCCGAACCGTTCTGCCAGTTAACGGTCAGGCTTGTTGTCTGTAAATCAGAAAATACAACATTATTCGCTTGATTTCCGGGATTAGTTGTAAGGTTACCTATGTTAGTTGAAGCTGTTGTATTGTAGGCAGGGGATGTGGCTGAACCTACTTCTAATACCATTACTCTGTATGTGACATCGCCAGTTAAATTCCTTACGTTTACGGATGTACCTGTTCCGCTGTAAACACAATACCATCCCGTACTTCCAATCTGTGAACCTGACCCGAAGTTTGCATTCGAAGTGTAATCTGTTCCGTTAACAGGTGCTGGCGTCCCGCTGCTTCCCGCATACATAAACACCTTGCACAAAGTTCCGCTTCCTCTTGTCCAGCTTATTGTGGTTGATCTGTGTGTAGTTCCTACAAAAGTAATATTCGATGCCTGAGTTGTCGGCGCAATCCCTACTGTAATTGTGTTTGAATGGATGCTTTGTCCGTATGAATTTTCTGCTCTAACTCGGAAATAATATGTCCCCATAGTTAATCCGGTTACATCAGAATAAACCACGTTTCCAACATCCTTATTACTGTACCCGGTCACGAATGTCGAGAAATCACTCATTACCGATACATCAAGCCTGTATTTTGTGGCATTTGCCACACTGTTCCAGTTCGACCTGAACCCTGTAATAACTATGTTCGTTCCTGCGCTAGCGACTGGTGCAGATAGCGGATTCAAACCGCATACTGCTAAAATTGCAGTTCTGCTGGTTGCTGCAGTTTTTGTGAACGTAATACTCGTTAGTACTTTAAATTTATCAGTATTAGACATTGTAATAGGGCAGTCGTATAATCTCGGATTGCTTGTCGATGTTCCGTCAAAATCATCATACCTCTCACCTGAATTTGTCGAATACTGCCTCGCATTTACTCTCCCTATGTTCTGTATCGCAAATGGTGTACCATTAAACCAGTCAGGAACAGTGAAACTGCAATCTGTGTATGAATTATCATTAAAGTTTAACCTTGCAGTAAATGAGGAGGCCCCTTCTGCACTGGAAGCAAGGATTGAAAGCACCTGGTATGATTGGGGAGTGGTAAGTGTCAATGTTCCTACGCTGTTAGCTGTATTCAGCAAAAGTACATTATTCCCATTATATGGCTGCAACAGGTATATTATCGCAGAATTATTCGCACTCGTAATAGTCCGGTTTACTGGCAAACCGCCTGGTGGAACTGTACTTTGATTATAATTTCCCCTGAAATCTGTGCAGTACATCACGTGACCGGCATATGCATTATCCCCGTCAAATATTGCTGTTGTGTAGTTCAAAGCCCTGTTTGATGAGTAACCTCCCTCAGCAATCAAGTCCTGATTGAATCCTGTTACTGTCACTGTAGTGTAATTCTGTGCAAATGAAATACCGCTTGCCAATAAAAACAGTGAAATTACAAGAATAATTAAAAATTTTACCATACCCATATTCGTCTCCAAATTTTACCCAAATCAACACCTTTAAAATTTGGAATATCCATTAAAACTATTGCAAATAACGTACCTAATATTAGTATCGATTCTGTTCAGTAATCGCAATAACACTAAAATATCTTTCTCATAATGAGACAATTATTCTCATTTTGAAACAGTTAATAGCCTTCTTTCATCTATAGATTTAATTAAAAAAACAAGGAATCTTTGTTTTTTTCTGTTTAATTTTAAGTCAGGAATTGTCCAATCCTGGATATTATGAAAGGTAATTATTACTCTATATGAAAAAACCCGGAAGCATCACACCCCCGGGTTTACAAATTATTTGTGACTTATTTAAATTTACAATTTCAAATTACTCTTAAGTCAGGAATTGTCCAATCCTGAATATTGTGAAAGGTAATTATTGCTCTATATTAAAAAACCCGGAAACTTATAATTCCCGGGTTTACAATTTATTTGTCTCTTATTTCAATTTACAATTTGAAATTTCAAATTTAAAATGTTCTTAAAAGACTGCCGTCTCCTGATACACTCCAAACACTTCCTTCATTTCGCCAATCATTTCGCCGAGCGTAACGTATTTTCTCGCACAGTCAAGTATCACAGGCATTAAGTTTCTTCCGTCCTGTGAAGCCTTATTCAGTTCTGCTAGTGCATTCTTCACATCTTCCTGATTCCTCGATTGTTTCAGTTCTTTAAGTCTCTTCACCTGCATTTCTTCAACATCCTTCGAAATCCGTAATATAGGAATATCTATTTTCTCATTTTCTTCTATAAAGTCATTAACACCAACAACAATCTTTTCCTTGTTGTCAAGTTCTCTCTGGTATCTGTATGCTGCATTCGCAATTTCTTTCTGGAAGAATCCGTTTTC
>JBMOHR010000373.1:0-2747 GCA_049317745.1 Ignavibacteria bacterium
AGCCGTGTAATTATGTCATCGATAAGGATGAACAATAAACAGTTTAATCCGGCAAAGAAGTATTCGCTTACAGTTAATGAAGGACTGTATGGGATTCTTCAGATGATGGGAATAGAAGTTGAAAATGTTGAACTCACAGGCATTCCTGAATTTCTGGCTCTGAAGGACTGCATTATTTCCCTTAATAATGTGGATTATGTTTCAGAAGGACGCATAAGAGAAAAAATTAACAACTCCGGAAATGATGAATTAGATCCTGATGAAAACACAGGAACGATAAAAAGTTATCAGCTTTTCAATAATTATCCGAACCCTTTTAATCCGGTAACTACTATTAAGTTTCAGATTCCAAAAGATGCAGCCGTATCACTTAAGGTATTCAATTCACTCGGACAGGAGATAGAAACTTTAAAGAGTGAATACATGAAAACAGGTCTTTACACGATTAACTGGAACGGCAGCAGATACTCAAGCGGTGTATACTATTATGTACTCCGTTCAGACAGTTATACGGAAACCAAAAGAATGGTAATGATTAAATAACTGCCTGAATTAATTAAAACAATTTTAAAATAATTTAAAACAGATGATGAAAACAATAATAATAAGCGTTTTAACAATAATGTCAGCTCTGTTAATGATTTCCTGTGCTGACAATACGGTAGGCCCGACAGGAACAACTGCAAACGGATATATATCTGACAAAGTTGAAAACTGGACTATGGGAAATCAAACAATCAATGCGTCAGTATGTATACCTGGAAGTACTTCATATACCAGTTTAGGTACAGGACGAATA
Organism: Ignavibacteria bacterium; assembly: GCA_049317745.1. Lineage (GTDB taxonomy): Bacteria > Bacteroidota > Ignavibacteria > Tepidaquicellales > Tepidaquicellaceae > CAIKZJ01. Next base: position 800 of record JBMOHR010000373.1, read on the forward strand.
AATTCAGCAGGAGTATTTTCAATAGATTTTTCTGTACCTGCTGACGAATACCTCACAGGTGTTGATAATCTTTTCAACGAAGGAACTGAGGTAAATGTTAAATTAAATTCTTTAAACACAAAATATGCAATACTTGTACTTACGGTGAAAGATACAAGCGGAAATGTAACCGGGCTTATTGAAAGAAGAAATTATACGGACAATATAACTGATAATTCATTCTTCACAGAATACATATATTTTAATGATGACATAACACTCACAGGAACAAAGTTAAATGGATATGCCGCAGATACAACATTCTCAGATTATAATGTAAATTCCAGAAAAGGATGGTCAACATTAAGCTGCGTATTCACTAAATTTACTCCTACATACATCTCATATAAAATTTCAAACACCGAACCTCAGGGAGGCAAATGGTATTATTTCGATGTTAATGATAGGGCTCAAAGTAAAGGCCTTAAATATAAGCTCCCATTTTTATTCTAACAGCATGCAATGGCCCGCGATTGAAATCGCGGGCTGTGTTTTAACCTTCTATAAATCTGCCATATTTCTGATTCATAACTTTTAACAATTAATGTTATATGCGATTTTCTTATATTTATATTTTATAGAATAACATAAGAGAAATGAAATCCGCAGACAAAAGAAATCAGGCAAGGAAAGAAGCATTTATAGAGGTTGAGAAGAATAAACTCTGGGGAGACGAGCATCTTTCCGGATGGGGCTCAACAATAGAAGTTACAAAAGTCACCCGGGAAATCATTGAAAAAGTTGTTAATGATTACGGCATTAAGTCAATGGTTGATGCTGCCTGCGGTGACTTCAGATGGATGCCGCTTGTTCTCGGGAAACTACCCGAAGGTTTTGTGTATACAGGGTGCGATATAGTTCCTGCACTTATTGAGAAGAACTCAAATGCATATCCTCAGTATAAATTTAAAGTTAATGATTTTGTTAAAGACGGCGTCCCCGTTGCAGATTTAATTTTCTGCAGAGATGTGTTGCAGCACATTACAGTTGATGACATTAAAGATGCATTAGAAGGGTTTTCGAAAAGCGGGGCAAAGTATCTTCTTGCAACTACTCACCTTAGAAGGTACGGATGGAGAAACGGAAGAGATATAAAAGTAGGAAAATGCAGGGACAGGAACCTTATTTACGAACCTTTCAACCTTCCAAACCCTCTAGTTATTTACAGCGAACAGTATGAGAATAAATTCTTGGGTCTCTGGAAACTTCCTTTTAACGAATAATATAAACTTTATGATAAAATCATTCACAAAATATTTTCTGCTGGCGGTATTTCTGGTAATAAGCATAAATGTGTACTCTGCGGACGATGATTCCTTAGTTATAAGAAACATATATTCAGAGGCACTTACAAACAATATTTCTTACGAAAATTTAAGAGAGTTATGCAAGAATATCGGTGGAAGACTAACAGGCTCTAAGCACGCAAACGACGCAATAAAGTTTATTGAAGGAAAACTGAAGGGAATGAACCTTGACAATGTTTATCTTCAGGAACTGAAAGTAAGAAACTGGGAACGCGGCGAGAAGGAAGTTGCCAACGCCATGACTAAAAAGGGACGTGTAAACTTTAATGTTTGTGCGCTGGGAATTTCTGTCGGTACAGGAGATAAAGGTGTTTCTGGAAAAGTAATTGAAGTTAAAAGCTGGGAAGAACTTAAGAATCTTGGAAAAGAAAACATAGAAGGCAAGATTGTATTTTTCAGCAGAGCTGCAGATCAGAGGGGTTATACAACAGGTTACGGATACGGAAGCTCAGTTGACCAGAGAGTAAAAGGTGCCATAGAGGGTGCCAGGTACGGAGCAATAGGTGTTATAGTAAGGTCGGCAACTGTTGCGTACGACGGATATCCCCATACAGGAGTAATGAGATACAACGATTCGCTTACGAAGATACCTGCTATAGGAA
>JBMOHR010000374.1:0-2739 GCA_049317745.1 Ignavibacteria bacterium
CCAATCCCTGTTTCGGTAATGCAAAATTAATTTTGGTTACCGGGTTGAATGGGTTAGGATAGTTTTGTGATAATGAATATACTTTTGGTAATTCTGAACCGATTGGGTTTACGCCAACTCCTGTTGTGAATGTGAAGCATACATTAGGTCTGTTTGCCTGAGCTGTTCCACCGGTCATTGTACATCCTGTGGAGTTATCAGTGTAATATCCCCATGTCATACCTGCCGCTGCTGTTGATGCAACAGTTGAATATGATGTGTAAGCTGCGTTATCATAACAGATTTCGATTATAACATTGCTCGTTCCGTTCCATAAGTATGGATTGGTCATTGTGATATCCTGTATACCTGTTCCAGGAACTGTGTACGAACCGCTGAATCCTGTGAACCAGGTACCTGTTGTTACAAAACCTGTCAATGATGTTTGTGCTGTTGCCTGGAACTTTACGTTGAAACCGCTCATTGCCTGAGCACTTGCAGTTAAAACGTTAAAGCCTATTTTTGTGAAAGCTGAATTTACACCAATACCTGCTGCATTTAATTCTGCTGCAGTAAACAAGATTTGTGTTCTGCCATCCATCCAGAAAGTTGTGAACGGATAGTTTGAAGATGTTGTACCTGAACCGATACATACGTTCGTTAAATTGATGATGCTGAAATTATACTGTGCAGAAGAATCTCTGTTATGGTTTGATGAATTATCCTGTGCAAAGATACGATAATAGATTACGTCGTTAACGTTTACGTCTGAATTAATAGAATTAAACAGAGCACTGAAACTGCTTCCGCTTGTGTTGACGAGTTTAAATCTTTTATTGACACCTGAATTTATACGCCATATTACCCAGGCAGAGTCTATTCCAATGTTATCCGTGACTGTTGCAGTAACTGGAACAGGCCACGATGTTTTTGGTGTAGAGCCGATTGCCGTATGAGTGATAACAGGTTTAGTGATATCGGGTGAAGCTGTGAACTGAACTGTGTTCGCAGGTGCACCTGAAGGATATGTAGCTACTCTTGATAAGTTATCAGTAGCAGTGATGTAGTATCTGTAAAGACCTGCGCCTGAAAGCGGAAGGTTTGCAGTCCAGTTATCACCGCCTGTGTTTGTCATTGTAACGTTTGAAGTAAGTGTTGGATTATCTTTTGAATAATACAATTTTACTGTTGAAGGATTGATAGGGCTTCCAGCAGGTGTGATAACGCAATTCACTGCTCTGTTGCCGGATATTAATTCTGTGTTTGTAAGCGGAGTGTGCGCGATTGAAGGACCTAAATCAATAGGTGCAGTCCAAGCCTGCATAGAACCGGTTTTATTGTCAAACCAGAAAGGCCATACTTTTCCGTTACCTGCTGTGATACCGATGTAGTCACCCATATAAGGTGCTAAACCTGGTTCTGAAGCAGGTTTCCATCTGTGGTCTGAAACTAAAATATCTGTAAATGTTGCACCACCATCGATTGAACGTGAAACAAAAGTTTCGCAGGAGTCACCGACTGAAGGATAGTTTCTGTTGTCATAATAAATAACGTTTACACCGCCGCTGCCATCAATGCATACTGCGGGGAAGAACTGAACTTTTCCGTTGTTTGAAGCATCCTGATTAACTCTTACTCTTGGCATCCAGGTTGCGCCGCCGTCTGTTGAGCGGTGAAGGACTACGTCAGGGTCAGAACCTGCAGGAGGTGAATTCTTTTCACAATCTACGATGTAGATTCTGCCGTTATTAGGACCGCCTGATTTATCAACTGCTATTCTTGGGAAGTCGTTTACTCTAACGCCCCAGCCGTTGAATGAGTTTGAACGCATACCTGTAACTGAGAATGCTGTTTCGTTAACTGTCCAGGTAACACCACCGTCAGTAGATTTTGCAAATCCGCAACCTGTTGATACTGTTGATTGCTTTGACCAGGTTACATAAACTACACCACCGGGTCCGACAACAATATCACAACCCTGTGATAAAACTGATGGAGAATTAATTACTGCTGCTGTGCTCCAGGAGACACCGCCATTTGTTGTGTAAGAAATAGCAATCGGATAAGAGCCCGACCATCTTGTCCAGACAGTGTATGTTCTGCCATAAAAAGGACTTGAAGGAACGTCGTCAGTTGCAGTCATATTTTTATCTGATGGACCACCGCCAGGGATAGTAAAAGGTGCAGAGAAATTCACACCGTTGTTAGTTGAATACTGTCCTATCATTGCATTATTTGTCACAGCAGTATTTAAAGTAGTAAAAACGAAAGTACCGTTTTTGTCGATTGCAGGTGCAGGGTCACTGGCACCGATCGGACAATTAGGCATAATATCAGTTCCGTACCAGTTCAAACCACCGTTGGTTGAGACATAAACACCTTGTGAGTATGTTGAACCTGCGGTTGAGTTTGACGAACCGTATAAAAGGTTCGGGAATGATGGATTACTCGTAAGAATAATTTCATCCTGTTGATTTGAATTAGGTAACACTCTGAAATTAGCTGCGACTGACAACACACCTGTTGGTGTATAATGTATCGAAGGTAATTTATTCGGGTTATCCCAGGTTTGAACTACTGTTGGTAGTTTTACATATTTTCCAAGAGGAGGCTTTGTTACTGACCAGCGCTCTTGCGAAAACGAAAGATTGCTTACCATTGCAAGCAATAAGAGAGAGAGAAACAATTTCTTCATTTCACTTTTGGTTTAATTAATTGTGATGGCGTAATGTAGGGATAAAATCTTTGATATTAAATTCA
>JBMOHR010000375.1:0-2733 GCA_049317745.1 Ignavibacteria bacterium
CTACTCCTTACTTAATAACCGCCATCTTCTTCGTCATCACAAAATCCTTTGCAGACGACTTCGTCATAATACGGTAGAAATAAATACCACTCGATAAATCAGAAGCATTAAACTGAACTGTATGGTAACCTGCGGTTCTTGACTCATTAACCAGTGACTTCACTTCCCTGCCAGTAATATCGTAGAGTGCAATATTCACCTTACTGTCGAGAGGCAAGTCGAAATTAATTTTAGTAACAGGATTAAACGGGTTCGGATAATTCTGACTCAGGTCAAACTTTGCCGGCACGCCGACTTCCACTTCACCGTTAAGAGAGAAATATTCAAAGTTACCATTATGGTCAATCTGTTTCAGTCTGTACTTGTATTTACCTGTCTGAAGGTTTCTATCATCGTAAGAATAGTTAGTAGCAGTGTTCGTTGTTCCTTTTCCATTCACGTATCCAATCTTTTCCCAATTGCCTGTTGCCTGTTGCCTAATGCCTAATCTCTCTATGTTGAATCCCGCATTATTAATCTCACTTGTAGTCGTCCAGTTAAGTTTAATATTCCTGCCGGTAACTGAATTAGTTAAAGAAGAAAGTGTTACGGGCATAGCAGATTGTTGACCGCCTGTAAATCTTGAGAAACTTGTAGTCGTTCCTGACATAATGTGTGTAGATGGGTTTGCGGCTCCTAAGCCTGTCCAGGTTGAGCCTTCATAGTGTCCCAAATATAAATTTGCTTCCGTACCAGTTACATCTGCAGGTAAATAGTTTAAAGTAATACCACAGGAGAATGCAGAGATACCTGTATTATAAAAATCCCAGTACCTTGTTAAATAATCTGTTGTGCTTGTATTATTTACGTCTTTTGTATTTTTTAAATTCACACCCAAAGAAGCACTGCTAAATGTTCCTGAAGCAAAATTAACTGTAGCAGGAGAATATTCAGGGGTTCCCGTATTATCACCCACAGGAAACGTGAACGAACCTGTACCTGTAAAGTTTTTAATTAATTTACCGTCGCCGTCTGCAACTACCATACTGGATGCAGAAGGTGTCCCGCCAATTGTTGAAGTGGAACTCAACGTAAGGTTGTTTGAGCCAATTGTTAATAATCCGTTGGATAAAGTTAGAGCACCCGAAAGAGTAAGCCCTGCGTTTAAACTTGCACCATTGGAACTGTTTAGAGTGAAATTGTTTAAATCCGTAATATTGGTTGGTAAAGAAAATATACCGCTTTGCTCCAGAATTGATAACGATGAAGACGAGGTTGTTGTTAAATTTGAAAGCGTTCCTGCTGCAGGATTTTTTAGTGAAAGAGTGTAAGAGCCAAGTGTAAATACACCTGATGTTAAAGTAAGTACACCATTAATCGTTGGTGAACCGCTTAAACTGAACCCGCCGGCATTATTTAATTCCAGATTACCCAAAGTAACACCTGATATTGTTTTTCCCGAACCCGTCATTAATATTTTTCCTGAACCACTGTGTGTGCCTGTGCCCGCAATATTGCCTAATAGAGTAACAGTATATCCGCCGTCTGCTAAGGTGCCGTTTGTTAATGTCAGGTTTCCGTTTATAGTAGGTGCACCCGTTAGAGTAAATGTTCCACCCACATTATTTAATTCAAGATTTCCAAGTGTTATACCCGGAATATTTCTGGATGAACCTGTCATGGTTATTTTTCCCGTACCGCTGTGTGTGCCTGTGCCAAGCAGATTCCCGGCTAATGTTAAAGTATATCCGCCATCTGCCATTGTTCCGCTTGTTAAAGATAAATCCCCGTTTACCGTGAAATTTTGTCCTAATGTAACAGTACCCGCCGAATTATTTATAGTTAAATTATTTACAGTGTTTGCAGTTGGAGAGGTAGTAAAGGTTCCTGTAGATGCGCCATCAAATTCGTAATTTGCTAAACTACTGAAAGATTTTGTAGTGGTTGTAATTGAGCCTGTTAAACCTGTTGCATTGGATGTTTTAAGAGTAGCCCCCGATGGAAGAGTGAATGAGCCAGCACCAGAAATCACACTTGTTCCTACGTCTAAAACAGAAGTTGATGCAACTTCAAAATTTACTATATTAGAGATTGTACCTCCGCTTGTAAATGTCTGTGCTCCGTTTTTATTGAAAACAATTTTAGATGTTGTTGTGGAACCACCTTCGGTTAAAATTCCGGAAGAGACACTTACATTTCCACCAACATAAATTATACCAACCCCAGAAAAATTTGCAACATCAAGAGTTCCACCATTGACAATTAAATCACCGGATAAATTAACTGTACAAGTTCCTGTTCCAGAGGACAACCAAAAATTACCGCCCGAGATAGTAAAGTTTCCACCGATACTTATTGTTATAGCGCTACCCGCAGTAAAGGCATGCCTAAATGAGCCAGTGCCTGTTGATTGCACTAAAAGATTTCCTTGGATTTGAGTAATTGCACCACCCCATCCATAATTACCTGCATTTGCAGTTGTATTTATTGTAAGATTACCATATCCTGGACTTGAAGGTGCTGTAGAACCAGAAGGAATAATATTATAAATAAAATTACTTGAAGGACCAAAGTTTTCTGTTCCGGTAAAAATTGTACTACTCATTGCAATAGCAACGTTTTGAATATACGTTCCGCCATTATCAATTTGAAAAATTGTTGCAGCAACTAAAGTAATTGCTGATGTAGCAGTAAGTGTTCCGCCATTTTCAATCCACAGTTTGGAGTTTGTTCCTGAAATAGACCAGGCAACAG
>JBMOHR010000376.1:0-2730 GCA_049317745.1 Ignavibacteria bacterium
GAAAACTTAAAGAATAAAATGCCTTTATGGGTTAAACCAACAAATAAGCTTTCCGTCTATGACGTGATGAGTGCTATGCGTGACCATTATCAGGGTACTGCACTCGATATGACAAAAGACTGGGGAGCTGGTCCTTATACTTGTCCTGTTCGCTGGAGACCATTAACTTTCAAAGTTGGTAATGAAAAATATTTTAATGAAAGAGCAATATCAACACAACAGACAGGCTTCTCATTCGTTACTCAGTCACGTTCTTCATTACCGAATGAAATCGGCGGTATTTTCTGGTTTGGCGTTGATGACAATTACACAACAGTTTATTCACCGATTTATACATCAATAACGAAAGTACCTCCTAGTCTTGCTGTAGGGAACGGTGATATGATGGTATTCTCTGATTCATCTGCATTCTGGATATTTAATCAGGTATCAAACTTTGCTTACACACGTTACAAAGATATGATTAAAGACATTCAGCCTGTTCAGAAAGAACTCGAACAGGGATACCTAAACAGTATTGCTGAAGTTGACAAAAATGCGATGGAACTCTATGCGCAGGACCCTCAAAAAGCAAAGGACTATTTAACCGAATATTCTCTTACTGTCGGGAAAAATACTTTTAACAGATGGAAACAACTCTACGGATTCCTGTTTACTAAATACATGGACGGAAACATTAAATTCCCTGTCGAAGGAAGCAGAGTCCCTAAAGTTTCACAGCCCGGTTATGGTGAAGACTGGTATAAACAACTTGTTAAAGAAACAGGTGAGAGGTTCAAAGCTAAAGGTGAGGGCGGACATTAAACTGTTTGAAACATAATACATGCTTTTTACTTGAGAGTCTCTTTTAATTTGAGAGACTCTCTTTTCATTTAATATTAATTATCTGATTAATATTTCAATTGAAAATTCCAAGTTTGCAATTTATTGTTTCAAATTTCTTCATTATATTGTTCAAATTACTATTTAATGACAAAATATCTATTACTGTTAATATCGGCAATTCTGTTTGCTTCCTGCAATAAGGAAAATATCGTTACACCTACTGATCCCGTTAGTAACTACTCTAAAGTACTCACTATAGATTCAGCAAACGTTAAAATTGAAATGTACAATGAAAATTCAAGTATTCTGTATGTCGGATACAATGAAATAGGCTTTAAGATATTTTCCAATAACGTTGAATTAAAAACAGGTTTTCTGAAATATGCTCCTATAATGTTCCACACCTCCGGCCCTGGACATTCAACTCCTGTACAGTCTGAGTTTACTTACGATAATTCCAAAGGAATGTTTACAGGTTATGTATGTTATTCAATGCTTTCAGATTCATCTACTTCTTTCTGGTTTGCCGATTATAATTATAATAATGAGTTCTATTTTAAAAGGAAGCAGTTCGATGTTGTACTCGGCACAGGCAACCAAATGAGGATATGGTTTGATGCTGTCAATAATGTCTTGTATTATTTAACGCTCATTACTCCTAAAGACCCTAAAGTGGGTTTAAACGATTTTAAAATTATCCTGCATAAAACCATCGACCAGTCAAGTTACACGGAAGTAAGCAACGCACAAATGTTTATACGCCCCTGGATGCCGTCGCACGGACACGGTTCAAGCAGTAATGTTAATCCCGTTTTCACTTCATACGGCAAGTATGAAGGAAAAGCTAATTTTACTATGCCTGGACAGTGGTTCGTTTACGATTCAATCGTTGTAAACAATCAGACCATCTCAACACCTTTTTTATATTTAGTATTTGACGCAAGATGAAAAAACTGTTAATTATATTATTTATCATACTCATTTCTAAAGCCTCATACTCGCAGGTATGCTGCGGCGGGGGAGTCTACGATGTTGCCGTACTTTCATTAAATAAACGTGCATTGTTTAACGTCGGTTATAAGTTTGATAATAATCTCGGGGTATGGGATTCTGAAAAAGAGTGGAGAAAAATCTCTCAGACTTCATACCAGATGACACCAACTTTTTCCGGCGCTTACAGGTTTAATAAACAACTTCAGGCAGGAATATTAATACCGTTCGTTATTAATAAAAACGAACTTCCCGGACTTCCTTCCAACGGTTCGGGTATAGGGGATGTTGTCCTGAGTGGGCGTTATGAAATATTCCACGAGTATTCTTTGTATAAGGAAAAAGATAAAATTATAACCGATAAGAAAACCCCTTACTTTGCTGTGACTTTCGGAATGACTTTCCCAACAGGGAAATCTGATGAAGAGGCAGAAAGCGAAGTTAATATTTCTGGTAAAGGATTCTATACTACTTCTCTTGGATTGTCGTTTATTAAAACAATATTAAAAGATAAAATTCAGATTGGCTCTGATGTAAACTGGCAGCATAGTTTTATTAAAACATTCGAAAAGTATTACGGCGCTGCAGTCCCATCATACGAAAGAAAACAGGGCGACCGTTTTAATTATTCTGTAACTGCAAATTATTTGATTAATTTCTATAATTCGGTTTCTTTTTCTCTGGGCGGGTTCTATCAGTCAGACTATTCCATTAACGGCAGCAGTATAGGCAATTCTGATGAAAGTTCTTTTAGTATGGTCGCTTCATATACATGGTATCCGAAAACTTACATTCGCATATCGCCTTTGGTAAAATGGAATATCCCTTCATCGGGTTATGGGAAAAATGCTACTGGTTCGACACTTTTTGGAATAAACCTTGTTTATTATCTGGAAAATCTGGAAGACCTGTAAG
>JBMOHR010000377.1:0-2717 GCA_049317745.1 Ignavibacteria bacterium
ATTCTGCATTCTGAATTCTGCATTCTGAACTTTGAATTAATATTACCTCAGATACGGATTACTTCTCTTTTCTTCTCCGACGATAGTGCTGTCCATATGTCCTGGAAACAGTTTATATTCATCACTGCATTTTACGAATAGCTTATCATTAATCGAACTGATTAATGTATCATAATCACCGCCTGGTAAGTCTGTCCGCCCGATGGATGACTGAAACACTACGTCTCCGCAGAATACAACTCGTTCTGAATGGTCGACTATGCAAACTCCTCCGGGAGAATGTCCGGGTGTGTGGATGAAGTTGAGTTTGTTATTACCGACCGCTATACATAAACTTTCATCTATGAAATCCTTCAGTTCCGGCAGGGGAGGAATCTGAAACCCGTATAATACCGCCTGTTCAACTCCTCTTTCATACAGAAATAAATCATCTTTATGTATGTATGCCTGTACAGCAAAGTTATCAACAGCAAACCCGTTTCCGAGTATGTGGTCAATGTGGCCGTGGGTCATCAGTATATACTTTATCCTGATATTGTTTCTGTTTATAAACTCCAGTAAATCATCCTGCTCGTACTTTGTGTAATAGCCCGGGTCGATTATTACGCCTTCCTTTGTGTTCTCACAGTAATAAAGGTAAGAGTTCATCTGAAAAGGGTTAACCGTAAATGTTTTTATTTTCATTTCTTATTAAATTGATTTTGCTGTCAGTATTAAATAATTTAAAGGTTTGACATACTATATTGACAGACACAGACAAAATTAAAATAATTGGAACTAATCGGAAAGCTAATTTTGAGTACGAGATTTTAAATCGTTTCGAAGTAGGGATTGTTCTGCTGGGAACGGAAGTTAAATCACTGAGGGAAGGAAAGGTTAACCTGACTGATGCCTATGGGAAATATCTGAACAATGAACTGTGGCTTTTTAATGCCCACATTAATGAGTACAAATTCGGTAACTTGAATAACCACGACCCGCTCAGGAAAAGAAAGCTTTTGATGAATAAGAAAGAGTTGAGAAAGATAAAGGCTCAGCTCGAGGAAAAAGGATTAACTCTAGTAGTTACAAAGATATATTTTAAAAACTCAAAGATTAAAGTGGAAATAGCACTCGGAAGAGGTAAGAAACTTTATGACAAGAGAGAAACAATTAAATCACGAGATACAGAAAGAAAACTAAAAGACTATTGATATGTTTGCAGCATTAAATGAACAAATGGATATCCTTAAAAAGGGAACTGTAGAAATCATTCCCGGGGATGAACTCGTAAAGAAAATAGAAAAATCTATTGCGACGAATAAACCGCTGAACGTGAAACTCGGCTGTGACCCGTCCGTTCCTGATTTGCACATCGGACATTCAGTCGTGCTCAATAAACTCCGTGAATTTCAAGACCTGGGGCATACTGCCATTCTTATAGTAGGCGACTTTACTGGTATGATTGGCGACCCTTCGGGAAAGAAGAAAACACGCCCGCAGCTTACGTTCGAGGAAACTCGCGAGAACGGAAAGTCATACTTCGAACAGGCTTCAAGAATACTCGATAAAGAAAAGACTAAGATTGTCTATAACTCAGAATGGTTAAGTAAGATATCACTTCACGATTTAATCGGACTGCTTGGAAAGTTTACAGTGCAGAGAATCCTCGAACGTGATGACTTCACAAAACGTATGAAGGAACAGGTTGAAGTTGGTATGCACGAACTGCTTTATCCGATTATGCAGGGATACGATTCCTACGCAATAGATGCTGACGTTGAACTCGGAGGTACAGACCAGAAGTTTAATAACCTCGTAGGACGTGATATGCAGAAACGTTTTGGCAAAGACCCTCAGATAGTTATGCTTATGCCATTGCTTGAAGGTACGGACGGTTCGGAGAAAATGAGTAAGTCGCTGAATAACTACATCGGAATTGCTGACGACCCGAAAGATATATTCGGTAAGACTATGAGTATTCCTGATATTCTTATCTTTAAATACTTTACTCTTGCAACAAGGTTAACTCCGAAGGAACTCCACGACATCAAGCTTGAAATGGAAGACCCGAACACTAACCCGCGTAATATGAAGCGTAAACTGGGTTTTGAACTCGTTAAACTTTATTACAATGAGGATATTGCTACTCAGGCAATTGAGGAGTTTGATAAGATATTTATCAAGAAAGAAATTCCTGATGATATTCCTGAAATAACATTGAACGAAAAAGACGTAAAATTGATTAACCTTATTGTTAACAATAAACTCGCTGACTCAAACGGTTCTGCAAGAAGATTAATAGAGCAGGGCGGAGTTACAATAAATGGCGTAAAAGTCTCTGATATTAACTACGTCATTGACCAAAGGAAGGAATTTGTACTCAAAGTAGGGAAAAGAAAATTCCTTAAAGTAAAGATTAATTAATACTTTTTAATTAAAATATTTTATAAGTTTGTACATTGCTTAATTTAAAACAAAGAGGAGGGTGATATGTTTCAGCCAACAAAGATGTTCTTCACAAAAGGTGTTGGAAGACACAAAGATTATTTACAGTCATTTGAATTAGCATTACGTCATGCAGGTATCGAAAGATTAAACCTCGTGATGGTATCCAGTATTTATCCTCCGGGTTGTAAACGCATTACCCGTGAACAGGGTATGGATATCCTTGTACCGGGACAAATCACGTATTGCGTAATGGCACGTAACTTTACTAATGAACCTAACAGACTTAT
>JBMOHR010000378.1:0-2705 GCA_049317745.1 Ignavibacteria bacterium
GTTGGGAATATAACTACCGGAGGCACAGGAAAAACACCCTTAGTTATACATCTTATCGATTACTTTTTATCAAAGGATAAAAGTGTCGGCGTTATTTCCAGAGGCTATAAAAGTAAATCAAACAATCTTGTTGTCGCTTATAACGGCAAATGTATCACCTCTGACCTTCAATCCACAGGTGATGAATTATTTATGATAGTTAATAGGTTTTCCAAGAGTCATAAGTTTTTCGCAATAGCTTATCATGACAGAATTAGAGCCATTAAAGAAATGATTAAGTCATTTTCACCCGATGTTATAATTCTCGACGATGCTTTCCAGAATAGAAAAGTCAGAAAGACTGTCGATATTGTTATTGAAGATAAAGAAAGTTATTCCTTTACCAGCAATCTCCTTTTGCCTGCTGGTAACTTGAGAGAAACAAAATCTTCACTTTCACGTGCCGATATTGTATTATATAATTTCAAATTCGCACAACTGGATTCCTCTTTGTTAAACTCTATGCAATACAAGTTAACAGGTCTTTATGATTACAATGAAAACAAGGTGGATTTTCCAGACAACAAAAAAGCTGTATTGTTCTCAGGAATTGCAAATAATAGTAGTTTCCACAAAGTAGCCGCAGACCTCGGTATTCACCTTGAAAATACCTTTCAATATCCCGATCACTATGATTATACATTAAACGATATAAACCATTTCATATCAAAACATAACAGTAATGTTATTTTCCTGACGACCGAGAAGGACTTCATTAAAATAAGGGAGTTCGGGGAATTTGTATCCAATTATCCTGTTTATTATTTAAGAATTGATGTAATTTTAAATAATAGTGTTTTGGATAATTTATTAATTAAAAAGAATATCGTATGATTGGTATTTCGTTATGCGAAAATAATTTTGACCTTTACGTTAAATGGCTCGATTATTTTGGCGTTGAGTTTGTGGTGCTTGATTATAATGACAAAGATGCATTATCAAAATTCAATAATGTAAATGGGCTTATTCTTTCAGGCGGAGTTGACATATACCCTGAACTTTATAATGACTGGGAAACTAAAGAAGACGTTGGTAAACACAATACTTTCAGAGACGGATTTGAATACAAACTAATTGAGCAATCAATTATCAAAGGTATACCAATTCTTGGTATTTGCAGAGGATGTCAGATGCTGAACGTTTATTTCAACGGCTCATTAATTTACGATATTCCATCTATCAGAAATGTCAATCATGACAATATTGATAATAATGTTATAAGATGGCATAATATTAACGTATTTTCCGATTCTCTTTTACACAACATTGTTAATTCAATCGTAGGCGACGTAACAAGTTCTCACCATCAGTCTGTAGACAGACTCGGCGAAGGTCTGTCGGTTAACGCTAAATCACCTGACGGAATTGTCGAAGGAATCGAATACAGAGACAAAGTCGGTAAATCATTCCTGCTAGGAATCCAATGGCACCCTGAAAGGTTTGATGATTTTGATAATCCGTTCTCAAAGAATATTTTATTATCTTTTATTGAGGCCTGTAAGTGAGGATATATATTCAAATATTGCTTATGATGGTTTTTGCTTATTCTTTTTCTTATGCAGATTATATTCCCCGTGAAGATAAGCAGAAACAATTTTATAATTATAAACTGCAGATTGAGAAATATGAAGCCTCGGTTATTTTGAGTAACAAAATTATTTCTGCTTTAAACCTAAAACTTAAAGATATTATCAATCAGGTTAAAGTTTTGTCTGACTTAATAACAGACATGAAATCAGGTACAAATCCTAATAAAACTATAAAACAGGAGTTGGAATTTATTCAGAGAAAGGAAGGTATAGAAAAGCTTAAGAATGAATTTAAAAAACGTATTGTGTCACTCTACAAAAAAGGAGTTGATTATCAGTATCAGATTCTTTTTTCCTCTGAATCACCTTCAAAATTCTATGCCCGATTAGAGTATTTAACAAGATTGTCCCAAACACGTAAAGTTGATTTCGAAAAAATTAAATATGAGGAATTTGCTTTTCTTGAAAGCAAAAAAATATCTGGTCTGAATAAAACTGAACTTGGAAAATATCTAAATCTCAAAAAACAAGACCAGTCTTCTTTACTGGATCAAAAATCGGAATTGGAGGACTCTTTGAGTATTCTACGCTCCAATATTGAAAATTACAACTATCAGATTGAAAAAATTCGTTCAAGAATAATTGATTTAGAATATTATTTATCCACTAATAACGATAACACAGTTTATAGACTAAAAAGTATACCAAATTATTCTTCTGATAATTTCGAAGCTTTAAAAGGTAACCTCATCTTCCCGGTCAGCTCTACAGAAATTGTTAATGATTTTGGTAAATCAATTAACCCTCAAACCGGGACTGTTACAAACAATGAAGGGATAGATGTATCTATTGCCGACAATTCCGAAGTGAGATGTGTTGCAGACGGCATTGTAGTGGATATTTTTGATATTCCTATGTACAGGAAAATAATAATTGTAAATCACAATAATGGTTATCGAACAATTTATGGAATTGTTAGAAATTTAAATGTCTCCATAGGTTCCGCCGTTAAAACTGGCGATGTGATTGCCCATACATCACAGACTTTAGACGGTCAGTTATTTCATTTCGAAATAAGAAAGAACTTAATTCCCGAAGACCCAAAGTTTTGGGTTGCAAGAGGACAGTAATTTCATA
>JBMOHR010000379.1:0-2704 GCA_049317745.1 Ignavibacteria bacterium
CTTGGTTTCAGAGTAAATGACTTATTAAACCAGCAAAGGTTCTCAGCAAACAGTTCAGGTGACAATTTCAGCCAGACGCTTTATCAGAAATCAAACTCAAGAGCAGCATTTTTCACTTTAACATATAATTTTGGTGAGAATGGTGTAACAAAATCTCAAAGAACTTCACAAAGGAAACAAAGAGAAACGGAAAACGAAATACAACAAACAGGTAATTAGTTTTATTCAAAAGGAGCGGATAGTCATTTATAAAGATTATCCGCACCTTTTATTTTAATCTTTATTATTCCAATCCCAACCACGCTGAATTTGTCTTGCATTGATTTATTTTATTAAATATCTGATATTTAATTCATGAAATCTATTTTAATAATCGAAGATGATATCATTATCAGAGAAGTCACTAACTCAATTCTAAGTGGTGAGGGGTTTTCTGTGGATGCGGCAATCAATGGAAACAATGGTCTCAAACTCATTAAGAAGAAAATATACGATGTTATACTTTGTGACATTATGATGCCCGAAATGAACGGCTTTACTGTTTTAGAAAAAATGAATAGTTTAAACCTCAAATCAAAGCCTGTCTTTATTTATTTAACAGCTAAATCAGAAAGACCCGATTACAGGAAAGGGATGGAACTTGGTGCGGATGATTTTATCCCTAAACCGTTTTCCAGGGAAGAACTGCTTAAGTCTATAGATACGCAGTTAAGAAAGAAAGAAGAAAGTAACAACAAGATTGATATAGAAAACGAAGTATTAAGAATCCTTACTGAAAACCTAAACCCTGTTGAGAAGAATAAACCAATTCCTGTTAAAGATAACGAATCAAGTGGAATAAAATACGAAGGTAAAGTATTTCTTTCTGACGGGAAGAAATCTGATTTTGTAAGAATGAGGTCTGTTGTATTCATACAATCGGCAAAGGATTACACAAGATTGTATACTTCAGATTCCAAGTCATATTTAGTAAGAAAACCTATTAAACAGTGGCATGAAAAATTGCCTAAAGAGCATTTCATAAGGATTCACCGCTCAACCATCATAAATACAGATTACATCAGGAAAGTTGAAAAATGGAATAACTATACTCACAGAATTTATATGGAAGGTGTAAAAGAACCATTTATTATCAGCCAGACTTACAGCAAGGTTTTAAAAAATCAGATAAAAGGTATTTAAAAGAAAAGCGGAACGATATCCGCTTTTAATAATTTTAAAATCTTAATCATTCAACTATTCAAGAAGTTTCTTCTTTCCTGCTAAAAATTCCTCTTCTGTAATTACGCCTTTATCTTTCAGCTGATTTAATTTCTCAAGCTCTGTTCCGATGTCATTGTCATTTGCAGTTCCTATTGCATCTGCAAATTCTTTAGCCTGCCTTTTCATCTGCATCTTCTTGTATTCTTCCTGCATAGTAGTTATTGCATCCTTTAACTTACCAGGACTCTCTACATTATTATATGTCGTTTCTCCGATTTCCGCCGCTGTCTGAATATCAACTTTACCGTATCCGAATATTTTCCCCCAGAAAGACTGTGAATATGAAACATTATTAATCTTATCAAGCGGACTCTCCTTTGTATCACTCGAGAATATCCCCTCTTCATCTATTACACGCATATTCGTTACTGCCCAGATGTTTCTGTTCCTTTCAAGAATTTTATAACCCGCATATCCTGCCAGTACCAGTGCAACAGGAATTCCTCCAAACACCAGTCCGAACGCACTCAAAACTACTCCACCTGCAATACCTATCAGACCAAGCAGGACAGGGAACAATATCGTAAACCAGTGCGGTCTTGTTATTAGTATTACTTTTTCTTCCGATTTTAATTCTGTTCTCATAATAGTGTTATATAAATTTACTGCAATATAAAACTTTTAGCATTCAAATTAAACGTATTCAACTCTATTTAACTTTCAATAATTCGTTTTATTAATTATTTTGAATCATTATAAATACATACATCTTTATGAGAAAAATATATTTACTGATTCTGTTTGTTATAATTTCGGCATCAACGTGCTTTTCGCAGGTTGAGAATGTCCAGCTCTCATCTCCTGTGTATGACTTTATCAAAGAAATGAGTGTTAAGAAAATCATTGCCTACGACGACGACAACCCTAACCTTTCAAGGTTTGAAGTAGCCGATTATTTAAAAACGATTGCGTCCAGGACTTCGCAGTTAAGCAATACTGAAATCAAGCTTCTTAATAAATATAAAGTTGAATACATTCCCGAAGAAGCAAACAGCGATAACACCTGGCAGATGTTCGGAAGTAACAGGAAGTTCTCGAAAAACCTTAATGAATTCTTTTCCAACAAGCAGAAGTATATATACAAAGTAGGCAAGCCAGGCAATAACGCTTACGTAGAAGGTATAGGCAACATAAACGTAGGATACCAGATTAAGCCTAACAGCGATAAGATGATATATACTTTTATGATGGATGGCGGGTTCAGAGCAAGAGGTACTGTTTTTAACCATCTCGGATATTCAGTAGACCTGTCCAAAGGAGCTTTGTTCGGTGATAACAATCTCGCACCTTTTATAGAACCAAGACTCAGGACAGATTTTAAGTTTAATGAGAACGCTGAAGTATTAAAGAACTACGATTTCTCCGTTGCATATTTAAAATACCACGTTGAACCACTCGACGGTTTTCATCTCTCAGCAGAACTTGGCAGAGAGAAGATTAC
>JBMOHR010000380.1:0-2703 GCA_049317745.1 Ignavibacteria bacterium
ACATACATACCTTCATATTTTTCACCGCCTACATAATTAATAGAACCGCCAGCGTTAGGATAATCACCAACAGCAAAGTCAGGAATAGTAACTAACTTAGGTGTAGGTCTGCTGCCGCCTGTTGAATTAATTGTGATTGCCGCAGATGTATCGAGTGCTATTTGTGTTAAATAACCTGATTTAGTTCTGTCAAGGTTAAGAACTGATGTTGACCAGAATTCCTGAACTATACCTTTTACGGTTATAATGTTACCTGTATCAACGTTTTGTAAAAATGTATTTGTATATCTCGAGCCCTGTCTGATAACTATACCGCCATAAAAGCTATTTGACGTATCCTGTGCATAACATGTCCAGCTGCTGGTTCCTCTTAAAAGAGTTTTATAAATACCGCCGACAGAAACCTGTGGAGGTGCTACAACTCTGCAAGTAAACTGAACGGAATCACCAATCATTGGTGACCAGTCTTTTCCCATAACCAAAGAATCGTTTGGTACGGTTTCAATTTGCATCAGGCTGACGTTATGCCATGTCATAATGTTTGCAACAACAACATAAGTAAATGCCGCAAAGATTGCTATGAATGCTAAGTATTTTAATTTCTTCATAATGAATTATTTTAATTTATAGTTTATTAATTATTTTACTATTAAGAATTTACCCTTTTTAATATCGCCAGTTGCTGCATCCTTTACCGTAAACAAATAAAGACCAGTAGCAATAGCCTGATTATCTTTGGTTATTAAATCCCAGGCGTGCTCACCGCCTGCAAATCTCTGCGTTCCGTCTGAGAATGTTTTAAACCATTTAATATTATTACCGTTGTAAGTCGAGGCATCATGATTCATTTTTATTACCAAATCGCCCGATAATGACCATACAGAAATATCACATTTCGAAGGAAGGTTATAAAAATAAATCTTTCTCAGTACTTCTTTTTGAACACCTGTTCCATCCCAGATTGCACTTCCATAATAAGGGTTAGGATAAACACCAATTTCTGCATTCGAATTATCTTTTGCAGTGGTTCCGACAATTACTCTTTTAACGTTGGCAAGCTGACTGCTTTCAAGTTCTTCAAGACCTTGAGTCGGGTCGCCTTTATCGTAAGCAGTTAATGCATAAATATACTGAAACCCGTTTAACTGATTCGGGAATTCATATCTGTACCAGTATTTATTTGTATCACCTGCAAAAATCTTCGGTTCTGTTTCGCTGTATTTAACAAACTTAAATCCTGTGTTGTTCGAATAAGCATTACAGCAGGAATCGAAGTCGCCTATTAGTTTCAAAGAAGATTCTAAATTAAAATTTGAAGTTAAATCAGCACCTGTGTTTGTTCTGTATAATCTGTAACCTTCAAAATCCCTTTTTCCTGAAATCGGGTCTACCGAATTTTCTCCATTATTCGACCACCAGATAGTAACCTTATTATCTTCAACCTGTGCTCTTGTAACAGGGATATCAGGCGGTGAAGGAAGTTTATAACCATTGTCATAAGACCTCTGAGCCCAGCCTGCATTCTTGTACAAAGTCTGTCTTTGGAATTCAGTATCAAATTTAGCAGGGTCAGTTCCGTTTTTCTTAGCAACGACAACTGTGAATACTGCGTTGAGAGTATCCTGCTGGTACCTTAAAGTATAAGGGGTTCCGTTTGTATTTTTGTAAGGACCGTATGAAATAAGAGAAACTCTGTTTGATGGAGTTAATCTTAAATAATTAATCCTGTTAGTATCTATAACAACACCAGGAGCAAGGAAACCTTTTAATTTACTGTACTTTTGTGCATCATCTGCAGGCATAAAATAAATAGGGTCAACTCCTTTGTAGTTCCAGATTGTAAAATGTGATTTAAGAGGTTCGCTGGCAGACCTTGGAGATGCACCAAGCAATTTCACACCAACATAGTTATCCGTAAATCCAGGGTCACCATTATTGTCATAAGTATATTCCATTCTTAAAGAATCCACAAAACCAGTTGCACCTTTCGAGAAGAAAGATGTACCGGGATTACAACCGTTAGTAATGTTCAGGTTTCTGACAACGCAATCTTTCCATAATCCGATATAAATACTGTCAATCGGGTTTATACTTCCGTTGTATCCGATATTCACAATCTTGTAATTTAGGATTACAAATGAATTTGCAAAGTTTAAGTTGTATGTGTAAGATTCCAGTATTACTTTAATACCAAGCGGCAGATGGTTTACCATACCTGTCATATTAGTATCCAGAAACTCACAGACGAAATCCTGATGAGAAACTGCTTTTGGGTCATAAAACGGAGAAGTAATTAAAGATGATCTTTCAGTTATAACAGAACCCGGATTGTTTGTAAACTCAAAACCTTCAACTTTATTAGGATTTGCTACGTCAACGGCACCTGTGGTAACGTAAGTCTGTCCATCTTTTACGCCCCCAACCCAGAGACCGCCGAGCCAGAGATTTTCTATTCCTGAACCCGCAGGATACATACAGGAAGGCTGAGTACCGCAATAACCTTTCCCTATTGTTCCGTAATTTGTTACAGTCATCTGAATGTTACCAACATTAGTAAATTTGTTGTTGATATCATCATTGGGTTTTGTTTGGAGAGTGTTTAAACTAAGTAAGGTCAAAGACCCCACAGTAGTCACAAATAAAAAGGCGATAATAATCCTTCTTATGCTTTTTAGTCGCATATTCAAAACAGTAATATTTTCT
>JBMOHR010000381.1:0-2686 GCA_049317745.1 Ignavibacteria bacterium
CTAAAACTTCCCGTAGAACTTACTTATATCAAAATAGAACTCGTAAAATGTCTCCGGGTCATCCTCAAGCGACATAATAATCTTATCGTAATGCTTGTCTTCCTCGTGCACCAGTTCCTGTCTCTCCAGGTTTCCCGACTTATCAAGCAGCAGCATCAGATAATTTACAATCTTATATTCCATCTCAATCCCATCTCCGCTCTTCTCACATTCAATTATGATAGCATCCTCAGGAGAGTTGCCATATCCTCCCGCGATTGGAAATTCTACTTCGAATGTATCCCTGAGTATGTCTTTTAATGTTTCCATCTGTACTTTTTGATTAAAAAAATTCCCTAACCTTGTAAGTTAGGGAATTTTCTGTAATTATTTAACTATAAAATATTACTTCAACTCATCCAGTTGTTTCTTCACGTATCCTTTCAGGAAACCTGAATCAGGAATTTCTTTTATTGCCTTTTCATAAAGGTCGGCTGCTTTCTTTTTGTCGCCATCGTCATCTCTCTTTGCGTAAGACATTGCCAGAAAACCGTATGCAAGGTCTTTGCCCCAGTCAGGATAGTATACTTCTTTCTCTACTCTTTTATTAAACATTTCTATAGACTTCTCAAATATCGGAGTTGCTTTCTTTGCACCGCCTCCGAAAGCTTCGGGCATATAGAATGTTGACATCCCGTCCATCAGATAAAATCTCGGATTTTCAGGATCCAGTTTTTCTGCTTTCTCCTTTGCATCACTCGATTGCTGCATAATGTCTGCCATCTTGTCCTGTTCATATACCCATCTGTTAAAATTCAATCCATACCTGAGGATATAACTATCTGAAAAATCGTCTCTGACAAGAATGGATTTTTCCAGATTGCTTAATCCTGACTCTGTATATTTCTTAAGCTTTTCCTTGTCCTGCTTGCCGCCGCCCATTGCCGTGTACGCAATGGAATAATCCACTACTGCAAGATAATAGTTAACAATCCATTCCTGCTTTTTGAGCTGGAGTATTCTTTCAAACTCTCCGCGGACTTTCACCAAAGCCTTCTCATCGTAAGAGTTCATCGCGGTCTGCAGGTTCTTCTTTGCCTTCACCATAGCATCAGTGAAGTCGTCTGCCTTTAATGCGTTAAATGTAATCGCGATTAATAGTACTGCTAAAAATAATTTTTTCATATGTGTATTAAGTTTATAATTGTAATCCCATTCCGAAATAGATTATTCTCTTGTTCGATGAATTCACATCAATCCTGTTTGAATAATCAAAGTTGTAATTGTACTGGTATAAATTACTCGTATTAAATAAATTGTTCAACGCAAAGAATGCTACTGCAAACCTGTTGAACAGTGCGAATATATACTGCGCATTCAAATCAACTCTCTGGTATGTCGGAAACCTTTCCGAATTCCTGTCTGCATAAATCGGTACGTAAACGTTATTCAAAGGGTCGAACATACTTCCCGTAACAGGCGTGAAAGGCTTGCCCGTGCTGATTTTATACGACGCACCGACCGTAAGCCTGTCAGTTAAATTATACGTGCCGACTACAGAAACACTGTGAGTAATATCATAATCCGCAGGGGTTAAGTTTGCCGCATCATACTGCTTGCGCTTCGAATCTGTGAAAGCATAAGATATCCATCCGTTAAACTTTGGTTTCAGTCTCACCTTTAAAAATACATCAACTCCCTTTGCTGTGCCCGTTCCGATAGATGCCGTCAGATAATTGTATGGGTCGTACGAAATTAAATTCGAGTAGTCCTTGTAATAAGATTCTATCCTTAATATATAATCGTTTTCCCTGTTGTATTCATAGCCGAGTATATAGTGTATTGCCTGTTCAGGTTTTATAGCACTTGTGTTTCCCTGAACAAAGTATTGCAGTGCCGGGTTCTGGTGATAAATTCCCGTTGCGCCTTTTATAAAACTGTTCTTCGATATTCTGTAAACTACCGAAAGTCTTGGGTCGAACACTGCCTTCGAAGACAGTGTGTAGTAGTCATTCCTCAGTCCTGCAACCAGCAAAAAGTTCGCCGATGGTTTGTACTTGGTTTCAACGTAAGAACCGACTCTTCCGCTATTCTTATTCTCGTTCAGTTTAATAGACGGTGCCGTTGTGCTTAAAAAATAAGTGTACATCGGGAAAGTCCCGTCCACCTTATATCCATTGTATTCATACTCAAGCCCCGCACCGAAATCAAACTTCTGTCCAATCGGCATACTGAAATCCGAACGCACCTTTGAATACACATTATCCGATACATCGTTCAAAACTCCGTAACTTTCTTTTCTGTTGTAAATGCTGTACGAAACACTCGTGCTCAGCAGGCTCACTGCAGTAGGCGCAAAAGAATACTTCACGTTCGTGAAAAAGTTCTTCGATTCGCCTGTGTAGTAACCGTCGTAAGTCGGACTTGTATTCCTCACGCCCACATTGTCATAACTGTAATTTGCATAAATCTTCAGCAGTCCTGTCGTGCTTGTTTTGTATGTGATAGTCCCGCCAAGGTTTGAAGTTGTCGGAGTTGGATTATAATCCTGGTCTATACCATTTAATTTCAAATATGGTTTTATGAAAAATGTACCTGCCGTGAACGAAGCACCAAACTTTCCATTCTTTGAATAAACTCCCGAAAGACTTGCATTCGCTAAACCAACAATCGCAAACAAACCTGAATTTTGCGGCACGTCGTACGT
>JBMOHR010000382.1:0-2686 GCA_049317745.1 Ignavibacteria bacterium
AATGAAATCCATCGTTATCCCGACGTTGGTGCCATTGACCTCCGCGAAAAGATTGCAAAAAAGTTCAATGTTCCTCTGAAAAACATCGCAGTCGGAAGCGGAAGTGAAAGCATTATGGCAAATATTCTCCGGTGCTTTCTTTGCGAAGGAGATGAAATAATTACTTCCGAAGCAACCTTTATCGGTTTTCAGGTTCTCGCAATGGGAAGAAATAATGTTACGCATTACGTTCCGATGTCGCGCGAAACATATAAATTTGATTTGAATGCAATACTTAATAAGATAAATAAGAACACTAAAATCATTTATCTCTGCAATCCGAACAATCCAACAGGTACTATAATAACTAAAACTGAATTTGATGAATTCTATGCGAAGGTTCCGAAAGATGTGATTATTCTTTTCGATGAAGCATACCTGGAATACGCAGTTCATCATTCTGACTATCCGGATTCTCTGGATTATCGTTACGATAATGTTATTACTCTCAGGACTTTCTCTAAAATTTACGGCATTGCAGGTCTGCGTATTGGTTACGGATTCGCACACGACTACATCGTTGAAACTCTGATGAAGACAAAACTTCCTTTTGAGCCGAATACTCTTGCTCAGGCAGCAGCAACAGGTGCAGTCGGCGACGATGATTTTATTGAAAGAGCTTTAACGCTTAATAAACAGGGTCTTGATTATTTACTCGGTGAATTAAAACCTTATGAAGAAAAGGGTATATTTAAAATTATACCTACGTACGCAAACTTCTTAATGCTCGATATGCTGTCTGAAGAAAAAGTTGCTGACATAAACCTGAAACTTTTGCGTCAGGGCGTAATCATTCGTCCGCTTAAAGCATTCGGACTCGGAAATTGTCTCCGCATAACAATGGGACTGATGAAAGAAAACGAAGCATTCATTCGCGAATTTAAAAAACTTATCTGAAATGGTAATAACCCGAGAAACTACGATTAAGGAATTGATATTCACTTTCCCCGCGTCTTCAAGTTATTTTATGAAACGTAAAGTGAAAATGCTTGTTTCCGGAGATGCACGCTGGGGAACTATTGAAAGCGTTCTCTTGAGCAAGGATTTCACTTCTGATGAAATAAACACTATTATCGGTGAACTAAACGTTTTATACAAAGAGAGGACTGGGAAATGATTGAAGTCGCGCTGTACGCCCTTATGATTATGTCCCTACGCATCGTTGACGTTTCTCTCGGAACCATACGAATGATTATCACAGTGCAGGGGAAAAAATACATTGCAGGTGTAATCGGATTCGTGGAAGTGACAATCTGGGTCGTTGCAATCAGCAGTGTTATGTCGCACCTCGATAACTGGGTGAACATTTTTGCATATTCAGGCGGATTTGCCCTCGGTACAATAATCGGTATTACAATAGAACAGAAAATCGGGACGGGTCACGTCTGGCTAAACGTTTTTTCAATGAACTTTCCAGACGATATTGCAAACGCTCTTCGAGAAAATAAATTCGGAGTAACAATACTTCCCGGCGAAGGTGCCAGCGGCGGTGTTGCAATCATACTCGCATTAATTCCGCGCAAGCGTCAGAAAGAAGTTCTGGAGATAATAGAAAAGATTGACCCGAAAGCTTTTGTAACTTATCAGCCATCAATTCCTCATCGCGGCGGATATCTTCATCTGAGAAAATAATATTTTAAAAAATAAACTTAATGAACCCCGAACACAAACAATATAAGTTTAAGTATAAGGTCGAAGGAAAAACAGCTATGTCAGGCTGGGGAAAATGGGGGACAGCAGTTTCAGTCATTGCAATCGCAGCAGTAGCAATCCCATTTTTATTTTTCCTATACCGAGGCTTCACGGGCGAAAAGGAATTTTACATCATCGCAGCAGTATTCGCAATCTTAATATTACTCGTTGGTCCTTACCAGTTCTGGATTAAAGGTTATTATTTCCTCGGACTCACGAACGACGGTACATTAATAATGAAAAGTGTTTTAAACTTCATCCCGAAATCTTACGAAATCAGAGTTTCAGATATATCACGTATGGAACAGGACAACATTGCAAAATCTCCCGCCGTACTTTTCTACGACAAAAGTAATAAACTGACAGGGAAGTTCAACCCCTTGACAATGAAATACACAAAATTTCTATCTTACGTTGAAGAATTAATGAAAATAAACCCGGAAATAAAATTCTCACTCAAAGGTTTTGACAAAATAAACGACGATTCGAAATACTCATCTTCATAATCAAAGAATTAATCCTTAAATTAAACGTGCTTATAAGCTCTAACATTCCGTAAATTGAATGACCAATATTGTAACCAGGTTTTATAGATTAACAGAAAATAAAAAGCCCGCAATTATTAATTACGGGCTTTTGTTTTAAACAATACACCTGTTTTCCTACTTCACTATCAGCATTTTCTTTGCTTCTTTGTATATTCTGCCGCTGTTTAAATCTTTTGTTTCGAGTGTATAGAAATAAACTCCGCTGTTTAAGTCCGAACCGTTGAAAGGGGAGAAGTAAACGCCCGGATTCATGTTTTCATTCAGCAGGTTTGAAATGTTTCTTCCAAGTGCATCGTAAACTTTCAGAGAAACAAAACTTGCAGTTGGTATGCTGAATTTAATCTTTGTTACGGGATTAAACGGATTCGGGAAATTCTGAAAGAGTTCTGGACTCGTTGGAATTTCTT
>JBMOHR010000383.1:0-2685 GCA_049317745.1 Ignavibacteria bacterium
AAGAGCAAGTAACAGAAATATGAATTTCCCTATTTTCATTAATTAACTCTTTTAATTACTACGAGTGTTCTGTCATCAGAATATTTACCGTTTGCAGAATATTTCTGAACGTCTTCAATTATTTTCTTACACAGTATTTCAGGTGTATTACCTTTGTGCTTTGATATAACCTCTTTAAGTTTTTCTTCTCCGTAAAACTCAAACTTCTCGTTAGTAGCCTCAACGATTCCGTCAGTATAGAGTATTAATGTATCCCCTTTCTCAATGTAAAGACTGTCAAGATAGTAATCCTGATTTGGTGTAGGTCCGAGTACCGAACCAGTGGAGTTTAGGCTGATAATTTCATCGGTTGCCCCCTTCATCACGAAAGGAGAATTATGACCGGCATTAACGTAAACACAAAGTCCTTTTCTATCCAGATAAAGTTCGCAGAGAAACAGAGTGACAAATCTTTCGTCAGGAAATGTTTCATTTACCAGATTAGCAATTTTCTTAAACAAAGTCGTAAACCCAACATCATAAGTCACACCCATTTTCAATGCACCCGAAATGTACAACGCCTGTGCAGCGGCTGAAATGCCTTTAGAAGCAGCATCTCCGATAGCCACACAGAGTTTATTGTTTTCTGCAATACTTATATAATCGAAGAAATCACCTCCTACAATCTTATCAGGGATTGAGATACCGAATAGTTCATAGTTACCGAATTTATAAGCGTGTTCAGGAAGAATGCTCTTCTGAATCTCGCTTGCCTTCTGCAATTCAGAGATATTATCTTTAGCTCTTTTCTCAATCTTCTTCGACCTGATTATAGAATTTATTGTAACTCCTATAATATTAAGCGTATAAAGGAACTCATCATCAATCAGATTTCCATTAAACGCGAGCATATACTGATAGAGGAAAATAGTTTTACCTTTATAAATCACTTTATGTTTGTCACCTATACCGGTTACTGAATAGCTCAGTATCCCCTTTTTCTTAAAATATTTATTAGTTTCAGTGGTAGTCACTGTTCGTCTTTTCGATATTTCAAAGAGTATCGGGAATTTATCCACGTGGAGCTCAAATCCTTTATCTATTTTTGTAACATCACCAATCTGATCAAGAAGCAAATATCCGTCTTTAGCGGGATTAAGTTTCCATATTCTTCCACCTGAGATACCAATGTGTTCGTCACCGATAATCTGGTGCAGTACATACTGCAGTAAATCATCCACCTTCTTAAAATTGGGTGCCTCACTCAGGAATTTTTCAATCGTTCTTGATAATTTCCGTTGTTCCATATTTCTCCTTGTTATAAAAAATTAATTCTAAATTGTGTAACTCCATATAAATCTTGCTGATTGCCGCACCAATGCAAAATATAAGCGATATAACGTAAACCCACAGCATAAAGATAACTATCGCACCATAGGCACCGTAAACCAGAGTGTAATTTGAAAGATGTACTATGTAATACGCAAATAAATACTTCAGTATTTCATACAACATTGCCGATATAAAAGCACCGAACAGGATTGCTCTTGTTGGTATTTTATAATGCGGTACGTATCTATAAAGAAAGAAAAACATCACATACGAAATCATAAACGGCAAAAGTATGAGAATTCTCATATTTGTAACAACCATAGTGTTTACGTATGATGCTATTAACTTTATAAAGTCATTATCAATCTGCTGTAATGAAGTTATTATTGTAGTAAGAGAAAACAATATGATGATGATTATCAGGAGAACAAAATCTCTTAGTTTTCCTTTAAAGAAATTAAGTGATTCTTTCACTTCGAATATTCTGTTAAGTGCATCCCTTAAGTAACTAAACATACTGCTCATCGCCCAGAAGACACCAAACATACCAATAGCAGTTGTTATCCAGGCGTTTTTCATCAGTTCAGCAGACTTATTGGATATAGTATCAAGAAATCTGTCCTTCGCTTCAAAACTAAACGGAAGTGCCTGATTTATGTATTCATTAATCTTTTCTATTGCGTTTGATTTATCAAAGTAGAATCCCAGCACTCCGATAAGAACGAGCAAAGTAGGGATAATCACCCAAAGTATACTGTAAGAAACACCTGAAGACATAAACCATATCTGGTCTGTGTCAAACTTCTGGTACAATCTCTTTATAAAGAATAAAAAGTTATTAAATCTCTTTTTCAAATTATTTTAATCCACCGGTAACTTTCTCTATCTTGTTTATGAAATCACTATAATATAATATTTCTTTTGTATTTTCAATTAATTCCGACATCATAACATCTTTAGTCAGAAACTTCACTTTCTTCCTAATCAATTCTTTCGCCTTTTCGACTCCTTTGCCTGCCTTCAATGGCTTCAGGAATTCCAATGCCTGAGCTCCGCACAGTAATTCAATCGCAATGATACTCTTTACGTTATTAACTACTTCATAACATTTCCTTGATGCTATAGAGCCCATAGAATTATGGTCTTCCTGATTAGCACTTGTAGGAATAGAATCTACCGAAGCCGGATGAGACAGTACTTTATTCTCGCTTACCAATGCTGCTGCAGTATACTGAGCAATCATAAATCCTGAATTCAATCCGCCGTCTTTCACGAGGAATCTTGGCAAACCGCTTAAACTACCGTCAACCAGTCTTGCCGTTCTTCTTTCGGAGATACTTCCGAGTTCAGCTATTGCAATCTTAAGGAAATCAG
>JBMOHR010000384.1:0-2653 GCA_049317745.1 Ignavibacteria bacterium
GTAGAATCCGCAAGGTACAACTGCCTGAAAGAAAAACTCTGTACCTGAGATATAATATCCTCATACTTATAAACCGTATAATTTGCCAGTACCTGAAAAAAGTTTTTAGTCGCAACACCATCCACAGGTTTAAACACACTGTACGAGTTTAATTTATAAACGCTGTTTTTATTGTTATTAGAACTCTTTTCTTTAAATATATAATTTAATACTGAAGAATTATATTCAAAAGATGTTTCTACAAAAAAATTTTTGAAGTTATAATACCTGTGCGAAACCATCCCGTTAAGAAGCAATTCATCCCTGTCATCATAATTCAATTCACTGTCCGTATCGTACCTCAGCAGTGACGATGCCCCCTGAATCCTTAAGGAATTTGTGTTCGAGGCATACACTATCACCTCCATGTATGCCGTACTGGTCTTGCTGTTGTTATTCTTGTCCTTCTCAATTCTCTCCAGTTCGTTCTTTTGCGGAGCCGCCAGATTGTCTATATTCTCAGGAGTGTGGTCCTCAGCCCTTTCAGTATACGACACATTCAGCCGTGTAGAAAGAAAGTTCAGCCTGTAATCCATCTCGAACCCTGCCCTCAGCAGATTTTCCTTTATATTGTTGTCATAAACGTTTTCAGTAATTATACTCGAAGAAACAGGCTTGTACTTAAAACCGTTATTAATATTCTTAAGAAAAAACATACCGTCAATCTTCATCTTCAGGTTCCGCGTAAACCTGTAATCAAGATTATCACTCAGCATTAAATAATCTTCACTACGTGTCTGAATATTATTGTTAACGTTAAAACTATTCATAACACTTTGAGTTGCAGGCGTATAAAAATCAGTCCTGACAGTAAAAGCCCTCAGAATACCGCTGTTACCTGAACTCTCCGAGAATGCCTTATTCACCTGTGTGTTTACTTCATAGTTGTAATTTGTCCGCTCGGAAAACTTATCGAGAGACATATACAACTTTGCAGAAGATACAAAATCCGATATATTCACATTATTGGCATACGATTCCAGCATTCCCGAAAACCCTGTATTGTAAACGCCAACCTGCTTTTCATCCTTCACGCCGAACTTAGTATTCATAAAAATTCTTTCGCCCGGAAGGTAATCAAAAGAAGTGAAGTAAAAATTAGAATACCCTTTATTCAGGTCAATCGGCTGATTCGTAGAAACAAGTTTGCTTGCCACACCCGCACCCGCATAGAACCTCGAGAAAAGATTGTAATCAGTCTTAAACTCAAGGTTATTGTAATCATTCGAAAAGTTCTCAACAAACTTTGTAACCGAAGAATTAAAACTGTTGTAGATAGTAAAATTTAACTTATTAACTTTTTTCTTATAAGCAAGATTAGACAGAAGCGAAGAAGTATTCAGGTCATTGTAGAAATCTGTCCTGAAATAATTATTACCTGCAAGCGTATCGGCATTCAGAGTCATATATTGGGAATACGCAGAAGTGACGGCGAACAATGAAAGCAGCACAATATTAACTAAACACTTCATCATACGAAAATTCTTTTTGAGAATTATCTTTCTTAAGATTCTGAAAAAGTGTTTCGAGTGATTTGAAGTCAGCAGAATTTTTCAAATCCGCCTTACTCTCATTGATTTTAATCTCCCCTTTATCAAGAACAATAATCCTGTCACTTACTTTTTCCATAACGTCCAGCAAATGTGAGCAATAGAAAACAGTCTTGCCCTTCTTCGCAAGTTTGGACACCATATCCTGAAAAGTCAGTATAGTAAACGCATCAAGCCCGTTCAAAGGTTCATCAAGTAGAATAACATCAGGATTATGAATTATCGAAGAAACAATAAGTACTTTTTGTTTATTCCCTTTCGAAAGTTTACCAATCGGCATTGTAATGTACTGACTAAAATCAAACAGTTCCGCAAAATAATCTCTTCTGTGTGTAAACACATCCTTCACTATGTTCCGAACATCCTTAATAAAATCAAGAAACTCGATAACCGTTAGCGAATTAAACAGCTCAGGCGATTCAGGTACAAACCCCGTAATCTCCTTCACCTTCATAGAATCATGAGGTAAATGAAAATCACCAACCCTCACGTCTCCACTGTCGAAAGGCAGCATCCCGCACAGAATCTTCATAGTCGTAGACTTCCCCGCCCCGTTTATACCGATGTATCCCGTCACGCACGACGGCTCCAGGTCAAACGAAACATCTTTCAGTGCCTCAACCCCGTTACTGTACGTCTTCGACAAATTCTTAACCGATATCAATATTAAATAATAAGATTAAATTAAATACGATAAACCCGAAAATAATTTATTTCCATTTAAAATGAAGTAACTTAATAATACCTCGATTTGAATATATAAAATATCAAAGATAAAATATCAAATACACATATCAAAAATTAAATATTCATTTCCACCATTATCCAACCCACCCCCCGGCTACGCCGTACCCCTCCAAGGAGGGGAATCTCTTACCCTATTAAGATATATGAAATATCAAAAATAAAATATCAAATACATATAAACATCATTGTATTTAAGAATCCCCTCCTTGGAGGGGTGGATTCGACCGCTCTTTGGTCGAAGACGGGGTGGGTTTGGTAAATGAAATATCAAAGATAAAATATCAAATACACATATCAAAAATTAAATATTCATTTCC
>JBMOHR010000385.1:0-2644 GCA_049317745.1 Ignavibacteria bacterium
TGTGACTTATTCCTTCCATAAACCTGTTATTCCTTTTGTAAGCCTCTTATAGTCTTTCGTGCATATTGATATTTTCCGAACTGTTATATTGCTTAAAATAGATCATTAAAAATAGTCAGATAATAAAGAAGGTATAAAATTTAAAATTTAAAGGAGTTACAAAAATGAAATCATTTTTCAAAATTTCAGTAACGGCATTGTTATCAGCAATCTTTTTCTGGATAGTCGTTTTTCACTTTAATAAAAACGAACAGGCAGCAGCACCAAAAGAGCAAGTTGCAGGAGTAAACATTATGCTTAAGTATTATAAGGACCTACATAGTCCTTATGGTACAATGCTGCCCCAGGATGTTAACGACAAGATTATAGGAGAAGTAAGTAATTTTCCAACTGAACCAAATTCTGGACCAAATGCTGTAAATACGTGGGTCTGCAAAGGTCCTTTTGGTACGAATCAAATAAATAATCCTGGCTCTTACTATTCAGGCCGGATTCTAGACGTAGAGGTTGACAATGGAGTTAGCAACAGGGTTGCCGCTGCATCAGGAGGTCTCTGGGGGATATCCTTCTTATTCCCGGTACCAATGTCGGACCAGATTTCATCTCTTGCGGTTTCTTCTTTCGATTCCAAACCCGGCGATGCAAGCACTATTTTTGTTGGTACAGGTGAATGTACTGTAAGGACAGGCACAGGATTATGGAAAACCACTAATAGTGGTAGTACATGGGATTCAGTTTCACTTGAATCCAGGCCTTCGTTGATTTATAAGGTAAGGTATGATCCGGTAAACAGTAATATAATACATGTTGCAACTAATATTGGATATTACAAATCCAGTAACGGCGGTACAAATTTCACCAGATATTTAATTGGTAATACAACTGATATTGCGATAACCCCTTCCAATAATTCTGTTTTATATAGTGCTATCGCAAATCAGGGCTTTTATAAATCAACGACAGGTGGAACGCTCTGGAGTAAAATATCTACAGGAGGTGCCCCTGTTTCTGATTTAGGCAGGGTTACAATATCTGTTGCTCCAACAGCACCAAACACAGTATACTTCAATGCTGCAGACAGTGTAGGCTTTCATCGCGGTATTTATAAAACTATTGATGCAGGTTCTACATTTAGTATTAAGTATATTTCAAATAATTTTATGAAGAACGCACAGGGTTGGTATAATATTGCAATTGCAGTTTGTCCAACGAATGCTAATTTAGTTATTGCAGGCGGAACGAACACAGTAAGAACTGCAGATGGCGGTAATACGTGGGATGAGTACTGGCTTCCACCTTTACAGGAAACTGTTAATCTTCACCCCGATGTTCACTCAATCGTTTGGAAAGCGGACGGTCAGAGTGTGTATATCGGTCATGATGGCGGTTTATCTTATTCTTTAAATGCAGGTCTAAACTGGTCTACTGCCGGAAATTTTTATCCGATTACTCAATACTATCACTTTGATATAGGAGGTAATGGAAGCCATATTTTCGGAGGAACTCAGGACAACGGTATTTCAGGTACAACAAACGGAGGTTTGAGCTGGTCTTATATGTGGGGTGGTGATGGCTGCGGTATGGCAATTGACCCAGGTAACCCGATGATATCAATGGGCACAGTAACTGCGGGAAGTGGAGGTTATTCATGGAGAAGGATACTGACTATTAATAACGGAGTATCCTGGAATTTTGCTGACAACGGAATTCCTGCCTCAACTGAGTCATTTAATAATGTCAGAAATGACAAGGTATCTCCTACTTATATTTATAACAATTCCGATAAATATATTTACGTAACCACCAATAACGGTACATTATGGACAGCTTTGAATGCAACCGCTTTTCCAGTTGATATTTTTAACATAAGTGTTTCTAGATATTCCTCACCTTCTGCAGTCGTATATGCCAGCCTTAGAGCATATAATGCGACACAAAAACTTCGTGTGTACGATGCAGGTAACTGGACAGAGCGGTCAGCAGGTTTACCGGTAGGAGCGATTATCAGAACAGTTGCACAACATCAGACTAATAATAATCTTGCTTATGCTATCACGAACGGATATGAATCTCCGCAGAAAGTTTTCAAAACAACTAACAGAGGTGTGTCGTGGAGGAATATAACAGGTAATCTTCCAAATATTTCAGTAACGGATTTAGTTACACACCCGTCAGACACAAGTAAGCTTTATCTCGGGAGTGAATTCGGATGTTTCAGAACTACTAACGGGGGCATTAACTGGATTAAATGGAATAACGGAATGCCAATGGCAAACCTGGTTTCTGAAATGAATTATATTGACAGCATTGCAACAAGAAATAAATTTTATATTGTTGCAGCGACATACGGAAGAAGTATCTGGATGCGGGAGATTACGGGGGACGACCCAACGGGTATCAATTCTGATCCAGTTGCTGTAACAGGTTTTGAATTAAAACAAAACTACCCGAATCCATTTAATCCATCAACAGAAATTAAATTTGCACTCCCGTCCGCAGATTTCATCACTCTCAAAGTGTTTGATATAACCGGCAGAGAAGTAGCAGTTCTCGTAAACAGGAAAATGGAGCAGGGTAATCATAGTGTAACATTCGACGGCGGCAAACTCTCATCAGGTGTATATTTCTACCGCATAACAACAAG
>JBMOHR010000386.1:0-2636 GCA_049317745.1 Ignavibacteria bacterium
TTGCTTATTTCATTGTAACCTTTATGGGTTGAAAAGAAGACTTTACCATTTTTATGGCGTTTAAAGACCACATCCCCTACTTTTCCTCTTGCTGAGCCTATTACTTTATTTACGAGTTCTGCCATAATCCTTTTTACATCAATTTAATCAGCATGGGTGCTTTAATCAAGGTACTACAAAGGCACTATAATCGTACTATAAACGCACTATAAACGCACTAGTAAAATTTGAGTGAGCATAAATATATAAAGTCAGAACAATTTAATGTGAATATTGATGGATGTAAGTTAGTTTATGAGAAGGAGACTATTCCTTATATATTTATGATAGTTATGTAGTTTTTAATAAATGTTTTATTTCTAATGATAAATCAATTGATATAGGGGTCTCTGCCCTTTTCCACCCAGGATATGCGCTCTTCCATATCACGTTTATAGAAATCCTTTTTCTCGTGTACGTTTTCCATAAGGAAGCCGTAATATTTGAGATAATATTCTTTTGCAGCACTTCTGTCGTGTCGTCCTTTGATTTTAAGGTCGAAAGCCTGTTCTTCTGCAAGATGGTTAAGAACGTAGTATTCCAGTGCACGGACACGGTCGTCAGGCTGATAAGTATTAACTGAGCCGCAACTTTCACATTTTATGTTTACAGCCATAAACGAATACACTTTTATGGGAAGTTCGGCAGCACACTGAGTACAGCGATGGAGTTTTGATTCATTAATGTGCTGCTTTACGTTTTCAAGAATTTTACGGGCAGCATCTGCAAAGATTTTGACTTCATATTTTTCGAATTCGAGAGCAATCCAGTTTTGAAAGTCATTCAGTTTCTGATGCAGATTATTTATATCAGAACTTGTAGCATTGATCTTGTACAATTCAGAGCTCATTTTAGTCCAGCCTTCGTCCCCTTTCTTTGAAAGAGCATCTACAGTCTGGTTTTTAAGACCTGTATTAACGTTAATGAAGACTATAGAATCGTACTGAATGCCGTTCATCATATCGTTTAAGGGACCTTCAGCGGAAGTCATAACTTCGCTATACCGGTCACGGAGTTTTTGAATGAAAGTATCCCATCTGGTTACAAGAGCCAGATATTCAGGTGATGTATTACTGCTGCTGAAAAGTCCCATAATGATTTAATTATTAGTTTCAAAAAGTTTAGAGCCGCAGAAGAGGCAATTATCATACTGCATTTCTTCTTCACGAGGGGCGCCACAGTTTTTGCATTTGATTGTCATCTGTTTTTCCTTTTGCAAACCCTGAGAATATTTTGTAAGTGAAGAATTAGAAGCATTCTTAAAAATATCACCCATACCTGCAAAAGGTTTTATCTTCTGATAGTATTCAAGTACTTTACCTTCCATATTAAACTTAGATAATTCGGAGTTTAGCTGAGGATTATTCAATGAAGCGTATTTATACACAATAACTTCAAGAACTCTGCGCAGTTCGATTGGGAAAGCACCTTTGGTAATTTTCATCTGTGAATTGAGAAGCATTTCCTTTTCAGACTGAGTGAGAGAGATAACATTATATTCAACGAGAACTTTATTCCAGTTATCATCCCCGCCTTTTGCAGAAAGGAATGCAGATGAAGTTACTTTATCGATTTCGGACTTGAAATCCTGGATAAGTTTATCTTCTGACATATGCGTTCTTTAAAATTCCAAATCGCTGTGAGCGTCACCACCTGTCATTTCAGAATACTTTTTTCTGTATTCAGCGTCGAGTTGAGTCATTTTCATAGCGATAGTATAGTCCGACATCATTTTGCCTGTCCAGTAAGAAGAAATGTTGGAATAGTCTGCAACAGTAAGTCCAAAATCCTTAAGAACATCCTGCGCATCCCTTCCCTGTTTTCCAAGCACGTCCTGAGCAACCATACACTCTATATACTTTTCAAACGGAAAAGAATCTGCATTAACAGATGAACCGCTGCCAAGGTTTCCTGTAGCAGTTGTGTTAAATGCAGCAGCGTACTTTGTAGAGATAGTGAATGTAGTATCGTTCTTCATTCTGGTGAGCCATTCGGCGTTAACTCTGTCCCATTTAGGTGCATCTATACCTAAATCTTTAATTACGTCGTCTGTTTTTCCACCTGATGCAAGTTTAGCGTTTGCACCAGCCCATTGTTCGAGGGATATACCTTCGAACGGTTCAAGATTTGCGTTCCCCATTATTAATAATGATTAAATTTATAAATCGAAGATAAGATATTAAAACAGGATTGAAAAAACAAAGAATTTAGGGTATGAAGAATGTAAAAAGTTACAGGCATATTTTTCAATTCCTCTCTTAGACATTAGAGACAGATGAGAATTACCAGTCCCATCATAATTCTAATCAGAATGCAAGTATATATTTGGATACTGCAGAAGAAGTTACATTTATTACTGTATAAGCAAACCTTTAACAAATTCAGGCAAGTCCAGATTAACAAAAGGTTTTGACATATAATTATCGAAACCTTTTTCAAGAAATTTCTCTTTATCCCCTACCATAGCAAAAGCGGTAATAGCGACTATAGGAACATTCCTGTAACCATCAATCAATTTTATTTCACCACATGCAGTAGCTCCATTAATTCCGTCACCGAGGTTTATATCCATAAGTATTAAAGAATATTTCTTTTTC
>JBMOHR010000387.1:0-2632 GCA_049317745.1 Ignavibacteria bacterium
CCGCTTTCAGTTTTCTCATTTTTGTATTAAAAAAGGAGCTGATAATGAAATCGGTTATTAAAATTGTTGTTCTGCTGATGGCGCTGTGTTCAGGGCTGTTCGCACAGGTCGGGTACAGGACCGTGGTGATTTCCCCTAAGGTCGGTGAGTCTATTGATGCGGCTGAAAATTCTGAGTATGGTTTGTTTTCTGCCGGTAGTTCATTTAAGGCGGCAAGGTTCCTGAAAGGACAGGGGAATAAGTTTTTTGTTGAGTTTACGTTTTCCGATTCTACGAAACCTAATATGCTGGATGTGAGTTATGACCTTTTGCTAAGGTATACGGAAAGGGTTGAACTGAAGGATGCTTTCGATGATGGTGTCTATAAACCGGGGTTTTCTTCGATGTCTCTTGATTCCGCCGCTGATAAGTTTTACGTGAAGTTTAAGAATGAATATTTTACTAAACTTCCGTACGTTAAAAATCTTCCTCCAAAGTATAAGTTCCATCCGCTCTTTGGTGTTGGCGGCGGGCTGAAGGTTATGAATGCTGATTTGAGCGGTATGAAGGGTTTGTACGATTATGTGGAAGAGACTATTCGCAGTAATGGTTTTTACATTAGTCCGAATTCGCTCGATGACGGTCCGAAGATGTTTGTTACGGGTAATTTCTACCTTACTGTGTTTCAGTCGCTCGGGCTGTATATGGAAGCAGGGAAGAGCGTGGGTAGTAACTGGAAGACTTATTATACTTCCGTTGGTGCAAGGTACTATTATGATTTTAAAGATCCGTCGTGGCTGAAACTCTATGCGGGTGCGGGTTATGCGATGATTGGGTTTAAGGGCCAGAATACTTACGGTACGAGGTTCAGCACTATTAATAGTTACGGAGAGTACTGGCAGCTTGATGAGATTAATACGGAAGGCTCGTCAAGCGGTTTTATTTTTAACCTTGGCTCGGAGATTGGTTTCTTCGATTATAAACAGAATTTCTATTTTACTGTTTTCACGGATGTGGGCTATTCTCTTTTCCCTGAAAAGAAATATACGGTTGCGTATCAGGGACCTGAGTATAATTTCTTTAAGACTACTACCACTAAGTTCGGTGGTATTTCTGTTTCGACAGGTATTAAATTGTATTTATAAATTTTAAATAATTGTATCATGAAAAAAATTATATTAAAAATCTTGTGCTGGTTTGTTATGATTTCTTATATGTCAGGTTGTACTACTACTGAAATTATTGAGTATAAGGCTGACCTGAGCGACCCTGAAAAAAACGGTACGCTCTATGTTCTTACGAAGGATAGTACTGAGTATGAACTGACTGATTATACTCTGAAGGATTCGATGCTGGTTGGCAAGGGTACTATGAAGGTGAAGGCTGTTACTGGCGGTGTGTTTAAAGGGAGTATTAATATTAATAATATCGTGAAGGTGGAAGGCGAAAAGACTAGCGTGGAGAAGTCGATTCTCGGGCTTGGTGTGCTGGGTCTGTTTCTGATTGCGTACTTGAGTTATGCCACTGTGAGCGATAATGGCAATTCTATAAAAGTTACGTATGTTTCGAATCGCGGCGGCGGGGGATGCATGTAACTATTTAAAATTTTAAATTTGAAATTGTAAATTTGAAAAGATGTGACAGAGTGATGAGGTAACAAGGTGACAGAGTGAT
Source organism: Ignavibacteria bacterium (assembly GCA_049317745.1). Classification (GTDB taxonomy): domain Bacteria; phylum Bacteroidota; class Ignavibacteria; order Tepidaquicellales; family Tepidaquicellaceae; genus CAIKZJ01. Next base: position 1,654 of record JBMOHR010000387.1, read on the forward strand.
GAGGTAACAAAGTGACAGGGTGATGAGTAATCTGTAGTTCAAACATTCTTGTTTGAAACAATATGGTTAAAGAGAAAAGAATCCCCTCCTCGGAGGGGTGGCTCCGTCTGTTCTTTAGACGGAGACGGGGTGGGTCACTATTTTAAATTGTAAAATTGAAATTGCAAATTTAAGAGAAAGGGAGTGATTTGTTTCAAACAGGAATGTTTGAACTACAACCCACCCCGTCCGCTTCGCGTCCACCCCTCCAAGGAGGGGATTCAATTGTTTCAAACAGGAATGTTTGAACTACAAAAGTTTGTTGATAATTTTTGATATTATGTATAAATTCTTGTAAATAATTTTAAAGGAGTATTATGAAAGGTTTTCTGGTTATTGTCGTAATCATTAATACTGTGTTCTTTGGGGCTACCGCTTTTTTCTCTATGCAGTCTTATAAGCTGATGGAGAAAGGCAATACTGTTAAGGCAAGTCTGGATACGATGAACGTCCGGCTTAAGAGTATCAATGCTTCTCTGGATGATAAGTTGTACGGGATTATGTCGAGCATGCCGAAGAGGTGAGGAGAGCAATTATCAATTATGAATTAAGAGCAAGAGCTTTTACCACAGAGCGCACAGAGTACACAGAGCTTTTTTAGGCAAAGAGCTTTAAGAGCAATTATGAATTAAGAATTAAAACTGTAGTTCAAACATTCTTGTTTGAAACAATATGGTTAAAGAGAAAAGAATCCCCTCCTTGGAGGGGTGGCTCCGTCTGTTCTTTAGACGGAGACGGGGTGGGTCACTATTAAATAATATGGATTCCCTTTAAGAACATAAGGGAATGACAAAAATCGCACCAGCATCAACCTGGAAGTTTATCTTACACTCTATACATATTTAATCTTTGATATGTATATTTTATCTTTGATATTTCATATTTGATCTATGCACACGACAGTAAAATAATGGAGAAAAAATAAAGTATTCCTTTGTTA
>JBMOHR010000388.1:0-2611 GCA_049317745.1 Ignavibacteria bacterium
ACGCTGGCGGTTCTATTAATTATGTAGGCGGTGAAAAATATGAAGGTATGTATGTTGAATTAAGAAACCTCACTGTCGGTCCCGGTTTAGTGAACAGACAGCCTTTCAGTGTTGTTGACGCAAACGGTAACAAATTATATGTCAGAGATTATTCAAACTTCTTTTCAATATCACCATCACCTTCGAGTGATACTTTGAGACCATGGTCAATACCAGCACAGGGAACATTAGTTAATTACATCAAAGGTGTAATTATTAATTGTAATAACGAAGGTGTTCTTGGAAATCAGTTACCATACGTTATAGTTCCTATTTATCCGAATGACTTAAGTTTAGGCGGAGTACCACCACAGCTTTCAAGTCCGAATAAAACACCCGGTGTACCAACACCAACTGATAGTGTTAATGTAACTGTTACAGTTTCAAGTACAACAACTATTACAGGCGTAAACGTTGTTTACAGAATTAATGGCGGTGCATTTATAAACAAGGCAATGCCTAACGTTGCAGGAAATATTTTTGCAACAAAATTACCACCAAGACCTTTAAATGATTTAGTAGAATATTTTTACAGTGCAACAAATACTTCGGGTCTTACAAGATTATTACCTGCGGATACTTCGATTTCAAAATTATTCTACGTTGTTAAAGCAAGTGATTCCTTATCGATTCAGGATGTACAGTATTGTGTAAACAATGGCGGACGTTCAGGATATGAAGGCGCAATAGTAAGAGGTGTTGAAGGTATCGTTACTGCTGACACGACAGATTTCAGAAATTATGCCTGTACAACATGTCCGGGCGGTCAGGTAACAGCACCACCAAGAGTTATTATTCAGAATGGAACAGGCCAATTCAGTGGTATCTGGATTAGCGGACCTCCAACAGATAATTTAGTAAAAGGACAGAGAGTAAGAGTGAGGGGGACAGTTACTTCTTCATTCGGTATTAATACAATTTTGACTTCTTCTCCATCTGACGTTCAGGTAATTTCTTCAGGAAATCCTTTACCGGCTCCTGAGAACCTGACAGCTTCTGTACTCGCAAACAATAAAGCAGGCGGTACTTTATCTATTAAGAAATGGGAAAGTGTACTTGTTAGAATTAACACTCCTGTTTGGATTACCTGCGTTAACGCAAGCAGAGGAACAGCCTGTACAACGGTTGAACCTTTAATCGATACAACTTTCAGAAGAAACTTTGGTGAGTTTTTAGTAATTGATAATTCAAACGTCGAAGCAAGAGTAATGCTTCCGGGTGGAAACCATACATTCACAAACAAATGGGATGGTGTAACAGCAGGAAAAACATTATTAACAAAGAATGATTCGATTTCATACATACAGGGAATTTTATACTATGCTTTCACAAACTATAAAATCTGCCCGAGAACGAATGCTGACTTTGGTACAGTTACACCTGTTGGAATTAATACGATTTCGACTGAAGTTGCAAGCAGTTTTAAACTGAATCAGAATTTCCCGAATCCGTTTAACCCAACTACAAGAATCAGTTTCTCATTACCGATGTCTTCAAAGGTAACAGTGAAAGTTTATGATATTATGGGCAGGGAAGTAAGACAATTGGTAAATGAAAATATGAATGCAGGAAGCTTTATGATTGACTTCAACGGCTCTGACCTTGCAAGTGGTGTTTATTTCATTCGCTTAACAGCTGACGGTTCAAAGGGTACAAGATTCTCTGATACAAAGAGGATGTTGTTAGTAAAATAATTATTATACATTCCCCTTTACGATACGATATTCGTAAAGGGGATATTACATATTGAAGTATTAAAGGGTTTCTGAGAAATGATTTATTCGGGCATAAATGTATGCCGGTAAATTTGTTCTCGTGGCTTTTAAGATAGCTTATAAATTTGATTTTAAGAAGAAATTATATCATAATAAAATGATTAAATATTTAAGTGCATTATTCTTATTTGTTTTAGGGTTTATTTACATTACGTCTTGCAGTGACCCTATTACGGTTCCTAAGGATAAGATGACGCCAAACACTTTTCTGTCGGTTTTCTCAATGCCTGGTGATACTCTTGCACCCGGTAAAACGGTTAAAAAGATATCCTGGTGGGGAGACAGCCCTGCTGGTATAGTTGTAGGATTTCAGATATCTTTTGACTCGCTAAACTGGTCTTATACAACAAAGAACGACAGTACGTTTATATTTTCTATTGCAGGTCAGGATAGTTTGTTTAAAATTTGGGTTGCGGCCGTCGATGATAAAGGAAATTTAGACCCGACACCAGCATCAAACCTTTATCCCGTTGTAAACAGTGCTCCTTCTATGATTTTTGATCCTTCGGTTAGTTTACCTGATACAATATTTCCTATTGCAACATTAAAATGGATTGGTACTGACCCTGATGGTGATTTAACTATTTCAAAATACTGGTATTCAATTAATGATACGTTACATTTCAAACCTCTTAATGGAAATGTAAACATTATGACCCTTACGAAAGACAGCGGACTCGTTGCAGGGAATACTTGTGTTTATATGAGAGCTCAGGATAATGCCCGTGCATTCAGTAATATTGTCAGAATGCCGCAGGACAGTACAAAGTTTTTTAAGGTTAAGAATGTAACATCGA
>JBMOHR010000389.1:0-2608 GCA_049317745.1 Ignavibacteria bacterium
CGGTAACGGTGATATTTTCTGTAATATAATCTCTTTTACTAACCCAGATAGTGTAATAAGTTCGGTACATTATAATAACGAAATCAAAAGTAAAAAGAGCTTGTTGTCACAAAATTACCCAAATCCATTTAATGGATTAACAAAAATATCATATAGAATTGAAAGCAATGCATTTGTAAGAATTTCAATTTATAATATTCTTGGAAAAGAAGTTACAATATTGGTCAATGGTTTTCACAACACAGGTAGTTATGTGACCAGTCTTTCAATAGATGCTATAAATTTATCAACAGGTCTTTATTTCTATAAAATATTCACAAACGAGGAGTTTAAAGAAGTCAAAAAATTAGTAATAATTAAATAAATTTATTAATAATTAAATTTCGGAGGAATAAATGAAATCGTTTTATGTGGCTATTTTGTCGTTTCTATTATTATCTAATATATCTATATGCCAATCAGATAATTCAATTTGCGGCACTAATACAATACCATGGATTGATTCAACAAAAACAGTACCCTTTTACCTTAGACCAGGGTTTGGAGAAACCACGGAATTGAAATTAGCTGTTATTTTTGTTGATTTTCCGGATGGCAGAGTGAATGGAGTTGAACAAGTTTTTAACAATTCTCAATTAAGCCAAATAGTACCAAACAAATGAAATATTGACGCCGTCTCTGAGATTGGGATAGACAGCATTAATGGTGTTATGACACTAATTCCTGCAAAATACACATACTATGATAGATGGAATCTACTTTTCTCAACTGGAACTTATTTGGGGAACCAACACCCTGATTACAATTCTCACTCTGCAGTTGCTTACGGAAGTTTAAAAGATTATTTCAACGAGGTTACAAACAATCACATCCAAATTACACCAGCACTTACGCATTCCCAATTCCTTGGAGATTCTGTAAGGTCATATGGCATAATTAATAGAGATACATTATTAAATGGAAGACGACTAATAAAAAGCATAATGTTACCAAAGAGAAAATATGGAACAAACTCGTATTTTCTAAGTCAAAATTCAACAACAAATCATGATGAATTAGCAAATGATGCAATTACAGAATTAGTCTACTTACATTCAATCGGAGAAATAGAATTTGATACCGCTGGATTTAATGGGGAAATCATAATAATATTTGCGGGTGGAAGTAACGCGATTGGGGGAGAGGCTCATCAAAAATATTTAACCGCAAGATCGATGAATTTGAACTTCAATAATGACTTGGACCATATAAATAATAAGCAAACAAGAATGGATGGTTTACATATTTTAGTTCATGAAATAGGACATAACCCACCTTTTAATTTTGGTCATACAAACTCAGGCAGATATTGCGTAATGAATCCTAATTCAAGTGCAACACATTGGGACTGCCCTTCTCATTTTAATCCAATTTTTAAAATTCAACAGGGTTGGGTAAATCCTATATCTTATAATAAAAATCAAGACATTGATGATTTACAACCTATCGAAACATCTAAACAATGCGGAATTGTTACAATTTATGGAAAACCATCTGCGTCATCTGACTTTCAAACAGGTGAATATTATGTTTTAGAGAATAGACGTAAGCTTGGATTTGACAGAAAAATTGATGACAATATATTTTTTGCTGGTGATACAGCCAACTTTAAGGGAGGATTACTGATTTGGCAATTTTCACCATACAACAATATCCCAGGTAATAATTGCCCTGACGTTCTTCTTGAAAAGAATTTTAAACTTAAATTACCAAATCCCGCATTAGAAGATTATAATCTTTGTTACAATATTGCATCCTCTGAACATTTCTACGGTTACAAAACAATGCAAATGTATCACAATCTTGATTCAAGCAGAACATATTCTTCTTATAATTTGAGAACAGGTATATTAATTAGCAATATTAATCAATTACAAACAAGCAATAGTGGTGTAAGTTTTTCTATAGATTATTCAATTAAAGAACCCCCAAATTATTCGTTTGTAATCTATTCAAAAAATGATACTAATAATATAATAAATTTACATGACACAGTTTATTATCACGAACAACAAAACAAAGCCGTCTATTCGCTAGAAGCGGGAACAGTAGTGGAGTCGGGAAAAAACAGCATTGGAATAAACGGGGTTAAAGCACATGGAAGTCTTGCCAAAAGAATTATTTTTCAAGGAGCAGGGTTTGAAGACAACAGAGTGAGCTATACAACATTATCTATTTCAACAAATGCATTAACAGATTCAATAATCTTTTCTAATTGTCACATTAAAAACTTATCGGAGCCCAAATTATTTTCAATATCGTCTAATCAAATTAATATTCCAATTATATTAAATAATAATCATATTCCGGACACCTCTGCCACATTAAGACTTTTTGGAGGGGAGAACGAACAAGGTAGTGCCAATTTAACCGTCTACGATTCTAATAAGATAAACAAAATTGAATTGTCCAAATTCTGGAAATTTAATCTTAGAAATGATTTCATAATCGATACAAATTGTACTTTTTTTATTAAGGATAAAAGCGCACTTCAAACATTAACAAATATCAATTTTGTAACTCCGTTTAATATATTATGCAAAGGACTATTCATTTTAAATGGTGATTT
>JBMOHR010000390.1:0-2606 GCA_049317745.1 Ignavibacteria bacterium
ACAACATCATATCAGAAAACAACTTTGTGGAAACACTCTGCAGAAATTTTAAACGCTCGAATCTGCAAGTGAATAAACTGAACGAAAGCGATGCAGAAATAATTAGCTTACCGAATACATCTTTGAAAATGGCAATAACAACGGATGTCATCTCAGAGGAGATAGAAAAAGGTTTATACACCGACCCATACCAGATTGGTTGGATGGCAGTAATGGTAAACGCGAGTGACATTTCTGCTGTTGGTGCAGAACCGCTGGGATTACTTCTGAATGAGACGTTTAAAGAAAGTGATACGCCCGAATACATCTCAGAAATTCAAAGAGGAATAAACGATGCCTGCGAGGAAACAGGGTTTTGTGTACTTGGCGGTGATACTAACTTTTCATCTGTAAGGCAATTCGGAGCAACTGCAATCGGACTGATAAACGATGATAAGGTAGTCACAAGAAATGGATGCAGCGAAGGAGACACTATTTACATTTCGGGATATGCAGGAAGAGGAAGTGCTTATGCATTAACAAAGATTTATGAAACTGGAAAAAGTATTGAGTACCTGCCCGAGTCAAGAATCCAACACGGAAAGATTATGCGGAAGTATGCAACCTGCTGTATGGATACAAGCGACGGAGTGATAACAACACTTGACCAACTGATGAGGGTTAATAAAAAGGGGTTTATAATAGAAGCAAAGCCAGAAGAATACATTGACACTGAATCAATTGAGATGGCAACGCTTGTTAATAAGTCACCTCTAATAATGCTTGCAGGACAACACGGAGAGTTTGAACTCGTGTTTACAGTAAACGAAAAAGACAACGATGCATTTCTGGAAGAGGCAGGAACAATAGGATGGAGGCCGATAAGAATTGGAACAGTTTGCAGCGAGATAAAGATTTCCTTAGCCGCTGATGAAATAACTTACTATCCGGATTCTGCGAGAATAAGAAATTTACTTTCAGAGAAAAAAGGTAATACAGAAGAATACATACAAGAACTTTTTAAAATCTTTAGTTTTTAAGGAGAAAAGAAAATGAAAAAGCAAAAACTCTTAATAATAGTATTGTTTCAGAACCTGGCAGGAGAAAACAGGTTCTACTTTGCAAAGAGCCCTGCTCCCCCTCTTTCGGGAGCACTGCTTGCGGGACTTACTCCGCCGATAGTAGATATAGAACTTCTGCACGAAATGGTAAGGCCTATAGATTTTAACACTGATGCTGACATCGTTGCGCTGAGTTTTATGGATTACTGTTTTGAGCACGCTAAAGAGGTGAGCAGAAAGTTCAGAGAACTTGGAAAGACTGTTATTGCAGGAGGAAGGTATGCAACTAACTTTCCTGATAAGGTTATTCCTTATTTCAATTCAACTGTTATTGGCGAGGCAGAAGGTATATGGGAGAAAGTTGTTTACGATGCAGTCAGCGGAAGGCTTGAGAAATCTTATAAAGCCCCAGTGCTAAAATCTCTTGCAGGCATTCCTGCGCCGAGGTATGACCTTATTGAGTCTGACTTTGCAATGCCGGTTGTTACTGAAGCAACGAGAGGGTGTCCGTTTACGTGCAGCTACTGTCAGCTGAACATTACTCCGATGCCTTACAGAAAAAGACCTGTTGCAGATGTCATAAACGATTTGAAGTCAGCGTCATCACTGCCGTTTCATAAGAGAAAGTTTGCGATGCTTCTCGACAACAATCTTGGAGGCGACAGGAAATATGCAAAAGAACTTCTTAAAGAAATAGCAAAGTTAAAGTTATGGGGACTTGGAGTGCAGTTCAGTTTTGACTGTCTGCAGGACGATGAGTTTGTTGACCTGCTTGCAGAGGCAAACTGCAGGATGGCATTTATCGGAATGGAATCTATAAGCGAGCAGAGTCTTGCCTCAGTTCATAAGAAGCAGAACAAGGTGGAAGAGTACAAGGAATTATTTTTGAAGTTAAAGAAGCGCGGAATACTTGTGTTTGCTGGGCTGATGCTTGCACTCGATGAAGACACAAAGGAATACTATGATTCACTCATTGATAAACTTGAAGACGTTGACCCTGCGGCAATACTTACTTCGCTGTCGATACCTATTCCGGGTACGGCATTTCATAAAACTGTGAGTGAAGAAGGTAGGATTGTTGATGATGAACTTTCACATTACGAAGGAGACCATCTAGTTATTATTCCGAAGAAAGTTACACCAAAGGAAGTATTCGATGCTTACAGAAACGTGAACGAATCATTCTACTCTGTGAAGAATACACTGAGAAGAGTGTACAGACTCGTGAAAGCACAACTTGGTTATGACAATGTTATAAGAAGAACCATAAACATAATGGTATCATCCCTGATACTGATTAAATTATCTGTTTTCCAGAAAGACCATGCAGTAAAGAAAGTATATCCGCTGTATAAAGAATATTTCGGCAAAGAACCAAAAGAAGTGAAAGCCGACAGGTTTGAGTTCAGTCATTCTTTTACAATATTTTGACAATTGATTTACCTGTGCGTGACAATAGAAAAGGGCATTGAATATATTTTTACATTAGAAATTAAAACAAAAGGAAGACTATAATGGAAAATACAAATACATATCAGGGCGGGGAAAACTTCAGTTTGAGTGATT
>JBMOHR010000391.1:0-2606 GCA_049317745.1 Ignavibacteria bacterium
CATCCTACTAATGCTGTTAAAAGAACAAATACGATTAGAATTAAGTTTAATTTTTGCATATAAATAAATTTAGTTGAAAGTTCACTCCATAGTTAAAAGTAGTTTATTTGTATAATATATAATACGGAAATAATATGGGGAAAGTTTTGGGAGGATGCACAGCTGTCCAAAATATTTTAAAGTCTAAAATAAACATTAATAATATGGCAAATATTAAATAATCCCAATTGAAGATTCAGAGTTTCATTAATCAACCCCTTGGAAAGGTTCATCTCAATTATTGTAATATTCTGAATGCATAAGTGTTCAACCCCTTCAGGGTTGGATTGCTTTTGTGCTTTCCCCCGGCTTCGCCGGGGGTTATTCATATTAAACCCCTTCGGGGTTTTTAGAGATAAATACATTTGTAAATATTATCATAGTATTTTGGACAGATGTGGGGGGATGGGAGCAAAGCAATAAAGAAATGGCACAAGAAATGATTTTGACTGATTTTCACTGACAAAGAAATTTATAGAGGGATAGAGATTTACCACCAAAACACTAAAGCCCCAAAAGAGACAGGCACGAATTAACAATAATTAGCCCAAATTTAAGGACAAGAGATTTTTTACCGCAAAGGACGGAAAGAGCGCAAAGGTTGACAAACTATTAATTGGTATAGGATATTTACCACCAAAACTCCAAAGCACAAAAGAAAGAGACAGTCACGAATTAACAATAATTAGCCCGAATTTAAGGGCAAGAGATTTTTTACCGCAAAGGACGGAAAGAGCGCAAAGGTAAGAACCTGGAGAGTACCAGATTTACTTTCAGAGACCTTCAAAAAGATATACACTAAAATACATCTTTTATTTTTGAGAAATAGATATTAATTTACGATAAGTCAAAATATATTTTTCATTAACTTAAATATCAGTTTATGTCAGAACACATCTCTACCGGAGTCAAAGGTTTACCGGAAAATGCATATCGGGAACTAAGAGAGGGAGAAGAGTTTGTACCGTTAATGTCACCTCACAGCATTGTACCTGAAGTAAACCTCTGGTCTGTATCATGGGGATTGCTTATGGCAATCATTTTCTCTGCTGCTGCAGCTTACCTTGGATTAAAAATAGGACAGGTTTTCGAAGCGGCAATTCCGATTGCTATTATCGCAGTCGGAGTATCGTTCATCACAAAGAGAAAGAATGCACTTGGTGAGAACGTCATTATTCAATCTATAGGCGCCAGTTCGGGCGTAATAGTTGCGGGAGCAATCTTTACGATTCCTGCATTATACATTCTCGGACTTGACGTACAGTTTTATCAGGTATTCTTATCATCGTTACTCGGTGGTTTTCTTGGTATTTTGTTTCTTATTCCGTTCAGGAAATATTTCGTTGCAGATATGCACGGTAAGTATCCATTCCCTGAAGCAACTGCCACTACAGAAGTTTTAGTATCGGGAGAAAAAGGCGGCAGTCAGGCTAAGTTACTTTTAGTCAGCGGACTTATCGGTGGTATATATGATTTTATTATCGCAACGTTCGGATGGTGGAGTGAAGTTTTCACGACACGTGTTTTCGAAGCGGGAAATATGCTTGCAGATAAGACCAAATTAATTTTCAAGATTAATGTTGGTTCAGCAGTACTTGGTTTAGGATATATTGTCGGTTTAAAATATGCTGCGATAATCTGTGCAGGTTCTTTTATCGGATGGTATATGATTATTCCGATAATAAATTATTTTGCTCCGGGTATGACAATTCCTATCGGTGCAAACATAACGAAGCTTGTGAGTGCGATGTCAGCAGAGGAAATCTTCAGAGCATACGTCAGACCGATTGGTATTGGCGGTATTGCGATGGCAGGTGTTATCGGCATCATCCGTTCTTCAAAGATTGTTAAATCGGCAATCAGTCTTGCAGTAAAAGAAATCTTCGGCAAGCACGACACTACGAAAGAAGTATTAAGAACTCAAAGAGATTTACCGATGGGTATTATCGTTGGCGGTATTTTACTCGTCGCAATAGTAATTTTCGTATTCTTCTTGTTTGGTGTTGTTAACAATGTCGGATATGCATTTATGGGATTAGCGATAGTAATGATTATTGCATTCCTGTTTACAACAGTTGCGGCAAACGCAATAGCTATTGTCGGAACAAACCCTGTATCGGGTATGACATTAATGACCTTGATTATCTCTTCAGTTATTATGGTGTCAGTCGGATTAACCGGTAACGTTGGTATTATATCAGCAATGATTATCGGTGGTGTAGTCTGCACAGCACTTTCGATGGCAGGCGGTTTTATCACTGACTTAAAAATAGGTTACTGGCTCGGGACTTCACCTTACAAACAGGAATCGTGGAAGTTTCTAGGAACAGTTCTATCGGCGGCAACAGTAGGCGGAGTAATAATTGTTTTAAATCAGACATACGGATTCAAAGGTGAGAACGCTCTTGTAGCACCTCAGGCAAACGCAATGGCAGCAGTAATCGAGCCTATGATGTCAGGGAAACCTGCACCATGGATGCTTTACGGAGCAGGAGCTTTCATGTCATTAATTCTGACTATGATAGGCGTACCATCACTTGCATTTGCACTTGGAATGTTTATTCCGC
>JBMOHR010000392.1:0-2603 GCA_049317745.1 Ignavibacteria bacterium
TGATTATTGTGTACAGATTTCCTGTAAGCATACCAATCTGCTGACCTGTAACAACAGCAAAAGTATCAGGGTCTTTCAGGAACTCAATGTTCAGGAAAGCAGATTCACCTGAGTTGAAAAACTTATTCTGAGTCTTAAGAAGTTCTGCAAGTTCGAGTCTGCTGACCTTACCTGAATTATAGGATTCCTTTTTAGTAATAATAGAATTAAACAATCCCTGTGAGTCGAATGGGAAATCGTAGAACTTACTAACTTTATCGTAATTATTTATGTAATCTATAAACAAGTCGTTATACCCGGGCAGACTTGTGTACGGTACGTTCATTTTAATTTGCATTACACTTTAGCCATTTAATTGTTAATTTAATAAAGTTAGTGATAATAACATTAATTTGTTATGAATTAAATCGGTTATTGATTATCATCATCAGATTGCATCAAATTTTCGAAAACTTTAAACAGGTATTAAGTTTATGAGGAAAAAATTAGTTTATTTAGCATTTCTACTATTCATCATCACAAGCATTTCATCAGCGGATTACATTACACCAGGCAGCGGCAAGTCATGGAACCTTGACAGTTTAGTCGCAAATTCGGCAGGTGCAGTAACTTTCAGCGGCGGAGAGTATTTCTTCAACACGAATATACTTCTTGCAAATTCAGACACACTTAAAATAAGAACCAATTCAACCGTAAAATTTCAGGCAGCAATGCTCTTTACAGTCTACGGAACACTTCTTATCGATCCGCCCGACTCAGTGAAGTTTACGGCTATTGATACGAACAGTAAATATGTCGGAATAAGACTTGATTCATTATCGGATGCATCTGTAATGAGAAATCTGATATTTGAACACGGCAATTCAATATACTTCTTTTACAGCAATGCAGTCCTGGACAGTTCAATAATCAGGTATAATACATATGCCGGAACGGGAGCACGCAGTGGTGCAGTTTATATGTATCAGTCTAATCCGATAATTTCCAACTGCAAGATTTATGGCAATTACAGATCTGCTATAGGTTCGGGGGCAAACATTCCCTCTTCTCCGAGTATTATTAATAATTTGATTTACGGGAACAGTACAGCAAATGGTAATTACCCTCAAATCAATATTGGTGCTGGTGGGCCTACTCCGATAGTTGTAAGAGGAAATACATTTCTACGGGCATCTACAAATGCAGGTGCAATGGCTTTCTCCCCAATTGGTTCAATTCCATCTTTGATAGTCGAGAATAATATTATTAAAAACAATAGGTACGGTATTACTATAACCGGGGGCGTAACTGCTTATGTGAATAACAATATAATTGATAGCAACAACACACAAGGATTGCCAACCTTGGGAGGCAGCGGTTTAAGTTTTTCAGGTGCATGGACATCATCTTCGGTAATATGTACAAGAAACACAATTCGCTGGAATCTCTGGGGTGTAACGATTCAGAATACAGCCAAACCAAACCTTGGTAATTTAACTTCACCTGATACTACAGATAAAGGATTGAATATTATTTATGGAAACGGTAATACAGGCAAGATATTTGATTTGTTTAACAATACTCTTGCATCTGCTAATGATACGATACGTGCAGAGAATAATTACTGGGGTACAATTAATATAGATTCGATTGAATCACATATAATGCATCAGACAGACAGTACTGTACTTGGTTTTGTGGATTACTTACCAATCAGGACAACTACAAGCATTGGGAATCCTGTCGTAAAAGTTGATGGTTATGAATTCCTTGATTTATACCCTAATCCGTTTAATCCTGAAGTTACAATCAAGTTCAGGATTAAGAATGATGGTTTCACTAGAATAAGAATTTACGACTTACTCGGACGAGAAGTGATGCAGATTGCGAATGAATACTTAAAGGCAGGCGAATACGAAAGAAACTGGGTATCTAAAGGACTCGCAAGCAGTGTGTACATTGTAAGGCTTGAAACATCGCTTAACACATTTGCGAAGAGAATAGCAGTTGTAAAATAATCGAAAATAATTTTGCATTAGGGAATATTTGACAAAACTACCTCCCTATAAGAAAAGGCCGCTCCCAACAGAGCGGCTTTTTTATTATAGACTACTGCGAGTAAAAACTGTGTCAGCGGCGGAAGAAAGACAAGATAAGAGAAAAGATATCCACTAATTACGAGAATTAAAGAAGGATGAAAATACTTATAAGAATTAAATAAGAGAAAAGAGCTTCTCCCGCTAAATTCACGAAACAAAGATAAGAGGTTAGAAGAATTAAATTTCGGTTTAACTGATTATATTATCATCAGTTTCGGAAGATTCTGTTTAAGTAATAATTTATGTTTTTTGAATTTTGATTTATTCTAATTAACGATATATTGCATAAAAAATATTTAAAACTATATGAGTATAACATTCGGCAGATTTACAGATGCATTCAAACCAAAAGCAAAGATTGACAAATGGAGTGAATGTGATAAACTGTACGCAGAGAAGGAATATCTTAATTCTTACACTGCATTCTTTGAGTACCTGAAATCAGATGACGTTAACAATGCTTTCTATAAACTTGAAAACGGAATGCTTACATTCCAGTTTCTGCAGGGCTCGAAAGAAATCCGC